>JANRLN010000352.1:0-17297 GCA_033762515.1 Planctomycetaceae bacterium
CTTGTGTGGGTCGCTCCGACAACGAGCGGCCGAGACTCGGGCATCTTCACCGGCCGCGATCCGCAGACGGGCGATGTGAAATCGAAGTTCGCTCCCGACATTGACACGTACTGGTTCCATCACCGCTGCTACATCGCCAAGGCCACCGACCGGTTCATCATTCCCTCGCGGACCGGCATCGAGTTCGTCGATTTCCACGCGAAACACTGGGACATCAATCACTGGGTCCGCGGCGGCTGCCTGTACGGAGTCATGCCCTGCAACGGACTCCTCTATGCACCGCCGCACAACTGTGCCTGCTATCCGGAAGCCAAATTGTATGGCCTTAACGCCTTGGCGCCGGCGGCAAAAGGTGTGGTGTTGCCCAAGTTGATTCCGGAAGAGGGGCGCCTTGAAACGGGACCGGCGCTGGACGAGCCCTTGGCGGAAGTGGACGCGGCAGCCGACGAATGGCCCACCTATCGTCACGACTCGCAGCGGAGCGGTTCCACGAAGCAGGAGTTGTCCGCGAATCTGGATCGGTCATGGGAAACGAAGTTGAGCGGTCGCCTCTCCGCTGCAGTGATTGCTCAGGGACAACTCTTCGTGGCTCAATGCGACGCCCACACGCTGCACAGCCTCGACGCCAAGACCGGAAAACCGTTGTGGACGTTCACCGCCGGGGGGCGCATCGATTCTCCCCCCACGTTCTGGAAAGGGCGATTGCTGTTCGGGTCGGCTGACGGTTGGGTCTATTCGCTCCGCGCCGGCGACGGCGCGCTCCTGTGGAAGTACCGAGCGGCCCCGGTCGACCGCCGTCTGATGGCTTTCGAACAATTGGAATCGGTCTGGCCGGTGCACGGGACAATTCTGGTCGAGCACGATGCAGCCCATTTCATCGTCGGGCGCAGCAGCTTCCTCGATGGCGGGATGTGGTACGTCCGCCTCGATCCGCGGACGGGCCGGAAGCTCTCCGAGACGGCCATGAATGATCGCGACCCGGAAACCGGCAAGGACTTGCAGGAGCGTCTGCAGACTCTGCAGATGCCGGTGGGACTCGCCGACATCCTCAGCAGCGACGGTGAGAATGTCTTTCTGCGGTCACAGAAATTCGATCGCGAGGGGAACCGATTGGAGATCGGCCCGGTTTCCGGTCAGGCGCCGGAACAAGGGGGCACACAATCCGGTCCGGGCCGCCACCTCTTTGCGCCGATGGGTTTTCTCGACGACACCTGGTTCCATCGTTCCTATTGGGTCTACGGCAAGAACTTCGCCGGGGGCCATAACGGCTACTATCAGGCCGGTAAGCACACGCCGTCAGGACGGATTCTGGTCTTCAACGACCAAGAAGTCTTCGGCTATGCCCGACAGCCGCAATACTACCGCTGGACGACGCCGCTGGAGCATCAGTTGTTCGCGGCCAGCCGCGAAGCGGCAGCGCCTAAGATCCTACAGCCAGGCCAGCCCAACAAACCCAAGAACGCGAAGGGAGCCGAACTGGACGTGGTCCGCTTCGCGAACTCAAGATCGCTCGACCCGTCGAAATCGCCGCTGACCGTCGAAGCTTGGGTGAAGGCCGATGCTCCCAACGGCGTCATCGTCTCCCATGGCGGACCCAGCAATGGTTACGCGTTGTATCTCTCCGGTCGCAAACCCGGTTTCGCGGTTCGCACTCAAAACTCGCTTGGAAATATCGAGGGGGAAGATCGGCTGCCGAATGGCTGGAATCACCTGGCGGGAGTGCTCGGGGCCGATAAAACGCTCACGCTCTACCTGAACGGGACGAAGGTCGCCGCAGGTCCGGCTCCGGGCCTCATCGCGGCCGAGCCCAAGCAGACCATGGAATTCGGCGGCGATAGCGGCGGCTCCGTTGGGGACTACGGCGATGACGTCGCATTCACCGGCAGCCTGGATGAAGTTCGTATTTACAAGCGGGCGCTGTCGCCCGCTGAGATTGCGGCCGCCGCGCGGCAGACCGAATCGGGAGAGCGCCCGGTCGGCGATGCCGTGCTGGTCTGCACGTTCGACGACGGCAACGCCAAGGACGCAACGGCGAATCGGAATCACGGTGAACTTGGTCAGCTTCCTACCGGCCAAGGCCGCGTAGGCATCGCGGTCGTCTTCCCCAAATTGGCTCCCGCCGCCAGGGCCAATGCGGGTGGTAATGCGGCTCCGCCCCAACAGATGGGCTTCGATCACGAGTGGACGAAGTTCGTTTCGGTCTTTGCGCGAGCGATGCTGCTGGCGAACGATTCGCTCTGCGTCGCTGGTCCACCTGACCTCGTCGATGAGGAGTACGCCCTGGAGCGCCTGGCCGCCAAAGATCCGGCAATTCAAGAACAACTGCAAGCTGCAGACGATGCACTCGAAGGCAAGCAGGGGGGAAAGTTCCTCGTCGTCTCCACAAAAGACGGCAGCCGCATCGCCGAGTTCCATGTCGACGCCCTGCCGGTCTGGGACGGCATGTCGGCCGCCTACGGCCGTGTGTATCTCTCGACGACCGATGGTCGCGTCATTTGCTTCGGGCGAGATTGATGCGGCGGGCGGAAATCGAGAAGGAGAAACGATGAACGATGCCAAGGGGATGACGTGCGACGCGCTCGAGGCCCGGCCACTTCCCCGAAGCCCGGGGCTGTCTACCGGCCTCCCGGATGCTTGGCTTCCGCCGATCGTTCCGCGCAGAACGATCCGACGCACCCGCGGACTGGCAGCCGCGTCGCTGCTGGTCCTTTTAGGGCTGCCCATCAGCGCGGGCGCCTGTGCCATTCCCGTCTTTCGGTACGCTCTCGAGCGCTGGCAAAGTGATCTCTTTGAAGTCGACGTTTTTCACCGCGGGCCCATGAGCGCCGCGGATCGGGCGGCGGTTTCGAGTCTTGAGGATCTCTCGCTGGTCAACGGCGGTCCACTGAATCTCGAAGTCGTCGCGTGCGATGTCGCCGGTGTCCTGGATGACGATCTGCAGCTGTTATGGCGTGGACTCGACGATCCCGCGCTGCCGTACTTCGTCGTCCGAGCTCCGGGGGGACGCGGAGGTTCGCCGATCGTCTGGAAGGGGGGTTTGGCCGATGTCCCTTCATCCTGGGGCGAGACTCCGGTCGAGCGGGAATTGCAACGGCGCATCCTCGCGGGGGACTCCATTGTGTGGGTGCTGCTTGCGGGTGAGGATGCTGCCGTCGCTGAGCGATTGGCCGCGACCATCACCGACGCCCTTCCCACATTGGTCGAGAGCATTCCCTTGCCGCCGGGTATCGGGCTGCCGGGGTCGCAATTGATGTCCGCGATCCCGTTGGAGATTCGATTCTCAGTCTTGACGGTCGCTCTTGAGGATGCCGCCAACACCTGGTTGCGACGCTGCGCCATCGCACATGCGCGCGAGCCCGTTGCGGATGGCGAAACGCTGCTGTTGCCAATCTTCGGGCGGGGACGAGCGCTGGCGGTGCTGAAACCTTCCGAAGCGGATTTCGAGGCCTTGGCGGAATTGACCCGCTTTCTCTGCGGCGCCTGCTCGTGCCAGGCCAAGGACCTCAATCCGGGGTTCGATCTGCTGCTGGCGGTCGACTGGGACAGACAACTTTTTGACCCTCAATCGCAGCAGATCCACGTGTCGGCCCGAACGGCGGCCTCCCGCGAGCCTGAGCTGGTTCCCATACCCCCGGGAAACTCGACGGCGTCGACCACCGAAGCCATCGGGAGCCAGCTGCTCCCCATGAGCGAAGAAGCGGCCTCGTCAGGAGCGAAGACCACGAAGCAAGATCAGCCGCTGTTGTGGGGCGGCGTTATCGTCGTCCTGGCCGTCTACCTGTGGCGACGCGGGAGACGCCGGGTGCATTGATGCGGCAAGTCCCGGGAGGCGCGATGCATGCGGGTTACTTCTCTTCCGGAAGATACATCAAGCGTCCGCAGGTGCAAAACATAATCTTGCCGGACCTCAGTTCCACCAACTTCTGCGACGTGATTTGTACGTAACAGGACGTGCACACCTTGTTTTCAACGGCCGCCAGGGCTTCCGATCCGAAGGCCTGCACCGTGCGACGGTACTGGGGCAGGATGTCGGGGGGGAGGAATTTCTCGGCGGCGGTCACTTCGGCCAGCAGGGACTTCTCACGTTCTTTGAGTCCCGGCTCACGGGCCTGGGCGTCGGCAGTGGCGTTCTGCAGTTCCTTCTCCGCCACCTTGACCATCTCGTCAGCCCCCTTCAGCTCCGCCTGCATCTGATCGACTTTGGTCAGCGCCTCAAGAATCTCGTCTTCGAGCACGCTGTTGGCCATTGTGTCGGCGGCAATCTGACCGGTGATGATCTCGTACTCACGGTTCGATCCGGCGACATTCAGCTTGGTCTTCAGGTCCGCAATTTTGGCTTCATTGGTTTTGAGCTGCAGATTCTTCTGGTCGGCGACCATCTTGAACTGCTTCAACCGATCGCGGGCGGTCTGCAACTCGGCCTGTCGCTTCTGCAGGGTCGCCGTGCGAATCTGCACCTGTCGCGGACCGCGCTCCAGATCCCCCTGCACCTCGCGGAGCCGTTGATGCAATTCATGGAGGGTGGTGAGCGCTTGCGACGAGGTCGCCATACGGGGGGTCTCCGGTCAGCCAGGAAAAAGAACTGCTGCCCGAGAGTATACCAAATCTTCATGTCTGCAGGTGAGAGGGATACTGCGCGAATTTCCGGAGCGGCCCAGGGCTGAGAGTCAAGGGCCAAGTGTCGAACGCAGTTCGCTCAGCCCTTAGCCGCGATCGAGTGTCGACCGCCCCAGGGCGACGTCAAACTCGCTCACGGCGGGGACCAGCATCGCAATGGCGGTGAATCCGTATGCGGCGCACACGAACAGGCAGACCCCCAGCGTCTGGCCGAGCAGGAAACTCGTAATTGCGTAAAACGTGCAGAAGGGGAGCACCGCCGCGGCCAGAGTTAAAGCGGGGGACGGATTGCGATGAGTCAACGTCGCCCACAAGCCGATGCTGCCGCCGAGGATAAAGATCAGGAAGCTCGGCAACTGGACCGCAAACGAGGACCGTGCCTGCACGATGAGGAGCATGCAGATGAAGATTCCCACGAAGAGGAAGAACATCGTACCCAGGCTGTTCGCGATCGCCTGCCGGGAGCTGCCGTAAGTGAGCCCGAAATGCAGTCCGAGCATGGCCGCGAAGCCGACGAGCACCAGGAAACCGATCCCCAGGTACAGGGCATGTTCCGCGAACAATCGCCCGATGACGGTCTGCCAGAGCAGAAACGCGAGAGGCGCCAGCAAGACCTCTTTGGTGTTATAGAGAATTCCGCCGAGCTTTCCGTACACGAACTCCTTGGCGGAGATCTCAGTGACGAGCAGCAACTCCAACGTGGCGGCGTCGCGCTCGCTCGTCAGTGAAGTGACAGCCTGCGTATTGACGAGCATCAGCGCCAACAGACTTAGCCCCAGCATCGCGAAGCCGGAGGGCGAGATCATTCCCAGGACCCGTTCCGCGTCGGCGGAAATGCCGGCGACGACGTAGAACGCGAACGCGGCCATGATCAGATAGGCGAGTTTGATCAGCGCGACCTTGCGACCGTAGCCGCGCGTCATCATTTCGCGCCAGATGACCGGATGCTCCCAAACCGTCCGCGCCGGCCGGGTCCGCTCCGACTCCCCTTCTTCCTTGGTCTTGGCCTCGGTCATCATCCGCGAGGGATTCCATAACCGCAGTTGCAGCACTGTGGCGACCACCAAGGCAGCTCCCACACCCGTCAGTTCAGCAATCCCGAGCAGAGCCACTTGAGCGAAGTCGGGCACGTTGAACGGATCCAGCACCACCAGGGCCGTCCGGAACGGATTGAGGGGACCGATGATCGACGTCGCTCCCGATGCTGCGGCGACAACCCCTTCCACAACGGCGATGAAGAGCACCACACCGATCAGGCTGATGGCCAGCGTCTGGAAGGTCTTCTCACGCCAGTAAGCGACCAGCGTTCCCCAGGCTCCGCTGGCGAAGGCGGTCGCCGCCGACAGGCCGATGACGCACCCGATCTGCGCGATCGACACTCCCCCCAGCCAGTAAAGGAACAGGAATGCGGGAACCGAAACGCCGATCAGCACCCCCGGCAGCAAGAGACTCGCACAGAGCTTGCCCAGGACCAGCTCCGAATCCCGCAAGTCTGTGGTCAGCAACATCAGCAGCGTCCGCCGATCCTTCTCCTGCGCGACGTTTCCGGCCGAGAACAGCACCGAAAAGAAGACAATCAGCGTCAACTGGACCAGCGTAAAGATCTGGAAAACCAGTTCGCCAAAGCGGGCGATGTCGGCGAGATTCCGGACCTGCTGCCAGCCGAACGTGACTTGCGCCGCAGTGTACAGCAGCACGAACAGCGCCCCGACGTATCCCGATCGAAGCAGGAAATGCTTGAGTTGGCGCGGTGCGGTCAACACTTCGCGCACGAACAACGGTCCAGCCAACACAGAGGAAGCCTCATCCAGGGGGGCAGAGCGAGAATCGGAAGTATAACGGCGCTCTCCAACGCCGCACCAATGTCCGGCTGGCAAATTTCCCATGAAGGACTGCGGATGGGCGTCGTCCCCGCACTACGCGTTTTCCGCTGCGTGCCGGGAACGGAATCTCGCCTGTTTGCCGAGAATTCGCGGAAAAGCGACGCGCGGGAACCCCCGGAATCACTCCCAGGCGCTGCTGGCTAGCGCGTCTGCTGAGTCGACAGCGGCCCGTTCACCATTTGCGATGGCGCGCTGGGGCCCAGACGCGTCAGGCCCGCACTGGTCCGAGCCAGCACATGCGGTCCGCTGAGCGCCAGTGCCCCCATCGATGGGGTGAAGTCAACGACTCCGGCGCCCTGGAACGCTGCGGTTTCCAGCAAAGGCGCCCCGCGACGGTCAATGTCCAGCACGTGCAACATGCCGCGGTCGTCGAGGGACAACAACTGACGTCCGGCAAGAATGGGCGGCGCCGACAGCGTTTCCGGAATGCGGGTCCGCCAAGCCGTCCGACCACTGGCCTTGTCCACTGCGAGGAGCGTTCCATCGACGTGTTGCTGGATCAACCAGGGTTCGGCGATCAGCACGGATGTGATTCCAGGTCCGGAGCGCCGATCGCGCCAGACCAGGTGAGTCTCCGTGACGTCCCCCCGGCCATCGCCGCGCACACACACCACCTCGCCGTCTTCGCGCGAGGCGGCTGCAAACACGGACTCGCCATCAGTCACCACTCCCCCTTGTGTGGAATCGGCGTGCCAGTGACAGTGCCAGACTTCCTCACCGGTTTGCGGGTCATAGCTGCGGAGCGCTCCGCGGCCGGCTAACAGCAATTGTTCACGCTCCGCCACCTCCGCGACCACAGGAACTCCATAGCTGAGTCCATCGGGACGCGAGGTCCGCCAGACGAGTTCCCCCGTTTGACGATGCACCCCGACGACATAACTCTGCGAGCACCAGCGCCAGATACCTGAGGGGGACTGATCGGCCGCGAGGATCACGAGCGGTCCGTGAACGATCGGAGAGACCCCATATCCCTCGGACTCTCGATAAGGTCCGACAGTGGTGGTCCACGCCCGCCGGCCGGAAAGCGTCACCGCCGTCAATTGCAGCTCTCCAGCTCCGAGCGTGGGCACAAAAACGTGATCCCCGTCGCAAACCGGGGTCAATCCTGAGAGGTCGCCCGTTGACGTTACCCTACCCGCGGTCGGTTCCCCGGGCAGCGATTGCTCCCACAACCGGCGACCGCTGTCGCGGTCATAGCTGACGAGTCGATGTGACGACGATGCCGTGCCGAATTCCAGGACGAAGATCTGGCGCCCCCACAAGCACGGGGCGCTGGTGGTCGGCGGCAGGAGGATCTGCCATTCCGCAGCCGGGCTTGACGGGGTCGCCGATGACCAGAGGAATGGCGTCTCCGCGGTCCCCTGATTCGTCGGTCCTCGATAGCCGGGCCAGTCGTAGGGCCCTGGTTTTGGTTCGGCGAGGACCAACGGGGTGCCGCCCGCGGGGGGGCGAATCTCGGTGACTCCCGAATGAACGGCGAGCGAGATCAACATGCCTACGGTGCACACCGACACCAAACCCCGGCGCCAGCCGGCGGCTGCGGAAGCGATTACCGTTTCGTCGGGTGAGAGGAGGCGTAACATACGTGTCTGGCGAGTGGTTCCAGGCCCTCGGGCTTCATGCAGCGCGGCGATCGGGCGCACCGGCGAGCTGCCGGTAAATCGGGCACGTTTCGCGCAGCTCTTCATGGCGGCCGACGGCGATCACGTGACCCCGGTCAAACACCACGATGCGGTCAATGTATTCCAGAACGGCCGGGCCCAATTGGTGCGTGATCAGGAACGTCGTTCGTCCGCGCACAAACCTTGCAAGCGATTCATGAATCCAGCGTTCACTCTGTGCGTCAATTGCGGCGGTTGGTTCATCCAACAACAACAACCGCGGATTCCGCAGAATCGCGCGAGCCAGCGCCACCCGTTGCCGCTGGCCCCCCGATAGTTCCCGTCCCCGTTCGCCGACGCGCGTCTGCCATCCGTGAGGCAATCGCTCGGCGAACTCCATCACATGCGCCGCTTCCGCCGCTGCGACAATTTCGTCGTGCGTCGCGTCCGGACGCCCGTAGCGAATGTTGCTTTCCAGAGTGTCGTCAAAGAGCACAGCCTCCTGTGATACGAGCGCCAGTTGGCCCCGCAGATCACGCAGGCGTCCGTCCCGGAGATCGATGCCGTCGAACAGCACGGCGCCTTCCGTCGGGTCGTAAAATCGAGGCAGCAATCCGAGGAAGGTTGACTTCCCCGACCCGTTCGGCCCCACCAGCGCGATCGCCTCGCCTGCGCTCACCGTCAACGACACGTCGTGCAGCACTCCGGTTCGCTCACCGTTCCGCTGGTCCCCGCGGCTCTCGCCGCTCTGATAGTGAAAATGGACATCGCGGAATTCAATGGTCGACTTTAAGGGAGGCAACCACACCGGCTCCGGCGACTGTTGCACCAGCATCGGCCGATCCATCTGGCCGAACGCCCGTTCCAGGCTACTACCGCATTGTTTGATCGTGGTGAAGTACTTGGAGAATTTTCGGAGTGGATCAATCACTCCCGCCAGCAAGGCATAAAGAGTCGTCAATTCTTCAACGCTGAGGGGGCCGTCGGATAAACGAATGCCCCAGATTCGTTCCGTTCCGCGGAGCAGCAAGTAGGCGCCCGGCAGTAGCGCAATCATCACTGCCGAGATGCCGAGCAATTCCGTGACCGGATTGGTGAGAGCATCAATATTCACGATCTTCAGCGACTGGCGGTAGAAGTCGCGATTCTGGCGATGAAACTGGCGGCGCAGCGGTCCCTGCATCTGATACGCATGCACCACGCGAATGTTCGTAAAACCCTGTTCGAGGAATTTGTACATGCGAGCCATCGTGTCGAGGACCCGATGCACGGCCCCCTTCAAACGATGCCCGATGCGATAGAACAACCAACCCGCCAGCGGCACAAACAGCAGCGACAATGAAGTCAATTGCCAATTCAGCCAGAAGGCCATCGCAATGCAGGCGACCGCCTTCATCGGCTCCCGCACAACGCGGCCGCCGAGCGTCGTCAGGCCGTGCGCCAGTCCCTGCAAATCATAGGTCAGTCCCGCAAGCAGCTTCGGCGCGCCGTCCCATTCAACAGATTGTGGATCGCGCTGGAGCAGCTTGCGAAAGGCTTCGGTTCTCAAATCCAGCACGCACAGCTCGGCGACGCTGCCGGCGGTGAGGTCTTGCCCATAGACGCACGCCCCTTTGATGATCGTGGTGAGGATCAACATCCCGAATAACGCGACCAGCAGATGAAATTCACTGTGCGGCAGCCACGGGAGGATGTGCGACGACGTCCATCCCAGCGACCAAAGTCGCCAGGCCTCTTTCTGCAGATTCGCCTGCTGTTGCGACTGCTTCTTCAGCAGATTCACCCGCAACGGGCCGGCATCAGTCACCGGAACGCTCGCCAACTCCGCGAGCCTCAGATTCACCTGCTCCAACTGCGCCCGGGAAGCCTCCAGCCGGGTCTGAGCGGCAGCGCTTTCCTGTTGCAGGTATTCGCCGAGGGTCTGCCCTTTAACGAAGACGGTCGCCACCGGAAAAGTGAGCAGGAGTTCGGCACTCCAGAGTACGGCGGCGCCGAGGCCGAAGATCACCGACAGGCTGACCTGCCGACGATACCGCCAGACGTATCGTCCGAGCCGGACCCACGCGTTCACGAGCACCGCATCCTTGCGAAGTGACGCCTGCTCGATCCCCCGCAGGCCGCAGGATTACAGCGAAATCCGGATTGTGAGTCCAGACGGGATTCGCCGCGGGGCCTTGGGTGGACTGGGGTGAATTCCATGGGTTTCGCGCCGTCAGGCCGACGTGCCATTCGCCGAATTCTCCATGTGTTTGCCCCGGAAACGTCTCAGGTCGCTGTTTTTCTGATTGACACTTCGGAAACTTCCGATATATTTGAGTATGTGAGGCAGCAATCAGCATGAGCAACCCTGCACTGCGACTGACAGACTTGAAGGCCCTCGGGCAGGCGGCGGAGTGTCTCCGCGTGCTCGCGCATCCCCACCGATTGCGAATGATTCAGATGCTGCTCGCCGGGGACTACACCGTTGGCGAGTTGGCCGAGAGCTGCGATCTGCCGACGGCCATGGCCTCCGAACACCTGCGTCTGATGCAGCGCTGCGGTTTTCTCAGCAGCCAGAAGGAAGGTCGCAAGGTCTTTTACCGGGTGGCGGAACCGCATTTGAAAAACATCATGCAATGCATCGAAGCGCGGTTTGACGCCGCGGCGGCACGTTAAGCCGAATTTTTTTGCGTCGATAGTTCGATAGTTTCCGACATAACGACCAAGTCTTCAAGACAAACACGCGAGGAGCACCATCATGACCATCAATACCATCAGCCCCCGACAGCTTGCTGATCTCGCCCAGTCTGGAACACCGGTCGATCTGATCGACGTGCGAACGCCGGTCGAATTCCGCGAAGTCCATGTCGACTTCGCCCGAAACGTACCGCTCGACCAGCTCGATCCGGCGACGTTGACCGCCGGGCGCAACGGCTCACGTCAGCCCCTGTACGTCATCTGCCGTTCAGGAAGTCGCGGCAAACAGGCGTGCGAGAAGCTCCTGGCCGCGGGGCTTGCCGATGTGGTGAACGTCGAAGGCGGCACGTTGGCCTGGGATCAGGCGGGACTGCCGGTGGTCCGCGGCCGAAAGGCGATCTCGCTGGAACGGCAAGTCCGCATCGCGGCGGGCGCGCTGGTGCTCACGGGAGCCGCGCTCGGCGCCTTCGTCAGTCCCTACTGGATCGGCCTCTCCGCATTCGTGGGAGCCGGCCTGATGTTCGCGGGGATCACCGACACCTGCGGCATGGGCCTGCTGCTCGCTCGGATGCCTTGGAATCAAGTCTCCAAAGCCTGAAGAATCCCTCTTGGCGAACGGCCAAAATCGAACGCGGTGGAGGCCGCAAAAAAATCCTTCTGGTTCGATTGACAGAATATTTCATAGAGTCAAAGTTTGACCAACTCACTGGGTGATTATTAACTCTGCGTTGGAGGACGTCAATTCTCCGGCACGCAGGGAAATTGAGATGCACCCGCATACTGGATGACATTGGTTCAAACTGACTCAGGATTCGCAGCGTTGCCGAGCAGCAGCACCACGACCGCTCCCAACAGGCCGGTACCCTGGTCGGCGGACGCAGTTCACCACGGTTCCGCGATGGGAGTGGGCGACCAGCACTGGAACCAAATTCAGTCGGAGGCGGTGTCGGCCTGCGAGCGCGATCCGTCGCTGAATCGACTCTTAAAATCTGTGATTTCGGAATCGCACGGTCTCGAAGCATCGCTGAGCCGTTTGTTGGCTCGCAAGCTGGCTACCGAGTGGATTGGCGTGGAGTCGCTGGAAGTGGAGTTTGCCGAGGTTTTCGCGACGAGCGCAGCTTCCGGCATGCGGCGTGACCTTCAGGCGATTCGTGACCGAGACCCCGTGGCACGGGGCTTCCTCGCTCCGTTTCTGTTCTTCAAGGGTTTCCACGCGCTGCAATCCCATCGACTCTCACACTGGCTCTGGAACCGGAATCGCGAATTACTGGCGGTTCACCTTCAGAGTCGCATTTCCGAGGTCTTCGGAGTTGATGTTCACCCGGCGGCCAGGCTCGGCTCCGGAATCCTGATGGATCACGCGACCGGCATCGTCATCGGCGAAACCTGCGTGATCGAAGACAATGTCTCACTGCTGCATGAAGTCACTCTCGGCGGCACCGGAAAAGAGACCGGCGACCGGCATCCGAAAGTCCGCGCCGGAGTCTTGATCGGCGCGGGGGCCAAGCTATTGGGCAACATTGAGGTCGGAGCCGATGCCAAAGTGGGAGCCGGCAGCGTCGTGCTGGATTCTGTTCCACCGCGCTGCACCGTGGCGGGCGTGCCGGCGCGCATTGTCGCTCGCGCCGGAGGCCACATGCCGGCCTTCGACATGGACCAGGTGTTTCCGCACAGCTTCGAGGATGGCAGCGGGATCTAACTGTCAGGTGTTTCGGGATACGGACGTCGCGGTCGGTGGTTCACTTCGCTCACGGGAGGATTGGAAGTGGCAGTGTTCAAAGACAATTCCGAGTCGATCGGGCACACGCCCTTGATTCAGATCAATCGGCTGACCGAGGGGTTGCCCGGCAAGGTGTTCGCCAAGATTGAAGGCCGCAACCCTGCATACAGCGTCAAATGCCGGATTGGCGCCGCGATGATCTGGGAAGCGGAAGCCAAGGGACTGCTGAAGCCCGGCGCGCAGGTCGTGGAACCGACCAGCGGCAACACCGGCATCGCGCTGGCATTTGTCTGTGCCGCGCGCGGCTACCCACTGGTGTTGACGATGCCGGATACGATGTCGATTGAGCGGCGGCAGATGCTCAAGAGCTTCGGTGCGGAGCTCATCTTGACTCCTGGTGCGGAGGGGATGAAAGGGGCCATCGCCAAAGCCACTGATCTGGCCGCGGAGAACGGCTGGTACATGCCGCAGCAGTTCAAGAATCCGGCGAATCCCGCGATTCATTTCCGAACGACAGGTCCCGAAATCTACGATGACCTGAAGGGCGCAGTCGACTACTTCGTCGCAGGCGTGGGGACGGGGGGCACCATCACCGGAGTCACCCGCTACCTCAAGCAGGAGCGGAAGCTGAAGATTAAGTCGATTGCCGTGGAGCCGAGCGCCAGCCCCGTCCTTTCGGGAGGCCTGCCGGGCCGGCACAAGATTCAAGGCATCGGCGCGGGCTTTGTTCCGGACATTCTCGATCGGACGCTGATTGACGAAGTTCTCACCGTCACCGATGAAGAGGCGTTCGACACGGCCCGCCGCCTGACGAAGCTCGAAGGGATCACCTGCGGCATCAGTTGCGGAGCCGCCATGGCCGCCGCGCTGAAGGTGGCCGCCCGACCAGAGGCCGCGGGGAAAACCATCGTGACCGTCCTGCCCGACAGCGGTGAGCGATATCTCTCCACACCTCTGTTTCAGAGTTAGTGTTCCGCGGCCGTTCGGCGACGGAGCCTCGTGGACGTTCGCTACATCGGCCGTCGAGATTCCAACCCATCACAGCCTCCCCGCTGCGACCATCAACTCCGGGGACATCTCAGGCGACCAGGCCGAAGGCGACAGCGGCAATTCCAATCAATTCCCATTGACACTGACCCGACAACGGAAAGGCGACAATGTCCGACAATTTGCTCCAGCGCAGCGTGACGACGGCCGTGGCCCGCAACCTGGCCAACACGACCAAGACCGCACCGAAGATGATGTCCATCACCCCGCGCTGGCTCCTCAGCCTGTTGCCGTGGGTGCAGGTCAACGGCGGCACGTATCGCGTGAATCGGACGAAAGTGGAGCTCACGAAGGCCGAACGGATCGCCGTCGACTTTGTGAATGGAGTCCCGGCGTTCCCTCCGGAAGCGCTGCGGAGCGTGCCCCTCTTCTCGGGTTTGCCCACTGCGATCACGGCACGGATGGCGACCCGGTTGAAGACGGAAGAGGCGTCGCTGGGAAATAAGCTGATCGTGGAGGGGGAGGACGGCAACAAGTTCTTCATTATCGCCCAGGGGCAGGTCGAGGTCTTGAGCAAGGGGCGACACGGCAGCGATCTGCGGCTGGCGCTTCTCACTGACGGTGAGTTCTTCGGCGAAACCGATGTTGTCTCCGACAAGCCCTCCGACGTCACCATCCGCACGATTACCCCCTGCGTGCTGCTGACGCTCTCACGCAAAGATCTGGAGGCGGTGCTGAAGGAACTGCCGAGCCTGAAGGAAGAATTCAAAAACGTCATTGCGAAGCATCAGGAGTTGCAGTCGACGGTCAACCGCTACGGCGAGCGCAACATTGATCTGGTCTCGGGTTTCGCCGAGAACGTGGAGATTCCCGAGACCTTTGTCGACTATTCCCCGTCGCCGCGCGAGTATTCGCTGTCCGCCGTGCAGACGGTGGTGCGTGTGCACACGCGCGTCTCGGATCTCTACAACGATCCGTTCAACCAGCTCGAAGAGCAGATGCGGCTGACGATTGAGGGGATCAAGGAACGCCAGGAATGGGAGCTGATCAACAGCCAGAAGTTCGGCCTGATCAACTCCGTCGATCCCGCGATGCGGATCAGCACGCGTTACGGCGCGCCGACCCCGGACGACCTGGATGAATTGCTCGCGCTCGTCTGGAAAAAGCCGGCGATCTTCCTTGCTCATCCCAAGGCCATCGCCGCCTTCGAACGCGAATGCACCTGGCGCGGCGTGCCCCCCGTAACGACCAACCTTTTCGGAACATCGGTCATCACGTGGCGCGGCGTGCCGCTGGTTCCCTGCGACAAGCTCGAAATCAAGAGCCGGTATCTGTCCAACCAATGGTTCGGAACAACCAGCATTCTGCTGCTGCGACTGGGCGAAGCGGATCAGGGGGTGGTGGGACTCCATCAGGCGGGTATTCCCGGTGAGATTATGCCCAGCCTTTCGGCACGACTGATGGGCCTGGACAGTCTGGGGGTGGCGTCGTACCTGCTGACCCTCTACTTCTCATGCGCCGTCCTGACCGACGATGCCCTCGGCGTCCTTGAGAACGTCGAAGTCGGCTACTACCACGATTACGAAACGCGGCGTCCCAAGAGCTTTGAGAACGGATTGGGAATTTAGTCTGATTCCGCCGTCGAACATCGCAACTCGCAGTTCTGAACTGGGGTGGCTATCCCGTTTAGCCACATCAAGTCGTCGGACAGAGTGACAGGAAACGCCGGATGTCTGAGATCACGCCCGATGTCATTGCCCAGATTGCCACCCGGCTCTTTCAAGAAGCCGGGGGAGCGTCGACGGCTCTGCCAGAGGCTCCCGTCAATTTGTTACCAAGTTTGCCGCCGCTGAGTTCTCCGACGGCATCGCTCCCTGGTCTTCCGTCGCTCGGTCCGACCGTCAGTTCGACCTCGACTGACGCCGGTTTGCGGGCGTTTGTGCAGCGCATTCGTTCGGAAGATCATCGCGGGTCGTCGGGGCTGTGTGGACTGTCCGGGGATTCGGTGTTTCTCCGCAATCTGCCGGGGCTGGTTCCGGGCGGATCTTCGCGCACAACCGGGGCGCGGCCGCTGGACGTGGCCGCCGTTCGGCGTGATTTTCCGGCGCTTCACCAGCAAGTGCACGGCAAGCCGTTAGTCTGGCTCGACAATGCGGCCACCACGCAGAAGCCGCAGAGCGTGATTGACGCCTTGTCGAACTTTTATGCACGCGACAATTCCAACATTCATCGCGCTGCTCACACGCTCGCGGCCCGCGCATCGGACACGTATGAGCAGGCTCGACAAAAGGTGCAGAGCTTTCTCGGCGCGTCGACGATCAAGGAAATCGTGTTCGTTCGGGGAACCACGGAAGGCATCAATCTGATCGCCCAAACGTACGGCAGGAAGTTTCTGCAGCCGGGCGACGAAATCGTCTTGTCCACGCTGGAGCATCACGCCAACATCGTTCCCTGGCAGATGATCGCCAAAGAGAAGGGGGCGGTCTTGCGCATCATCCCGGTTACCGATCGGGGTGAGATCATGCTGGAGCAGTACCAGGCGCTGCTGGGGCCGCGCACGCGGCTGGTGTCGTTGTCGCACGCGTCGAACAGCCTGGGAACGATTCTGCCGGTCGCCGAGATGACAGCCATGGCCCAACGCTACGGCGCGCGGGTGCTCATCGACGGCGCTCAATCGGTATCGCACATTCCCGTCAATGTGCAGGAACTCAACAGCGACTTCTATGTCTTCTCCGGTCACAAGATCTTCGGCCCGACCGGGATCGGCGCCGTCCACATTAAGGAAGAACTCCTCGACGTGCTCCCTCCCTGGCAAGGGGGCGGGAACATGATTCGCAACGTGACCTTCGAAGAAACGACCTACAGCGACGCGCCGGCGAAGTTTGAGGCGGGCACTCCGAACATCGCTGACGCCATTGGTCTGGGAGTCGCCTTGGACTACGTGAATCAGTTCGGCCTGTCGAACATCGCCAAGTACGAACACGAACTGCTGCAGTACGCCACCGACAAGCTGTTGCAGATCAACGGCCTGCGGCTGATCGGGACGGCGCGCGAAAAAGTGGGCGTCATGTCGTTTGTCCTCAAGGATCGTCGGACTGAAGACGTCGGGCGGCTGCTCGATTTGCAGGGGATCGCCGTTCGCGCCGGCCACCACTGCGCACAGCCTTCGCTCCGTCGCTACGGAGTCGAGTCGACCGTGCGTCCCTCACTCTGCTTCTACAACACACGCGAAGAGATCGACCGGTTGGTCGATGCCGTGCGCCACATTCGGCCGATGTAGCCCAACGAATTCACGTAGCGCTCACGCGCCGAGGCTCGTCTGTGGTGCTCGCTCCCCTATGCATTAGCGGCGACCCGCAACAACTCCGCCGCCCACGCTGCATCCTCTGTCCTTAACGGTGTTTCTGGATCCCGCTGATGGATGGCCGGCGCGTAGCCTCCTTCGTCGTAGGCCGTTGTGAAAATCGACTGCAGTTCCACGATTGCCGACTGGTCGCCGGCAGCCAAAGGAATCGCCACGTTGGGGAGCGCATCGCGGAGGGAAATCGGCCAGACTCCCGCGCGCGGGCGATGGTGACCAGAGCTCACCAAAACCAGGTAGTCACAGACTGGCAACGTGTCTGCGGGAAAGCGCGGGCCGCCACGCAACAGATCGATCTCGACCAGATTGATATCGCTGGCCAAATACTGCCGACGTTTGGCGAGGTATTGCTCGCGATCCGGCCCCGGTCGCTTGTTCGTGGGGCTGATCATTTCCACGACGGTGATCAGGCGCTGACCTGCGGCGTCGCGAATCTCCAGAAACTTCTCGCG
>JANRLN010000353.1:0-12449 GCA_033762515.1 Planctomycetaceae bacterium
GGCAGCTTTCACGAGGGTGGCGACTGCTGACTCAATGGGTCTTTTCGAGCACACGCCACATTGAGCCAGCGTCACATAACCACCCTTTTATGCAATCGCTGCACTCAGGTCAAGCGGCGACTGCTTGGGACGACTCCGGGGTGTGCCCACGTCCCGCAAATCCACAGCGCCGCCATCTCGCCGCCAGCGGAAGATTCCCGGCCAAGCGAACTGGCGGCGAACGTACAGGGTTCTCCCGGATCGTGGGGGAATTGGGCGTGGGCGTTGCAGGAGAGCCGGTCCGCCGAACCGACTGACGGCCGCGGAGGGGGGCACTCCTCCCCTGTGTTTATTTCGTCGTCAGCACTGTGTCCGCCTGAGGAAACTCCTTCGGGGCGCCAAGCGTGACTGTGCCGGTCGCGACCCACTCGGCTCCCCGTTGCAGCGTGACGCCAAAGCCCACGCACTTCATCGCTTCCACGCTGTGACCCATCGTGGTGTGAAAGACTCGTCCCTTCCCATAACTCATCGTGAACAGAATCGGCTCGTGTTCGCCGGTGCCGCCCGTGGCTGGATCGGAGTACGCGACGGCGAGCAGGGTCAAGTTTTTCGCGGGACCGCGGAGTCGATCGTAAAGTTCGTCCCCGGCGTGTTTCCACTGGGGAGCGAGGCCGCGCAGGATCGGGTGCTCGACTTCCACGTGCTCGACAACGAACTCATGCTGCTTGCCGTGGCTGCCGCCGCGGCCCGCCGTTTCGTCCCGGACCACCTTGCCTTCGCGAAAGCGGATGTACGGGCCGCTCTTTTCGTTCCGTCCGCCCCAGCCGCCAAGACCAATCATCTCGTTGTACGCCGGCCAGTCGGGGAAGGAATTGTCCGCGGCATGGACGCAGACGAACCCGCTCCCGGCGCTCACGAACTCCTCGAAGTCTTGCTGAGTTTCTTTCGGCCAAGCCGCGCCGTTGTAATTTGAGACGACGACTGCGTAGTCCTTGAATGTCGGACGAAATCCCGTGGTCTCCTTGTTCGGACTGGTGGCCACATCCACGGTAAACCGGCCCGAATCTTCCAGAATCTGCTTGAGCACCGGCGTGGTCGCCTTCCAGTTGTGGTTGTTCTGGCCGTCCACAATCAGCGCCTTCAGTTTCGGGGCTTCCGCCCGGCTCAAGCCCGGCAACGCCAGACACAGCATCAAGGCCACGCAACGACACAGCAGATTCATCATCGGCTCCTGTTGGCAATCCTGGGCGGGGCAAGTCATTCGCTGACATCGACGGCGGCAGTCTACCATGCGTAACAAGAGTCTGGGAGCCGCGAGCGTCACCGACTGGAGTCTTTGGTCGTGGTCCGTCCGATGAGTCAGACCGGCGGCGCCCGCCGGTGGACTCCGGTCACTCGCGTTCCCGGCTCGCCGATGGCGTTGCATTCCCACCGCTGATGCTCCGGGCTACCTTAGAGCGACACGCGTCCCGTCGCCCGTCTGGAAAATCGTCTCTCATGCAGCTCGCCACAGTCCTGACTCCGATTTCGGACGAGAATCTCGCGCTCGCCGCGCAATGCGGCGTGACGGAGCTCGTGGCGCGCTACTTCGGATCGGACGCGGCCGAGTTGCAGCGTGTGCAGCAGTGGGCGGAACGGTTTGGGATGAATGTCTCGGTCGTCGAAGGCTATCTGCCGATCGAGCGTTTGAAACTGGGAACCGACGATGGCTCCGAACTCGCCGCGATGAAATTGCTGCTGCGGCAGATGAGCGACGCCGGCGTCAAGCTGCTGTGCTACAACTTCATGTCCGGCACCGACTGGGTGCGCACGCGCGTGGACGCCCCCGAACGCGGCGGCGCGACCGTCACGGAATTTCGACTCGCCGATGTCGAGCGAGCGGTCTCCCTGAACACCCGCGCGACGCCGTCGAGTGCCGTGGTCACCCAGGAGCAGCTCTGGCAAAATCTCGATCGGTTCCTGACGGAATTGTTGCCCGCCGCCGAGCAATGCGGCGTGACGCTGACGATGCATCCCGATGATCCACCGCTCCCACAGTTGCTGGGGCGGGCGCGGATCATGCATTGCGTCGAGAACTTTGAACGGCTGGTGACCGAATGGGCCAGCCCCAGCAACCAGATCTGTTTTTGCCAGGGATCGTTCGCGAGCATGGGGGTCGACATCCCGAGCGCGATCCGTCGACTGGGGCCGCACATCAAATATGTTCATTTCCGCGACGTCCGCGGGACTCCCGACGCTTTCGCCGAAACGTTTCACGACAACGGCCCCACCGACATGGCGGCGGCAATGCGGGCCTATGCCGAAGTGGGATTCAACGGCCCGATGCGGCCCGACCATGTCCCCGCGTTCGTCGGCGAACAGGGAGAGCCGGGTTACACGATGCTCGGACGTCTCTTCGCGTATGGTTACATGCGCGGCCTGATAGATGCGGTGCAGGCGACGACGTGATGTCGCATTGAGGATTGATGTTCATGTCCGAGGACTACGCCCCGCCGTCTGCCGCACAGGATCACGGTTGCCTTCCTCCGTGGCGGACGTGCGATCTCCCCGAACCGCTGCCGTTCTCGTTCTGGAACGCGCTGCGGACGATCGGGCCGGGGGCGATCTTGCTGGCGGGAGCCATCGGCGGCGGCGAGTGGATCGTGGGACCGCTGATGGTGGTCCAGTACGGTCCGTCGATTCTCTGGATCGCCACGATGGGGATTCTGCTGCAGACGATCTTCAACTTGGAAGGAATCCGCTACACGCTGTACACGGGCGAACCGATTCTTACGGGAGTGATGCGGCTCAATCCGGGGCCGAAGTTCTGGGCCCCGTTCTACATCTTGATTGGAACCGCCCAACTGGCGACCCCGGCGATTGCCGCCGGCTGCGCCATTGTTCTGTTTGGCGCGTTCGTCGGGCGCATGCCGGAAAGTACCGATCAAGACACGCTGGAGTGGATCGGCACCGGCGTGATTCTGGTGAGTGCGGCCCTGCTCCTCAGCGGCCGATCGATTGAGCGGCTGCTGGAAAAACTCTCCTGGGGGATGATTCTGTTCATCTTCGTGTTTCTGATCGCGGTCAATGTGCTCTGCGTTCCCGCTTCGACCTCGTGGAGCACGACCCGGGGGTTTCTGCTCGTTCAGCCGCTGCCGAAGGGTGTCAGTCTGGTGCTGGTGGGATTGTTTGCGGCCACGGCGGGCTCAGGAGGTCTGGGCAATCTTGCGGTCACCAACTGGTTTCGCGACAAAGGCTTTGGCATGGGGGCGAATGTCGGCGGCATCGGGGGAGCGCTGGCGCACGGCGAGATGGAATTGCAGACCGTGGGAGCCACCTGCCCCCTGACCCCGGAGAACCGGCGTCGCTGGAAGACTTGGTGGCGATATGCACGCCTCGATCAACAGGCGCTGTGGGGTGTCGGCTGCTTCCTGGGAATGTTCCTGAACGTCAATCTCGCGGCGGCCATCATTCCGCCGAACATGAAATTTGAGGGCTACTCCTCGGGTGCGTTTCAGGCCCATTACCTGGCGGAACAGTTCGGCCAGTGGTTGTGGCTGCTGACGTTGCTCAATGGCTTTTGGATCTTGTTCTCGACCCATTTGGGAAATACCGACGTCCTGGTGCGGACTATCGCCGACATCCTGTGGGCCTCGTCGCCCACGATGCAGACGTGGAAAGCCAGCCGTATCTACGCGGGGCTGTTAGTGATCCTTACGGCCTGGGCCTTGATCGCCATTCATTTCGGCAACGTGCTGGATCTGTTTAAGGTGCTCGGCATCGTGGCGACGCCGATCATGGCGATCGCCGCGGTGCAGATTCTGCGGGTCAACCGGCGGTTCTTGCCCCCGGAGTTCCGACCACCGCTCTGGCGCGAGATGGTGCTGTTGGGTTCGGTCGTCGTTTACGGTGGGATCGCGGTCGCGCTCGTTTGGAATCTGCTGCCGAAGTGAGTGCGGGAAGCCCTCTCTTGGCGAAGAGTGGACTTCCGTCGGGAAACTTCCATGCATCCTCAACGCGAATTCGCCGTCGAAATCGTCAGCAAATTGCGCGACGCGGGATTTCTCGCGTACTTTGCCGGGGGGTGCGTGCGCGACCTGCTGCTGAATCGGCCGGCGAAGGACTACGACGTCGCCACCAGCGCCCGGCCGGACGAGGTCCGCAAGCTGTTCGGGCACCGGCGGACCCTCGCCGTCGGCGAAAGCTTCGGCGTGATCATTGTCCTTGGTCCCAAAGCGGCCGGGCAGGTGGAAGTGGCCACGTTTCGGACCGACCTCGCCTACACCGATGGTCGCCGGCCGGACGGCGTAGTCTTCTGCAGTCCCGAGGAGGACGCGCTCCGCCGCGACTTCACGATCAACGGCATGTTTTACGACCCCATCGACAGCCGGGTGATTGACTACGTCGGCGGCGAAGCCGATCTGGCAACGGGAATCATTCGAGCCATTCGCGACCCGTTTGAGCGGATGCGCGAGGACAAGCTGCGGATGCTGCGGGCCGTGCGGTTCACGGCGACGCTGGAATTCCAGCTCGACCCCGCGACCGCCGACGCCGTGCGGCAGATGGCTCCCCAGTTGAGCGTCGTCAGCGCTGAACGGATCGCCCAGGAGCTGAAGAAGATGCTCGTCGACCGGCATCGACGGCGGGCGATGGAACTGTGCGCAGATCTGGGACTCCTGGGGGAAGTCGGGATTCGGGAATCGGGAATCGGGTTTCGCAGAGAATGGCCCGAGCCCCGCGACCCGAAGCCCGAAACCCGGTTCCCTGTCCTCGCATTGCTGCAGGATCCGGGATTCGAACTATCGCTGGCCGCTCTCGTTCTTGGGACGCCGATTGCCGACGTGGAAACGCTCTGCCGCCGACTGAAATTGTCGAACGACGAGTTGGATCGCGTCGTCTGGCTCGTCGCACACCAGGACGATTTGCAGCGAGCGCCGGAGATGACCCTGTCGCAGATCAAGCGGCTGCTGAGTCATCGCTATCGGGATGATCTGCTTCGACTGGCGCATGCGAAACTTCTCGCAGACGACGCCGACCTGCATCCGGTGCTGTTCACGGAAGAGTTCTTGGCGCGGACGCCGACTGCGGTCTTGGACCCGCCGCCGCTGATCTCAGGGAACGATCTGATTCAGTCGGGGTTGCGACCCGGTCCGCGGTTCAAGGAATTGCTCGAAACCGTGCGGGATGCGCAGTTGAATCTGGAGGTCGCGACCCGCGGCGAGGCGCTGGCGCTGGTGCGTCGGTTGCAGGCCGAATCGGCGGACGGTACACCATAGCCACTGGCAAGATTTTCGAAGCGCCCGGAAGCCCAGGGATTGCAATCCCTGGGCTTCTTTGACTGATTGAGAGACACCCCATGACGAGCAAGGTCCGCATCGGCATCATCGGCGCCGGGCTGGTTTCCGATTTCCACCATGTCCCTGGGATCAACGTCGACCCGCGGGCGGAACTGGTCGCCGTCTGCGATCCGAACGAGGCCCTGCTCAATCAGCGGAAGTCGGAATGGGGACCGGCGAAGTACACCACGAAGTTCGAAGAGATCGCGGCTGATCCCGACATCGACGCCGTTATCATCGCCACGCCGAATTTCACGCACAAGCCGATCACGCTGGCCTGCGTCCATGCCGGCAAGCACGTGATGGCTGAGAAGCCGTTGGGGCTGAATTTCGAGGAAGCCCGCGAGATGTACCGCGCCGCCCGCGACCAGGGGGTCCGGCACATGACGGCGTTCACCTATCGCTTCGCACCATCAATGATCTACCTGCGGCATCTCCTGAAGACCGGGGCGCTCGGCACTCCGCGCCATTTCCGCAGCCAAAGGTTTCTCGATCTCCCGGAAACCAGCTGGGGCTGGCGGCAGTACAAGCACCTTGCGGGCGCCGGGGATCTGTATGACATGACGATTCACCGCATCGACTTCGCTCAGGATCTGCTGGGGCCGATTCAGAGCGTCTGCGGTGCGGTTGCCACGTTTGCCCCGCGAACCGCAACGGCCGACGGGAAGACCTGCGAACCCTCGAACGTCGACGACTGGTCGGCCCTGATCGGCCGCTTCGAGTGCGGCGCCGTGGGCGTTTGGGAAGGGAGCACCCTCATGAAGGGGCATCACAACCAGGGTGTCGGGTTCGAATGGGCCGAAGTCAACGGCAGCGAAGGCTCGGCGGTCTATCAGCTGGTTGACCCCAACCACATCCTGCTGGGCAAGCATGGGGGCTCGATGGAGAAAGTGGCTGTCCCGGCCGAGTTTCTCAAGCCTGCCGGCAGCCCCCGCAACCCGGCCGAGGGGAAGCCCAGCACCGTCTTCCGCTACGACCTTGTGTGGGAATTTGTCTCGTCGATCGTCGAAAAACGAGACGCTGTCCCCGGCTTCCATGACGGCGCCAGCGCTCAGGCCGTCGCCGACGCCGTGCTGCAATCGTCGGCGGAAGGGAAGTGGGTGAATGTGGAGTACGTGATCTAGCGCGAAATCGGATCCCGATGCGGAATGCTCGCGAAGGCTTCGGAACGCTGATGGGGCGAAGATTCCGCTCAAGTTTTCCTCGGCGAAATCCGAAGCGCCTGAAGAGAGTTCCTCGGCGACGCGGCCCTCCTTCTCCCCAGAAGCCGTTCTTGGGGGCGGAGTGGCGCCGTTCCGCTCAACAGACCTGAGCCGCGCATGCCTCCGCGTAAACGTCCACCGGCCGCCGCGGCGGTCACCGCCACACCGCGGCTGCAGCCCGCGCAGTTCCTGCAGAGCTACGCGCAGTACCTGCAGGCGGAGTGCGGCCTGGCCGACAATACGGTGGCAGCTTATTCGCGCGATCTCACGCGCTTCAGCGAGTGGTATCAGGAACACGGACCGGCGACGTTTCGCGATCTGACGGTGGGCCTGTTCACGGGGTATCTGCAGCACCTCAACGACGCCGGCCTGGCGACGTCGTCCATCGCCCGGCACCTCGTCTCGATCAAGATGTTTTTCCGGTATCTGCTGTTGGAAGGGGTGGTTGCCGACAGCATTGTCGATTTGATCAATTCCCCCAAACTCTGGCAGCATCTGCCAAAAGTCCTCAGCCCGGAGATGGTGGACCGCCTGCTTGCGGCCCCTTCGCGGGAAGACCGCTGGCAGTATCGAGATCGGGCGCTCCTGGCGTTGCTCTATGCCACGGGCTGCCGAGCCTCGGAAGTCTGCTATCTCTCGCTGCGCGACGTGCAGTTGGAAGAAGGCTTCTGTCGCTGCACTGGCAAGGGGAACAAGGAGCGAATTGTCTCGCTCAATCCTGTCGCGCGGGCGGCGCTCGAAGTCTACCTGGCGAAAGAACGCCCCGCACTGGCGTCGGACGTTGGTGATGGCCCGCTGTTGCTCTCGCGGCGGGGCGTGGGTCTCTCCCGAATCACCGTCTGGAAACTGGTGAAGCGCTACGCCGCGCGCATCGGCGCCAGTCGGGAGGTGAGTCCGCACACCCTCCGGCACAGCTTTGCGACGCACATGCTGGCTGGCGGCGCCGAAATTCGCGCGCTGCAGGAACTCCTCGGACACGCCAGCGTGCGGACGACGCAGATCTACACGCAGGTCGACCATAGCCGCATTAAGGCCGTGCACGAGCGCTGCCATCCGCGCGGGTAAGCCGGCCTGCCCATTTTGAGGGCGGGTGCGAGCAGGCCGCAGTCGCATCCTTGAGTCCACCGAGGTGTGTGCCCTGGGGAAAACTCTGATTCATTGCGGTCATTCGCGTGGGTGCTGCCGTTAACTGCCTATTTTGATTGCAGAAACACAGAATCCCGCCTTGTTTCTGACGTCCGACCACGCTACGTTTGCAGCAACACATGTTGATGCGTCGGCTACTGGTCATTCGTCTGGCATCAGGCTGCACTTCGGTTCTTGCAGCGATGCAGGATCGTGAACTGAGAACTGCGACTTCAGCAGACTGCGGGAGAGTTGGAATGTGGCACGCGACTCGGCGTCGTCCGGCATTTACATTGATTGAATTGCTGGTGGTGATCGCCATCATCGCCGTCTTGATTGCGCTGCTGCTTCCGGCAGTTCAGCAGGCTCGCGAGGCGGCGCGACGGACCCAGTGCCGCAACAATCTCAAGCAATTGGGACTGGCGGTCCACAACTACGAGAGCACCAACCGAGTCTTTCCCCCCGCCGGCATCGGGTACGGCTGGTGCAATGCCTCGGCCGCCAACCCCGGCACGGCCTACATCAAGAATCTGAACGGGCTGACGTTGTTACTGCCTTACCTGGACCAGTCGGCGATCTACAACCAGGTGAACTTCAATGCGGCGATGCAGGGTCTGAACACCGGTTGCTGCTGCTCCCTGGTCGGCAACACGAGCGGAACTTTGACGGGAAACCCCGCGACGAACGACTCGTTGATGAACATGTTGCTGCCGGCGTTCCAGTGTCCCACGGAATCCGGCAGTCCGCATCAGGGGGTCGGGAACTGTTATGGCACCACCACCGGAAACGGCGGGGCGAAAACCAACTACGACTTCATCACGAGTCGGAATGATTTCACCTGCACCCAATGGAGCCGACAGGCGATCAATGATCGCCGGATGTTCGGAGAGAACAGCAGCACCACCTTTGGTTTCCTGAAGGATGGCGCATCGAACACCCTCATGCTGGGCGAGACGACTTTCGACGTCTGGAACGGCCGATGTTCGTCGTGGGGCTATCGCGGCTGGGTCATGACCGGAATTGACGTCGACGCCACGGGAATCAACCGCTGGTACAATCCCACCGGCACGAGTGCCGATGTCGGTCGACTGAACAGTTGGGGTCAGGCCGGCAGCCGCCATTCCGGCGGGGCTCAATTCGTGATGGGGGATGGATCGGTGCGATTCATCTCGGAAAACATCAACCTGAGCCTGCTGCAGTATCTGGCCCGGATGAATGACGGGCAGACGGTTGAGCTTCCATAGAACCGAACTCCGCGACATCCCCACGAACATCGCAGTCGCGCTCTGGGAAGATGAGAGACATCCATGCGTCTGAGTCGTTGGCTGGGAATGCTGTTGATGTGCGCCGTGCCGGGATGCGGCAGCGACCAGGGTTTTGAGGTGGTTCCCGTCACCGGCGTGGTGACGCTCGACGACCAGCCTCTCGCTGAAGCCGACGTCACCGCCATTCCCACGCACACCACGCCGGGCCTCGGGGGAGCGGCGCGGACCAATGAGCAGGGGCAATTCCAACTGTTCCACGCCCGCGGTGAACGAGGCCTGCCGCCGGGCGACTACAAGCTGACGGTGAGCCTGCGCAAGCGCAAGGACGGCTCGGTTCCCCCCGTCAACGACCCCACCCCGCCGATTGAATCCGATGCGGTCGAGACGTTGCCGCCGATGTTCAGCGATCCCACGGCCTCCACCCTGACGGCGACGATCGTCACCGAGGTGAAGCCGTTGGATATCAAGCTGAAGTCCTCAAAATAGATCTGCGGATTCGCACCGCAGCGACTTCGGCCGCGCCATGAGAGGATCGCTGCGGCGGCGGAAAGATCTATCCTCGCTGCCGCTTCTGATACGTCCCCATCAGTTCCGCCGCGGCGAGAATGTGCCCCGTGAGCGCTTCCTGCAGCGCGGCCTTCGTGGGGTGTTTCAGGTCGGGCAGCAACACGTCGAGCGCATACAGCTTGAAAAAGTAGCGGTGCCGGCCGATGGGCGGACAAGGTCCTCCATACCCGGTCCGTTTCCAGTCATTGACTCCCTCCAGCGTGCCCGGCGGCAACTGCTGCGCAGGGATCCCTTCCGCCAGCTCGCGGGTCGCGGCGGGGAGGTTGTACAAGACCCAATGGACCCAGGTCATCTTGGGGGCCTGGGGGTCGGGGGCATCCGGGTCGTCGACGATCAGAGCGAATGACTTAGTGGGAGCGGGCGCCCCGCTCCAGGCGAGTGCCGGGGAGCAGTCACTCCCTTCGCAGGTGAACTGCCGGGGGATCTCACCAAAATGACGGAAACTGGGAGACGTCAGCATCAGGGTCATCGGGGTCGTCTCCGCTCAAGGGAACGCATGGAAGAGATTTCCGGGCGCGTTCCCGCATCACACTCTCCAACGGTCAACCCGCTGCGGCCAGCCGCTGGCGAGTCGCCTTGACGAGCTCGACGTATTGACGTGCCGACTGTTCAATCACGCGGAAATCTCCCCGCTGCAGCGCCGCGGGATCAACCAACTGGCTCCCCAATCCGACGGCGCAGGCGCCGGCTTCGAAGAAGGCGGGCAGGGTCTGCAGGTTCACTCCCCCGGTGGGCAGGAATCGGACCTGCGGCAGCGGCCCGCGCAGGGCCTTCAAGTACGGGGCGCCGCCGATTTCTGCGGGGAAGAGCTTGATCACATCGGCCCCGGCTTCCCAGGCGGTGATCACTTCGGTGGGCGTGTACGCTCCGGGGAGCATGAGTTTGTCGTAGCGGTGTGCCAGACGGATCACGTCGACGTTCACTGCGGGCGACACCAGAAACTCCGCACCGGCGAGGATCGCCGTGCGCGCGGTCTCCGGATCAAGGATGGTTCCCGCGCCGAGCAAGACCTTGTCGCCGAGATCGCGCTGCACTTCTTGGATGACAGCCGCCGCGTTCGGCGTCGTAAACGTCACTTCGATGACGTCGATCCCGCCGGCATGGAGGGCTCGCGCGACGCTGCCAAGCTGCTCTGCGGAGGGCGCCCGCAAGATGGCCACAATGCCTGTCGACAACAACCGCTGCAGATCCGACGCTCGACTCATGAAGCTCTCTTGTGTCTAAAATTCCCGGGGACCGCCGCCGACCTAGCGCTCCGAAGCGGCGTACTTTTCGGCGTATTCCAGCACCCACTGGTCAACGAGGTGTCGAAAGGTGTCGAGATCGAGTTCCGCCAACTGTTGGAACTGACTGCGCTGCAGCACTTCTTTGTTGGCGATGGCCCCACGGCACACGACGTCGAGGATGCGGGTGGTGGAATAGCTGCGAATGATCAATTCGAGATGGCTGTATTGCCGTGTGAGCGCGCCGCTCCGTCCGCGCACATTGTCGCGGGAGATCTTCGCTCCGAAGCCCTCGGGGGTCATCACGGTCTGAAAGTCGAAGCCGGGAAATTCGTGGGCGACGTGCTGCAGGCAGGCTTCGATGTGATCCGACAATTCGACCCGCGCCCGGGCGTGGAGCGCACGTGACTCTTCCTCGGTCAACTGCGACTGCCGCTGCTGCCGGACAGCCACCTCGCCGTGTTGTCGACCGCGTTCGACGGCTTTCTGCAAACGCTCGCTGAAGTCCATGGCAGCTCGACTTTCCAAACAGCTTCGATCACAAGGTTGGATTCAACCCGCTCCGCATAATTGTGGCGGTTTGCGTCGCCGGAGTCGAGCATTGGGTGACGAACGTACGATTTGCGGCGGAGAGGTGTCTCCGTTTGCCGACGCGGGGGCGTTAGATTCTCTGCTGACAGCGGTCTGTCCGATCGGTGTCGATCTCCCGGGACGTCATTGCCAAGATTCGCGATGGCATGCCGCCGGGTTTCCCGGTACATACAGGAGTCGGTGGAACTGCGTGAATCAACTCGACCGTCTCGGCGGTAGGGAACGGAAACGACGGGTGACTGCATGATTCAGTATGGACGGGTGTTTCTCGCTGCCGGCATCTTGCTGCTCTCGACGGGAATCGCAGTCGACGCCCACGATGACCATCCCCCGAGAAAGGTGTTGGACCCCGAGGCCCATAAGCCGTCGCCGCTGCCTGATCGAATCATCCTGACCTGGACCGGCGACCCCGCCAATTCCCAAGCGGTCACCTGGCGGACGGATCCGACAATCGTCAAGGGCTTCGCAGAGATCGCCGAGGCGACGGACGGTCCCGAGTTCGTGAAGTCCACCACGCGTCTGACGGCAGTGACCGAGAGTCTCGAAACCGATCTGGCGACGGCCCACTATCACACGGTCGAGTTCGTCAACCTGCAACCGGCCACGAAGTATGTCTACCGCGTCGGCGACAGCGTGAACTGGAGCGAATGGCTGCAGTTCACGACTGCCAACACCACGGCCGAGCCGTTTTCGTTCATCTATTTCGGCGATGCCCAGAACGAGGTCAAGTCGCACTGGTCGCGCGTGATTCGCGAGGCCTTCAAGGACGCTCCCAAGACCCGGATGTTTCTCCACGCCGGCGACCTGATCAACAACGCCAACAGCGACGCCGAGTGGGGCGAGTGGTTTCAGGCGGGGGGCTGGGCCAATGGGATGATTCCTTCGGTTCCCATCCCCGGCAATCACGAGTACTTCGGCGGGCGGCTCTTGGGCCCGGTGTCGTTATCCCGGCACTGGCGGCCGCAGTTCGCACTGCCCCTGAATGGTCCGGAGCATCTCCAGGAAACCGCATACTGGTTTGATTTCCAGGGCATGCGTTTGATCGCGCTCAATTCGAACGTCCGTCAGGAAGAGCAATCTGAGTGGCTGGATCAGGTGCTGAGCACCAATCGTCAGAAGTGGAACATCGTCAGCTTTCATCACCCGATTTTCTCCGCCGCGAAGAATCGCGACAACCCCGTG
>JANRLN010000354.1:0-23711 GCA_033762515.1 Planctomycetaceae bacterium
GGGGGGCTGCGAGACTTCCCGCACTCCCCAACCCCCCAATTCCCCAACTGCAGCACACCCCAGCTCTACCCCCGATGCGTTACGTCATTGAACAACTCGCCGTCGGTTTCGGCGCCGCGACCGGCGTGCTCGCCGGTCGC
This sequence comes from Planctomycetaceae bacterium, assembly GCA_033762515.1. Taxonomy (GTDB): domain Bacteria; phylum Planctomycetota; class Planctomycetia; order Planctomycetales; family Planctomycetaceae; genus DSVQ01. The sequence continues at coordinate 141 of JANRLN010000354.1, forward strand.
GGGAAGCGTATTGATCTGTTCGGCGTCATCGTTCTGGGGTTGGTCACAGCTCTCGGCGGCGGAACGCTGCGCGATCTGGTGCTCGACGCCCCGGTCTTCTGGGTGCAGGATGCCAACTTCATTGTGACGGGAGTGCTGGCGGCGGGGGTGATGTTTGTCGCCGTGAGGTACACGCATCCGCCGGAAAGTCTCCTGCAGGTTGCCGACGCCGTTTTCCTCGCGTTTGTGGTGATGTTGGGTACCGCGAAGACGGCGAACCTGGGGCATGCCTGGCCGGTGTGCATTGTGCTGGGGGTCGCCACCGGTGTCGCCGGAGGGATGCTGCGCGACGTTCTCTGCGGACAGATCCCGCTGGTCTTTCGGACCCACATTTATCTTTACGCGACGGCCGCGATGGTGGGGGCGGTCGTGTATCTGGCCGGCAGCCTCTGGCTGGGCAAACATCCGGCGAACCTGCTCATCGGCGCCGGCACAATTCTGATCCTGCGTTTGGCCGCCCTTCGCTGGCAGATTCGTTTGCCGGAGTTCGACCCGGAAGGAACCGGTCAACCGCCGTCGTAGACGCGGCATTTCACGCGAAGACTTCGATGCTCCGTCTCAGCGAGCCGGGAAATGCGTCGACTGAGTTCTGCGGTTAGCGCGCCGAGGCGACTCGGCAGACGTTCATCGCTGATGCTCGCAGCGATCTTGGTGGGTGAGGCCATCCCACGTTGCTCGTCTCCCATCCACCAGATCAAGAGGCACACACCGGTGGATCACTTTGGTACACTTTCCGGGCCACTCCCCTGCTCTTTCCTCATGATGAAAGGCACGCTGATGAACGACACCACTGCTGGGAATCGTCGCGAGTTTCTCCACGTCACCGCCGCCGCATCGACCGGCGTCCTTCTGGGAGCCCCCTTTGTGCATGCCGCCAGTAAAGCCGATAGTCCCCTCATCGTGGGCTCAGGCGACTACCAGTACGAGGTGATGCACGGGTGGCCGCAGCTTCCCGACAAATACACCTGGCAGACGACGCATAACGTCGCCGTCGACAAGGCCGGCAATTTGTACGTGATTCATGAGGGCCGCGAAGAGCTGAAGGATCATCCCTCGATCTTCGTGTTCGACGCGGAAGGCAAGTTCGTCCGCGCCTTCGGCCAGCAATTCCAGGGGGGCGGCCATGGCATCGAGATTCGCGACGAAGGGGGCCAGGAGTTCCTCTACGTCTGCGCCTACCAGATGAAGAAGACCTTCGCCAAGCTCGATCTGAAAGGGGAAACCGTCTGGCAGCAGTACGCCCCGATAGAGTCGGGTGTCTACGCCGCCGGGGAAGACACCAAGCCCGAGAAGGTCTGGGGGCGCGACCGCTTCATGCCTACGAACTTCGCATTTCTTGACGACGGCGGATTTCTGCTGGTCGACGGCTACGGGGCCTTCTATGTTCACCGTTACGACAAGAACGGCAAATGGGTGAGTTGCTTCGGCGGCGCGGGAGCCGGCGAAGGGAAGTTCAACACGCCCCACGGCATCTGGATCGACCAGCGGGCGGGGCGTGAGCCGGCGGTGGTCGTCTGCGATCGCGCGAATCATACGCTGCAATACCTCACGCTGGATGGCAAGCACATCGAAACCATCAAGGGCTTCGGCCTGCCGGCGAATGTGGAGACCTGGCGGAACCTGCTGGTGGTTCCCGAACTGCACGCCCGCGTGACGCTGCTCAACGAAAAGAACGAGGTGTTGGTGCGGCTGGGCGACGACGTCGCCCGCGTCACCGGCAAGGACGGCGGCAAGATCCGCGGCGACAGCACTCAATGGCAACCCGGCAAGTTCGTCCACCCCCACGACGCCTGCTTCGGTCACGACGGCAGCCTCTTCGTTGCCGAATGGGTCGGCACAGGGCGCGTGTCGAAGCTGCAACGGTTGGGTTAGGCGAGCGAGGGGACGACACTCCCCTCGGTGATTGTCGATTTCTTGGACGAGTCTCCGAAAACTTTCGCCGGAGCATCGCCCGGGGGACTCGCGTCCCCCGGCTCGCCATGTCGGCAGCGAGCACGAATTCGTCGATCCTTTGCGGTGACTCGAACTCGCCGACGCTGGGCTCGATCAGTACTCGGCGGATTTTGCCCGAAGACGCCGGTTCGGAGACTCGCGATTGCAGAAGGTGCGGGGAGTCGCCATGATACGCGATTCCTGCCATCAGGGATGCAGGACCGGTTTTCGCTCAACCGGCCGATGACTGCCGCTAGAATTGCAGAAATGACCCGACCTTCGATGCAGAAGAGTCCTAAAGACGACGACGATTCGTGGGGCAAGCTGGCCTCCGATTTGCTGGGCATTGAGCTCGATGTCGACGGCGACTTCGACTTCCCCGATCCGGTCCCCCCGAAAGCGGCGGAACCTGTGGTTGAGGTTGCCGTTGCGCCGCCGGAGCCCGCGGTGAGTGCGCTGGCGGAAGCGTCTGCGGAAGAATCGCAGCAGAGCGCGGCAGACACCGCCGCCGCTGCGCCCGCGGAAGATCGAACCGGTGACGATCGCAAGGGGATCGAGAGCGACGACGAATTCTGGAAGGCACTGGAGGAATGGGACTGGGATGACAGCGGCACGACCCCGAAGTCGGCCCGTCGCTCCGCCACAACGCCTGCCATGTCTGATGCATCGGCTGATCGTCCCGCTCAGCGTGAACGAGGCGGCGCATCGCGTGGTCGTCGCGGCGAAGAACGACCGCGGAGCGATCGCGGCAGCCGTGAAGACCGCCCCTCCCGTGAAGAACGATCCGAACGTCCCCGCCGTGAGGAACGTCCTTTGCGCGAGGATCGACCCGTTCGCGAAGAGCGTCCGGCGCGGGAAGAACGTCCGCCCCGTGAGCCGCGTCCCGTGAGGGAAGAAGCGGCGCGGGAAGATCGCCCCGTCCGCGACGAGCCCGCACGATCGGAAGACCGACCACCGCGCGTGCCGCGCGACCGGTCGGAACCGCCGCGCCCGCGAGCCCAAGAGGAACGGGGCCGCCGCCGCTCGTCTGAGCCTGCCGCCTCTCCCCCGCCCCCCGCCGCCGCACGTCCACCAAGGCAACGTCCCCCGAAGAGCGTCCCTCGGGCTGCCGGGGACGACTTTGGCCTGGGCTTGGAAGATCAAGAATTCCACGACGATCACTGGTTGGCTGAAGAGGCTGCCGACGATGAACCGGTCGGCATGGCCCCAGCCGCTGGATTTGATGATGATTTCGAGGAAAGTGCCCCGTCGAAGTCGGTAACCGACGATGGCGGAGAGGGCGAGGGAGATGAGGAGGATCGCCCGCGTCGCCGCCGTCGCCGCCGCCGTCGCGGCGGTCGTCGTCCGGAGGGGACGGAAGCCGTTGCTCCCACGGGCGTCGATGCGGACTTCGACGATGATCGGGATGACGAACACGCCGAAGGGGAAGACGATTCCGACGCGGAAGACGTCCGTCGTCCGGCTGCCAGCGACGACGACGGAGAAGAGTCGGATCGCCGCCCGCGCCGCCCGCGTCGTCGCCGCCGTCGTCGTCCGGAAGGGGCCGAAGGGGCCGCGGCTGGGGAAGCCCGTCCTCGCGGCGACGAGTCGGCCCCCCCGACGCGGGAACCGCGCCGAGCGCGGGTTCCGGAACCAATCGATCGACTTCACGATGATGAACATCACGAGGACGACGAAGAGGACGATCAGGAACCCCCGGTCGCGATCGTGAAGACCGACTATGGAAACATTCCCACTTGGGAAGAGGCCATCTCCTACATGCTCCCCTCAAGGACGGGGGACAGTCGCAGTCACGAAGGCCGCGGCAGTGACCGTCGCGGCGGGTCGCGTTCCGGCGGGCGACGTTCCGACTGGTAGTTCGTTGCGACGGCAACATCGGTCGGCACGGCACGTCGAGTGTCGTTGCGGCGACGGTCCGCCGAATTTTTGGGTACTGGTTTTCCGATGAAGACCTGCCGGTTGGTCACGCTGGGCTGCAAGGTCAACCAGTACGAAACGCAGTTGGTTCGCGAAGCCCTGGAACGCCAGGGCTATCGCGAAGCGGCGGAGGATGAACCCGCCGATTTGTGCGTCGTGAACACCTGCACCGTTACATCCAACGGCGATTCGCGGTCGCGGCAGGTCATTCGCCAGTTGGCCAGGCATAATCCGGGGACTCAAACCCTGGTGATGGGGTGCTATGCCACCCGCGATCCCGAGGCCGTCCGCAGACTGCCGAACGTCGCCGAGGTGATCACCGACAAGCGCGAACTCCCCGACGTGCTGGCGCGGCACGGCATCTTCGATGACCTGCCGGGAATCTCCCGGTTTCCGGGTCGGAAGCGGGCGTATGTGAAGCTGCAGGATGGCTGCATCCTGCGGTGCAGCTACTGCATCATTCCGCAAGTGCGACCGGGGCTGCGGAGCCGTTCCCCCGAGGAAATTGAAGCCGAAGTCCGTCGCCTGCTGGACCATGGCCACCAGGAAATCGTGCTGACAGGGATCCACGTGGGGCACTACGGCGTTGAGACCACGCGGGCCAAGTCCGGAAAGTCTCCCTTTCGACTCGGTCATCTCCTGCGGCGACTCGATGCCATCCCCGGCCGGTGGCGGATGCGTCTCTCAAGCATTGAGGCGGCTGAGATTACCGAAGACTTCATCGCCGCCGCCGCCGACACCGAGCACTTGTGCGCACATTTTCATCCTGCGCTGCAAAGCGGTTCGACGGCGGTGTTGCGGCGGATGCGACGTCGCTATTCGGCAACTCGATTTCTCGCCACGGTCGACAAACTCAACCGGCGATTGGGGAATCCCGGGTTAACCACCGACATCATCGTGGGTTTTCCCGGGGAGACCGAATTAGAATTTCAGGAAACCATCGAGACGTGTCGGCAGGCCGGGTTTCATCAACTGCACATCTTCCCCTTCAGTCCGCGGAAGGGAACGCCTGCGGCAGACTATTCTGATCGCGTGCCGGGAGAAGAGATCAATCGACGCGTGAATCGCCTCCAGGAGGTAGAAGCCGAGCTTGCTGTACGTTATCATCGCGGGTTGACGGGCCGTCATCTGGAAGTTTTGGTAGAGGGGCCAGCCGAACAGGAGGGCTGGGTGATTGGGACGGATCGACGGTATGTGACCGTCCGCTTTCCCGGTACGAAGGCGGACGTCAACCGTCTGATCGAAGTGCGCGCCGTCGGGCTCGGTCCCCAGGGTCTGGATGCGGAACGGAGTATCCACGAGGAATCTCAGGGTCACGTTCAACCGGAAGTGGCGAACCATGTCGTTGAGCGAGTTTCAACCGGCATTCGTTTCGATTGAAAGCCACGGCGATACCATTGTCGCGCGGTTCACCCGTTCGCAGTTGTCTGAGGAAGACAATATCGAACAAATGGCGCACGAACTGGTGACGCTGATCGACCACTATCAGTGCCAGCGGCTCGCGATCAGCATGGACATCGTTGAGTTCATTACCAGCGCCGCCTTGGGTAAGCTGATCATGATCCATCGCAAGCTCCACCGACGTGACGGCAGGCTCGTCGTCTGCGACATCAAGGGGAGCGTGGCGGAAGTCATGAAGACCAGTCGTTTGAATGAGTACTTCACGATCGCGGCTGATACTCCAGGGGCGCTGGGTCTCTTGGCGGCTCTGTAAACCATCAACGTGACGTTTTGCGCAATCCGGCGGACATTCGGCCTTGGCTCTCTAGAGAGTTGAGTGCTCCAGGAAAGTTTCCGTCCGGTCGTTTGCAACTTCAGTTTTCCGCCAAACCCAAGGAAGTTCTCGCGTGGCGTTTCTGGTCGCCGTGGAAGGCATTGATGGGTCAGGAAAAGGGACCCAGGCAGCACGGCTGGTGGAGAACTTGCGACGACGCGGATTGCAGGCCGAACTGATCAGTTTTCCGCGTTATGAATTCACGCAATTCGGACGCAAGATCGGCGATTTTCTGAACGGGCGCTTCGGCGAGCTCGATCAAGTGCACCCGCTTCTGGTCTCATTGCTGTTTGCCGGAGATCGCCTCGAAAGCCGACCTTTGCTCCTGGATCTGTGCGCTCGTGCCGACGTCGTCGTGTGCGATCGTTACGTGGCCTCCAATGCAGCTCACCAGGGCGCCAAGGCCCAGGGAATCGAACGACGCGAGTTGCTGCAGTGGATCGAATTTGTCGAGTACCAGCAGCATCAACTGCCGCGCGCTGACTTGACCATCTGGCTCGATGTGCCGGTGCACGTGGCGCAAGACCTGATTCAGAAAAAGTCTCAACGCAGCTACACGGACCGGGCCGCCGATTTGCAGGAAGCTGACGCGTCGTATCTTCAGCGGGTGCGCGAAGTCTATCAGGAGCTTGCCGGCGCGGATGCCACCTGGCAGCGGATCCATGCGGTTGAGAATGGTCAGCTGCGGTCACTGGAAGAGATCGCCGGCGAAGTGGAGGCGATCGTCTGCGGCGTCTGGGATCGCTCTCGGCCGACTTCGGCGAGATGAGATTCTCGGGGCGGCCGCTCCTGCCCGTTGGTTCGTCCTCGCCGCGCGGCGCGACGAGAGTCCCCATCCCGCGATTCGTCAATCGCCCAACTGCTGTCGCAATTCGTCCCGTTCGCGTCGTGTGACTTCGAGGTCGAACATCAGGTACTTGATGTCGAGCCGCAACTGAGAGAGCGCTTCCTGGACGAGCGCCAGAATTCGTCGCCGGCGTTTGACGGAGTCGACGACGCGAGAGTATGCCAACTGGAGGTCCTGGTGCTGCCCGCTCGAGAGTGCGGAAATGCGCCGTCCCAGTTCGAGAAGCTCCTGAGGGAGTTCTTCGGTTTCGCTGTCGGGGAGCCGGGAGTGTAGCTGCATTCAGGAAATCCTCTGTCAGCGGGAGAACAGATTGTGTGCCGAACGCAGGACGATTCGCAAGGAACTTTCGTAAATCTCTATTCCGAGAGATGTTGCGTCTTTTTTGCGGCAATCACCCCAGTGAACGGAGATGGGACTTTTGGCAACGTCTCATCTAGGCGAAACGCAACAACTGCTGTATCATCTTAGGGTTAGAGCGAGCGAACGCAGGCGGAATGTGTGTTGAAGAATTCACACACGGAGCCGCTGGAAACTTGAGGCGAGCACGATGCTCGCACCGAGTTCTGCCGAGATTCGTTCGCGGCAATGGTGTTGTAGCAACTTCGCTGAGTTTGACGGCTTCACGGATGACGCCGCGACAACCGACGCTGACCAGCCGCCGAGCGCGAACCTTCGCGTTTTTCGGCCCCTTCGTTTTCGTCGTTTTCAGCCTCGCGACCTTCTCGCCGACTCGTGCTGCCGAGCCGCTGCGGGAGGGCTTTGAATCCTGGGAAGCCACCTGGCAAACCGAGGTGTTGGGGAATGAGCCCTCCCGTGTGCATCGCGAGCGAACGGAGTCGGCGGGGCGCACCGGTCGCGGGGAACTCATCCGCGTGCAGTCCGAGGAAGACGAGGTCGAGGTCAGGCTCCATCACGCATTGCCGGCGGCACGCGTCTTGGATGAGCTGACGGCTGCCGTCTGGATTCGCTCTGAGCATCCCGGCTGGGAGATCTCCCTCACGATCGTCGTTCCGGGATACACCGATCCCAAGACGGGGCAACCGCTCCGATTTGTGTTGCCCGGGGAGGTCTACCGCGAACCGGGCAAGTGGAAGACCTTAAGTTGCCGGACCACGAACACCGCGGTCCGGCAACGGCTGGCGCTGCTGCGGGCGCGACGTCCCGAGATTCCGGAGCCGGGGCTGATGTACGTTGATCGCATCACCCTCGAGGCCCGGATCCCCCGCGGCATGACGACGGCGCACATTGATGATCTGGAGTTCGGCCCCATTGTTCCTGCGGACGTGGCGACGAGTGAGATTGTCTCCGTCGAGACCGACGCGCCGTCGAATGTGCCGAGCGTGGAGTTCCGTCTGGACCGCTTGCTGGTGAATGGACGCCCGTTCTTTCCCCGCGTCGTCCCCTATCACGGGGAGCCGCCTGAATTGTTGGCGGAGTTGGGGTTCAACGTGGTCTGGGTTCCGGATCTTGAAGACTCCAAGCTGATTCGTCGTCTCTGGGAACGGGGCTTATGGGTCGCGGCGACGCCGCCGCGTCCACGTGACGAAACCGGTGCGCCGTTGCAGGCGGGGACCGCCGGTCTGGTTCCCTTCACGGCAGCCGTCGACCCCGTGCTGTTCTGGATGCTCGGCGCCCGCGTCCCCGGCGAGCGGCATGACGACATCGTGGAGTGGATTGAACAACTGGAGTTCGCCGATCGTCGCCGTGCCCGGCCGATCGCCGCCGATGTCGCGTATGATGAGCGCCGCTTCTCGCGGCACATCGACATGCTGGCAGTCAGCCGTCACCCGCTCCAAGGGTCCATGAGCCTCAACGACTATCGTTTGTGGCTGCAGGATCGCCGATCACTGGCTCGACCCGGAACATTCTGTTGGACCTGGCTGCAAGCCGAAGCGGCCCCGGCTGTCGCGGCGGCGACCGCGTCTTCGGGAGTCGAGCCGGTGCTGGAACCGGAACAACTGCGGCTGCAGGCCTACGCCGCGATTGCCGCGGGATGTCGCGGCCTGGGGTTCTGGACCTGGTCGACGTTGGCGGGGACAACTCCGGCGGACGAAGAACGTCGCCTCGCGCTCCGACGACTCAATCTGGAACTGAAGTTCCTCGAACCCTGGCTGGCGACCGCCGGCAGCGTCCAGCAGATCGCCTGCTCCGCGACCGATCCAACGACTCCCGCTGCCAGTCGCAATCTTCCTTTCGGAAGAAATCCCGCCAATGCGGCCGAACGCGACGCCCAACTTCGCACGCGCGCCGCCGATAGCCGACAGCGCGGCCGCCGCGATCAGGAGTTGACAGCCTACATCCTGAGGACCGATCTGGGCTCGCTCGCAATTCCGATGTGGTTGGAAGGTTCGTCTCAATTCGTCCCGGCCCAGGGGGCGATCTCCGGCGTCAGTTTCGTGGTGCCCGGCTCTGAACAAACGGCGGCTGCCATCGAGCTGTCCACCACCAGCCTGCGCAGCCTGAAATCGGAGCGAATCGCCGGTGGACTGAACGTCGAGATGCCCGCTCTGGACGAGGTGGGCTTCGTCTGGCTGACTTCGGATCTGTCCACCGTCGATCGCGCCCGCGAACGAATCAGCGCCGTCGAGACCGCCAGTGCACAGCTGCAGGTCAAGCTGGCGACCCTCAAGCTGGATCGAGTGGGGCTGGTCGATCAGGAGTTGCAAACCCTGGGGCCGCCGCAGCCCGACGCTCCGCAGAAACTGGGCCGAGCCAAACTCCGACTCGAACGCGCCTCGGCCACGCTTGCCGCCGGACACACTCATGAAGCCGCGGGATTGGCGTCCGAAGTCCTGCAGCTCTTGCGGCTTTTGCAGAGAGATCATTGGGACGCCGCCGTCGAACGTTTGTCGTCGCCGGTGAGTTCTCCCTATACGTTGTCGTTTCAAACGCTTCCCGAGCATTGGCGACTGATTTCCGCCTTCGGCACCAGTCGCGAGCGCGGCGCCCGCAACTTGCTCCTCTCCGGCGAGTTCGAAGACCTCGACACCATGATCGCGGAAGACTGGGGCAACGTCCATCGCGCCCCGGAAGGGTTGCACACCTCCGCGGCGTTGTTCCCTACCGGGCGTAAGAAAGGCTACGCCTTGAGGTTGGAATGCCAGCCCTCCCCCGGCGCGGCGACCCCCACCGTTCTTGATGAACCGGCCGTCACCATTACCACCCCCAACATCCCCGTACGGGCCGGCCAGATTCTGCATATCAGCGGCTGGGTCAAAGTCACCCAGCCTCTCTCCGCCAGCAGCGACGGTCTGATGATCTACGACAGCCTGCTCGGACGCGCGGGATCGTTGCGCATCCACGGCGGCGACCAATGGACCCGTTTCGATCTCCTGCGCGTCGTTCCCGAAACCCGGGGCATGACTCTGTCATTGTCACTCACCGGCCTTGGTCAAGTGCTGATCGATGACCTGCAGGTCATCCCCCACGACCCGCGTCCGGAAACAGCCGCCCCACCCACCTCCGGCGAGATCCAGCAGACGTCGGGATCGAGTCTGCTCGACCGCCTCCCGAAACTCCCCCGATTCACCAAGTGACGGCCTCGGGTGGCGGAAGGGTCTCGGCCGATTCACATCATCGACGCACTGAAGTCAGCGGGTGATTCCCTTCGGGACCCCGCCGAACGCGTGCCGCGACAACGACAGTCGGCCCGCACCGGCGAGGCGTCGCCAGCTGACTGTTCCGGCTGCTTGCGATCCGGTCATTGGGCCACCTGCTCGACTTGCACGAACATGTCCTGCAAGGACGGCGGATCGTGTCGGTGGAACGCGCTGCTGGTGTTGCGGTCGATCTTCCGACCGTCCCTCATTCCGTGAAGGTCGACGCGCATGCCTCAGGCATCCGCCAGTCCCCGGTTGGAGCGAATCTCCGCAAGCCGCCGATGCGGCCAGTGCCCATCCAGCCGCCCCAAAGGGGTTGAGGCCCGGCTGCGCCGCGGGATGTCGTGGGCTGGGGTGTGGGGACGGAGGGGCGCATTCTCCTGTTGAACGCCGGTTACGAAGGGGTTGGATCGTGTCGAGGGGAGACGGCCTCCGCTCTATCGACGCGAGTCGAGCCGATTTCGGCCACTCGATGCCAGCCGCCCTGTCAGATGTCGGAGTCTCAAGACTCGGCAAACCAACCAATCGCACGGCAAAGCTCAAATTGTGCGATGTTGTAATCGATCACGGCGTTCAAATACGACCGGCGAGCGGTGGCGAGGGCCTGAATCGATTGCAGGACTTCGATGGGGAGACCCTGGGCGTTCTGGATCCGTTGCAAATTGAGTTCGTAGGACTTTTCCGCCGCCGTGATCCCCTCGCGGGCGACTGCAATCCGCTGTGTGCGCTGGATCACTTGCGTGTAGGACTCGGTCACTTCGCGGGCCACGCGGTCGAGAATCGCCACTTCGCGAAGTTGCGCCTGCCGGGCGATGGATGAGGTTTCGTCGCGTGCGGCTCGTTCCCCGAAGCCGAGGTTGCGGACTTCCCAATAGGCCACAGCGTCGGCATCCCAGCGGTCGTTCGTGTTGACGATCGAACTCCCCAGTCCTCCACCCAGGCCGCCGTAGCTCATGCCCAAGAGCACGCTGGGCACCAGCGGCGCATACTTTTCACGGCGCAGACGCTCCACCGCCTCGCAGACGAGGTGCTTTTGCTCGGCAAGTTCGGGACGCCGTGACAGACCGGTCGCCACATATCCGCTGACCGAGCCTTCCAGGACGATGACATCCAGCGGCGTCACGACCGGCTCGCCGCTGGTGAGCATCGCCGCCGGGTCGGCATGCAGCACTTGAGCCAGTCGCGCGGAGGCCACCTGCACCGATTCCTGCTGGGAAACCATCTGGTCCTGTCGAAGAGCGACTTCGGCGGCAAGACGTTGATCATCCGATTGCAGTCCCTGTCCGGTGACTGCGTATTGCCGTGTCAGTTCGCCGAGTTTTCGGGTGTGTTCCAGGGCTTCCTGGGCGATTGCCAGACCCTGCTCGGCACGCACGAGTTCCAGATAGGCGACGGCGGCGTCGCGCAGGGTGTCATTGCGGGCGGCGGCGGCGCCGAATTGGCGCGACGCGGCCTGATGCGAGGCGATCTTCGGTTGGAAGATGGCGTCGGTCAGGTGGAACTGTGCGACCACTCCGGGAACCGCCGGAGAGCCGGCGCCCACCGCGTTTGCTCCCAGTCCGCCGTAGAACGAACTGCGGTTCGTTTCAAAGACCGTCCCGGCAACGTCCTGAATGTTGCCCTCGTGATGGTTGTAGTTTAACCCTGCCCGCAGCGAGGGAAGCCACAGGGTCTCCGCCCGGTCGACGCGGGCGTAGGCTTCGTTGATCCGTTCACGAGCCACGGCCACGTTGGGGTTTTGCGAGTCAGCGAGGTGCAGCACGTTGCCCAAGGTCAGGATCGTGCCGGGTGAACTGGGAGCGGGGGCCGGCGCCTCAGAAACCGCGATCTTCTCCAGGGGCTCAGCGCCGCTGACGGCAGCGATCTGCGCGACTGCGTCAGCTTCTGAGGCAACGCCGCCGGCCGTTTGAATCTCGGCCGTGTCAACCGTCTCTTCGGGGAGAGTTTCGACCTCGGGGGATGTCGCTGCACGGGTCAGCGGCGTCAGTGCGGTTTGGCTCGACTTGTCCGGACGAGGTCTGGACGTTGCCGCAGGAGGAGCCGAGGGTGTTGACGCACGGTAGGCGGCTACTCCACCGCCGAGCGGTACAGCGGTGCAGCCGGCGATTCCCAGCAGCAGGCTCGAAAGCCAGCCGTGGAAACGGCGTTCCCCGAGCGGTTGAGGCATGTCCACCATCCCTGGTTGAGCGCGCAAGTCTCCCTGAGGGTTTCCTATCGGTGCGCGGTTCGAGACGGATCAATGGAGACGCGACGGGAGGGGCGAGGTCGCTGCTGAGCATGAGCGATGTGCGGATTGGGCAAACTCTCCGGCGCACCGTCTGGGCTCACTTTGCCGGTGGGGCGATTTCGACGACCTGTCCCTCTCGAAAGGAACTGGCGTTGAGCGTGATCACCTGCTCGTCCCCTGTGAGCCCGCTGCGGACCTCGAATTCTGTTCCCGCTTGCAGTCCCAATTCAATCGGCAGGCGACGGATCACGCCGTCGCTGTCCACCGCGTAGCAGTAGTTCAGCTTTTCCTGCGTCACAATCGCCGCCTTGGGGAGCGCGAACACTCCGGGCAACTCGGCAACCGTCAGTTTCACTTGTACGTAGGTCCCCGGTCGCCAGCGTCCCTCGGGATTGGGAACATCGACTTCCGCGGCCAGCGTGCGCGACATGGCATCGAGCGACCAACCTGTTCGAGTGACTGTCCCCGCGAATGTCTGTCCGGGCATGGAAGGCATGCGGAGTTCCACCTTCGTCCCGGGGACGACGCGAACGGCGTCGATCTCCGGGATGTCGACCACCACTCGAATGGGATCGGTGCGCATCACCGTCAGGAGTGGCTTGTGACCATTCGCGCCTCCAGCCTGCACCAGATGTCCGGTGTGCACCTCGCGGTGCACGACGACGCCGTCAAACGGGGCGCGAATTGTGGTGTATTGCAGCATCGCCGCGGAGCGGCGCTCGTCGGCTTCCGCGACGGCCAGCCGGGCGCGGACGGCGACCGCGTCGGCCTTGGCCTTTTCCAGTCCCGCTGCGGCTTCCTGCTGCAATGCCTCGACCGACGCGATGCGGGCGGCGACCTCTTTTCGGCCGGCGTCGGCGGCATCGAGTTCGGCGCGAGTTTCGTCCGCAACCTTTTTCGTCATCGCTCCCGACTCGACCAGCTGCACGACGCGCTGGAACTCCGACTGCCAGCGGGCAAATCGCGATTCCTCGCGGCTGACGGAGGCTTGGGCTTCCTGAACGCGGGCCGCTGCGGAACGAACCGCTGCTTCAGCGACCTGCACCCCGGCGTCGGACTGCAGCACCTCGGCCCGCGTTTGAGCGACGGTCGCCGCTTTTTGGGCCAGTTCTTCAGTCAGTTCTGGAACCAGGAGTTCGCACAGTGCAGAGCCGGGCTGGCTCTCGCGCGGTCCCTGAATTGCGTCGCCGATGTCGACGGAAATCTTGACGACATAACCGGTGACCTTGGAATACAGCGGCGCCACTTCCACAGCTTCGGCGCGCCCCGGAAGCTCGATCGTTCGGACCAGGGTTTTTCGCTCGGGGCGCATGACGGTCGCACGCACCGCGGGTACGCCCTGATTCCCCGTCGGACGCTCCGGCAGATCGTGCGCGCCGCATCCGCCGAACAGAGCGACGAGGAACAGACCCGCTGCGATCCGCAGTCGGTTACCAGAAAATTTCATGGTCAGCCTAACTCCCGAATGGCCAGACACGGCAGTTTGTGTACAGAGTTCTACTGGCCTGACAATTGCGCGGCAGCATCGGAGCTGTAATGTCGGCTTTCGATATCCACGGGATCCAAAGAGGCCGAGCGATTGGGCGCTCGACGCTGAACCAGGGCGAACACCGCGGGCAAGATCAAGAGCGTGGCGCAGGTTGCGGCGATCAGTCCGCCGATCACGGCCCGACCGAGGGGGGCGGCTTGCGCGCCGGCTTCTCCCCACCCCGTCGCCATCGGGACCATCCCCACTCCCATTGCCAGACTGGTCATCAGAATAGCGCGCAAGCGACGCGCCGCTCCTTGCACTGCCGCCGATCGAGAGTCGTGGGATTGGCGGCGCGAATCCTCTGCAAACGTGACGAGGAGAATGGCATTCGCCATGGCGACGCCGATTGCCATGATGGCCCCGATGAACGATTGAATGTTGAGGGTCGATCCGGTGATCCATAACGACAGCACAACGCCCGCCAGCACGGCAGGGGCGGTGGAGATCGTGGTCAGCGCCAGCCGCAGCGACTGATAGTTCGCCGTCAGGAGCAGAAAGATGACCACAATGGCGAGGAACAATCCGACTCCCAGGCCGCTCAAGATCTGCCGGAGCGGGGGGATCTGGCCCCGCAGCTCGGTGGTGACGCTTTTGGGCCGCTTGCCGTCGGCGTCGACTTTGGCCAGCGCGCGTCGAACTTCCTGGGAGACGGAACCGAGGTCTTGTCCGCTGATGTTGGCGGTCAGAGTCAGTTCGCGTTTCATGTTGTAACGATCGAACTGACCAGCCATGCTGCCCGACGAGATCTGGGCCACGTCGCGCAGCAACAGCGCCTGTCCGTCGCGATAATTGACTGGAATCGAGGCGAGGTCATCGGCCTGGGTCATCGTGGGTTGAGGGATCTCCACCTGTACTTGATAGCCGATTCCCGTTTTCGGGTCCGGCCAGTAGTTCTGGGCGATAAAGCGTGTGGAGGACGTCGCCGCGACGACCGAACGCGCAATCTGCGAAGTCGTCGTTCCCGAATACGAAGCGCGTTCCCGATCAACGTGGACATTCACCGTGGGATAGTCGAGAGACTGGGCGATCTGTACGTCGCGCAGGGCGGGGATCGACGTCAACTCCTTCTGGACCTCCAGAATGTAGGCCCGGCTCTCTTCAAGGTTCGCCCCGCGAGCGGCGATCTCGATCGGTGTCGGGGAGCCGAAGCTCATGACGTCGCTGATGATGTCGGCGGGTTCAAAGGAAAACCGGAGATCCGGGAATTTTTGAGCGAGGAGCGGGCGCAATTCGTCTTTGGCACGTTCGGTGTCGATTCCGCTGCCGGGCTTGAGCGCGACCCTCAACAGTCCTTCTTCGGGACCGCGCGACCATTGATAGACGCCGTTAATGGGAAAGCTGGAGGGAATGGTGCCCACATATCCCAGCGTGATCTCGACATTCTGTGGTCCCACATGTTCGCCGATGGCGTTCAGCACTCGGAGAGCCGATTGCTCGGTGGTGTCGAAGTGCGAACCATCAGGACCGCGAAAGCGCAGGCGGAATTTGCCGACGCCCGTGCTGGGGAAAATCTCAACTCCCAGGCGGGAACCGACCCCCACGATGACGAGGATCGAGGCCGCCAGATAACCGGGCACAACCAGCCAGCGAAGGGAGACCAGCGTTGAGACCAGGGACGAGTACCACCGGGAGATCGTCGGAGGTCCGTGGTCCGTGGCGCCTGGTGATGCAGGCTGCTGAGTGACCTCTACCCGGGCATTGTGCCGCAAGAGCCACACCGACAGCACCGGCACGAATGTGCTCGACAAGATGTACGAGGCGATCATCGAAAAGCCGACCGCCAGTGAAAGGGGCACGAACAAATTGCGCGCCGCCCCCTGCATGAAGAACGACGGAACGAACACCGCCAGAATGCACAGCATCGCCAGAAGTCGCGGGACCGCTGTCTCCGCGTTCCCCAGTCGAACCGCCAGCGCAATCGAATCCGTCTTGTGGTACTGCGTGTGGATGTTCTCGATCTCCACCGTCGCCTCGTCAACGAGGATCCCAACGGCAAGTGCAAGGCCGCCGAGAGTCATCAGGTTGATCGTGTGTCCGCACAGCCACAAACCCAAGATCGCCGACATGATGGCGAGGGGAATGTTAAGGACCACGACCAGCGCGCTCCGCCAGTCGCGCAAGAAGACCAGGACCATGAGACCTGTAAGGACCGCCCCCATCAGCCCTTCGACGAACAGGCTGTTGATCGCCCGCGTGACGTACGGCGACTGATCAAACTCGAACGAGACCTTGATGTCTTCCGGAAGTTCTGCCTGCATCGTCGGCAGCGCCCGCTTGATCTCGTCAATGACGCTCATCGTCGACGCCTCCGCCCGCTTTGTGGCGAGGATGTATACCGCCCGACGACCGTTCACAAGGGCATAACCCGTAGGCAGGTCGGTCGAGTCCTCAATCGCGGCGACGTCGCGCACGTAAATCGGTGTGCCTTCCGAGGTGCGAATCGGAATGCTGCCCAGATCGCGAATGTCTTTAACAAGGGCATTGGTGGGCACCACGGGAAACATCGTCCCCACGTGCAGGTTTCCCGAGGGACTGACAGCGTTACCCGCGGAGAGTGCCGTGATGACTTCATCCGGCGAGATCTTGTAAGACCGCAGCAGATCGGGATTCGCACGAATGACGATCGTCCTGGCGCTTCCCCCGAACGGGGGGGGAGCCGAAACGCCGGGAAGTGCCGAGAACATCGGCCGGACTTTGAACAGGGCCTGATCCTGGATTTCACCGACGGTTCGGGTTTCGCTCGACAGCACGAGATACCCCACGGGCACGCTGCCGGTGTCGAACCGCATCACGAACGGCGAGACCGTGCCCGGCGGCATAAACGCCCGCGAACGGTTGACGTAGTTGATCGTCTCCGCCAATGCCTGCGCCATGTCGGCGCCGGGGTGAAAATAGAGCTTCATCAGGGCGGTGCCCTGAATGTTGCGGCTCTCGACGTGGTGGATGTTGCTGATGTAGAGAAAGTGGTATTCGTAATAGTTGGTGAGCAGCCCTTCCATCTGGGCCGGATCCATGCCACCGTAGGGCTGGCACACATAAATCACCGGCAAATTCAGGGCCGGAAAAATATCGACCTTCATGGTCTGCAGCGGGAGTTCCACACCGAACTTCTGCAGCGTCTGATCCACCACTTTGGGCCGCAGCGCTACGGCGCAGGCCAGCGTCACGGCGACGATCGCCACCAGAATGGTGAACGGTCGACGCAATGCGAAGGCGATGGGATTCATCTGGGGCTTTCACGGGGAGGAAACGACGCGGACCGATCCCAGGCGGATCGCGTGCGTTCAGTCGTCTGCGGTTCCGATTGCTGGCGTGATGGGTCGGTGGACGGAATTGTAGTCGTCACGGGAGAACGGACGCAAACTGAAGCGCATGCCGAGTTCGGCAATACGGGAACCTCACGACGCGAGTCAGCCGATTGTGAGAGAGCTTTCGACCAAAGCTGCGAACGGCGGAGGTGGAGCCCGCTATGTGGACTGAGAGGTCGGCGAGCGGCGATCCCCCGTGCATGTCACGGTCCACATGGCTGAGCGCTCCGGACCCTGCCCACCGCTTCGGAGAGCATTGCGCATGGATGGGATGGTCGGGCCTGACCGGATGACTCACCTGACGGACGCCGTCCCGGTTCCGGTGTAGTTCACCGTTCGGCCGTTGATCACGTATTGGAAAGACATTGCGCCGCTCGGGACAGCGGCGGTGAGGGTGATCGGAGGGCTGCCGGTGACGGCGAAATTCCCCTTGAGAGTGATCTTGTTCGTGGTCGTGGTGATGGTCTTGATGACGAATGGGTAGCCGTATGTCGTGCCATTAGGATTGCGCCCCGTCAGGCTGCCGGTGCCGCTGACCTGCCCGGTGCTGGAGACGATGCACTGGGCGGACACACGCGTGTTTCCAGACAACTGTCCCGCGACGGTGATTCGTTTCGGTGTCGCGGCCGAGGCAACCTGAGCGGCGACAAGGATGCCGATGACTGCAGCGAGATTTCGGTACATGGAAGCGCTTTCGAAGAATTGAGAGAGGGGAGAAACCAGGAGATTTTGGTTTCGCGTCTCTACGGGATCCAGGACAAGAATGCAGTAGATTCTGAGTTGATCAGCACTTGCCATGCCGAGACGATTCCCTAGGGGTTCTGTTTCGTAAAGCATTTCTGAGATTGGTTTTATGGGATGGTTTTCAGGGGCTTCGCTTGACTGCCATCCGTGTACGAGAATGGGTGCACTGAGCGTATGTGCCCAGCATTTTGCAACATGACGAAAAAATTGGGGAGAACTTTCTCACCGGGCCGATGCCGTGCTGACCGGGCGCACTGGGTCAGTTGGAGAAGTTTGCGGGTTGTGACGCTTGTATTGCCGGTGCTGGGCGGAACGATTGTGTCGTCCGTGTTCGATTGCAGGGCTGTCGGTTGGCGGTCGATGTGAAGACGACGGGTCGGCCTTTGCGGGATGGTCGGGCGGGTGATGGTCTGGAATCGGCAGACTCTGCAGCACGAGGCGGCGCATGGCGGATGCAACTTCCACGAGTGGGGCACTCAATCTGGCCAGACTGGCGGTCTGCGGGGGGGCGGCGCTGTGCCTGGGGGTCGCGGTGACGGGTTGGCTCGATGATCGCCGCGGCGAATCGGTGCCGGCGATCCTCGCCGCGAAGACCACGGCGGTGACGGCCGGGCGCGATTGCCGGCTGGCGGAAGTCTTCGCGGAGTCGGGAGCGGCCGTGGCAGTCGGTCAGCCGTTGCTGCGGTTTGTGGATGAGCGGCTCGATGGGCGGGTGGCTTCCAAGGAGCGCGAGAGGACAGAGGCGGTCGTCGAGTTGCAGCGCGTCGAGGCGCTCGCGGAGGTCGAGATTGCCTGGCGGCGGCGGGAGCTGCAGGGAGAGATCTATCAGACGCAACTGCAGGTGACGCAATTGCTGCAGCAGCGGTTGTCGCGGCAGGTGGAGCAGATCGCGTGGCAGGAACACCTGCAGGAGTGGGTCGACTGGTCCGGCGACGGAACATCAGAGCACCTGATTCTACCCGTGACCCTGTCGCGCTCACCGCCGGATGCTCAGCGTCTGCAAGCCCTGTTGAAAGAAGACGCCGCCGCGTCGGCGTTGGAGACGCTCGACAGGCAACTGGAGCTGTCGGAGGCGCGGCTGCAGGAGCTGTCGCAACTGACGACGGAGCTGGATCAGAAGGTCCGCGTGTCGGTGGGGGTCGATGTGGCGCGGGCGCGTCGGGACCGGGTCGATGCAGAACTGGCGGCGCTGGAAGTGCAGCGGGCCGCGTTGACGATCTGCAGCACCGGGCATGGGACGGTGGGACTGTGGCACAAACAACCGGGAGACCGCGTGGCCGCAGGGGAGGTGGTGGTCGAGCTGTTGGACGAGGCGCAATTGTCGCTCGTCGCGCAGGTCTCCTCGGACGTCGTCGGTAGGATCTCGGCCGGCCAGAAATTGACGCTAGTGTTTCCCGGCAAGGACCGTCGCGACGGCGTTGTGGGGGCGATCCCGCCGCAGGCATCGGCGGCAGGGTCGGCGACGGAGGACGCTCAATTGCCGCTGCAGATTCGGCCGTCAGGCAAGCCGTGGCCCAGGCTCCCGATCGGGTCGCGCGTGGAAGTGTTGCTGCCGCAGACGTAGGGGGTCGCGCACCGTCAACACTGTCGGATGGGCACCTTTGCCCGTCCTGTCTGCGACACTTAAGGCTCGCTCGAAAAATGCGGACGGGCAGGAGTGGCCATCCTACGGCCGCCACGAGTTCATCGAAGTCTACTGCGGCGGCTGGCTGCTCAATTGCACCAGGGCCTCGATGAGCCGGCTGCGCTGGGACTCCCTCAAGATCAGGTAGCGCTGACGACCGTTGGCGCCGGGCTCGAACCGCGTGAAACCATCGTCTTCGACGTGCACGGTTCCCGGAGGCGAGAGGTCGAAGTAGCCGTCATCCGGGCAAACCGCATACAGCGCGGCCGTGAGATCCCAGGTGGGTCGATTGTGCGGCGGGGGTTCGTAGAGCCGATAGGCCTCCGCCAGAGGATGATGGGGGACGTAGGCGTAGTCGCGATCGATGCTGGCCGCCGGATAGGGAGCGGCGATTCCGATTTCAAAGCCGCTCCAGGTGATGAGGGTGGGCCAATCGTGCGCGATGATCTTGGCCGAAGGAACGTCTTTGATGACGTTGTATTCGCGGTAGCGCTGATTGCCGTCGATCGCCGTGAAGGCGCCGGCCATGATCGCCAGGCTGTGGACCTTCTGGGAAATTAGTTCACGGCCGGTGAGCGGCGAGGCGGCGTCGGCCGGTGAGGCGAGCAGGCGGACGAAGTTCGTAGAGAATCCAACCTGGACGAGCCGCACCGAGTGATCAGGTTGTCCAGCGAGAAGCTGTCGCAACAGCGAAACGGCTTCGGGGGCGTCGCGGCCGTCGATGAGACGATGGGGATAGCGCAGCCGGCCGTCGTTCTTGGCCGCGGCGAGCGGCAGGAACTTGCTGTCCTCAGGGGTGGGACCGTTGCGGACCACACCGACAGGGATTTCCGGTCGGCGGTAGAACGTGTTGACGGCATCGACAAACGGGCCGGCGAGGGGATGATCTTTGGTCAGCGTGACTGCGAGCAATTTGCAGCGGCCGCGGCTCTCGAGCGCGTGGAGCATGCCGAGGGCGAGGGCGTCGTCGACATCGTTGCCCATGTCGGTGTCGAAGATGACGGGGACGGGGGGACCGGGTTGTGCTTGAGCGGACACGGGATCTGCCATCCATGCCGCCAACAAAGCAGCGCAAATGCCAGACGAACGAAGGAGACGGCGAATCATGGGGCGACTCCGGCGCGGAGGGATCTCAGTGTGGCGTCACTATCGATTGCGGCGGGGTGGGATGCAAGCGGCGGGAGTCTGGGAGTGCGCTTCGGCTTTCGTTCTGTCGGTTCGGGGCGTAGGCTACGTCGGTTCGTGGTGACGCTGTGATCCCCCTACTCGGCAGGACGCCTGAGGTCGTGAGTCCCAAGCGCATTGTCTATGTCATCCCCACGCTGGATCGCTCCGGAGCGGAAAAGCAGCTGACGCTGCTGGCGACGCGCTTGCCGCGAGAGGAGTTTGAGCCGCACGTCATCGCGCTCACGCGCGGGGGACCCTACGCGGCGGTTCTGCAGGCGGCCGGGGTTCCCGTGACGGTGCTCGGCAAACGCTGGAAATGCGATCCGTTCGCGCTCTGGAAATTGCGATGGACGCTGACGACGTTGCGACCGGATATCGTGCATACGTGGCTCTTCGCAGCGAATGCGTATGGCCGACTGGCGCTTCCCGGGCAAACGTCAATTTCCCGCATCGTCTCCGAGCGGTGCGTCGATTCTTGGAAGGCGGGCTGGCAGTTGTGGCTCGATCGCCGACTCATTCCGCGGACCGATCTGCTGATCGGCAACTCACCCAGCGTCGTGGACTTTTATCGAGAACTGGGTCTGCCGACGGAGAGGCTCCGCTGCATTCCCAATGGGGTCGAACCGCCGTCGCCGTCGCCGATGAATCGTGCAGCCCGGCTCAAGTCGCTGGGCATTCCGGAAGACGCCTATGTCATCGGATACATCGGCCGGCTGGCGACTCAGAAGCGGGTGCGGGATCTTGTCTGGGCGGCGGAAACGTTGTGGCAGATTCGACCGCAACTGCATCTCGTCATCATCGGCGACGGCCCCGAACGGGAACGTCTGGAGGACTTTTCCGCGGGGGTGCACGGGCCGGGGCACATTCACTTTCTGGGTCATCGCGACGATGCGCCCGACTGGTTAACGGCCTTCGACGTCTTCTGGCTCGGCAGCAGTTTTGAAGGGATGTCGAACAGCGTCATGGAGGCGATGTCGGCGGGGCTGCCGGTGGTGGCGACTGACATCCCTGCCAATCGGGAATTGGTCATTCCCGACGAGACAGGTTTCCTCGTCCGGCTGGGAGATCCTGTGGGCTTCATGCAATTCACACGGCGGCTCATCGACGAGCCGGGTCTGTCCACCCGGCTGGGAACCGCGGGACAGCAACGCGTGCGAGCCGAGTTCAGTGTCGAGCGGATGGTCTCCCGGCATCTCGAACTGTATCGGGAGCTGACCGCCTCCAGGCCGACGGCAGACGTCAGCAACTGACGCCCGGTGCCCGATCCGGGGGCGATGTGCGTCGGGGATCTATGCAGGATCGCGGCGGTTGAGGATGGGTCGGCAACTTCGCTAAACCCTACGACAACAGGGTTTAGCATTCTTCACCAAGAACTCCCGAGGGGTTCGGCACACGCCTTGCGTTTCTGAATCCCTCGCGAAGGAACGCGCTCGGAGTACGCGTGCTGTTTAAGGTAGCGTGATGGCCATTGGTTTTCTGATCGACATGGATGGCGTGATCTATCGTGGTAGCCAGGTGATTCCCGGAGCGGATCGGTTCGTCAGCAGCCTGCGCGAGCGGGGCATTCCGTTTCTGTTCCTCACGAACAACAGTCAGCGGACGCGCAGGGATGTCGCGACCAAGCTGACGCGCATCGGCATCGACGCCGAAGAAGGAGACATCTACACCTGTGCCATGGCCACCGCCAGTTTCCTGGCGCGGCAAAAGCCGAACGGCACCGCCTACGTGATCGGCGAGGGGGGCCTGCTGCAGGCGCTGCATGAAGTGGGCTACTCCATCGTCGACCACGATCCCGATTTCGTGGTCGTCGGCGAAGGCCGGACATTGACCCTGGAGATGATGGAAGTCGCCGTCCGACATGTGCTCAATGGCGCCAAGCTGATTGCCACCAACCTCGACCCCAACTGCCCCACACAGTATGGCTTGCGGCCCGGTTGCGGCGCATTCGTGGCGATGCTGGAATCGGCCGCGGGGGTCAAAGCCTTCAGCGTCGGCAAACCCAGTCCCGTGATGATGCGGGCCGCACGGAAAGCGCTCGGCCTGTCAACCGACGAAGTCGTGATGGTGGGGGACACGATGGAGACCGACATCCTCGGCGGCGTCCAGATGGGCTATCGCACGGTGCTGGTCCTTACGGGCAGCACGCAGCGCGTCGAACTGGAGCGCTATGCCTATGGCCCGCATTACGTCGTCGACTCGATCGATGATCTCTGCGGACTGGAGATGTTCGACGACGAAACGGCGCTGGCGCTGCAGGCCGGGTAGTTGATGCGAATTCGCAGCCAGTTTCGCCAGAATTTGGACCGGCGAACGAGAAAATCAGAACTCTGCGACAGCATCCCGGCGGTTCCCGTAACGGCCGGGATGCTCCATTTCACGCTGGCTGCCCGTTGGCGACCTGTAGCTCCGTCATCAGCAAGAGGTCGAGGACGCTGTAGCTCTCGTCGGGCTGAAAGACGATGACGGTGCGACCCGAGGGGGACTGTGCGACGAAGTCGGGATGAGTAACGTCGAACGTACGGCCGTCCGCCATGCGGATGGTGAAGGGCCGGAACGGCTGCAGGTGCAGCGTGGTTTTGAACTGTTCCGTCGTCATGCGCACCGATCCCGGCAGATGACCGCTGCGTCGGACGGGTGATCGACCGCCGAAGTGCAGCAAAATACCGCCGCTTTAAGCAGTTTGTCGGTGCCGCGGACAGTTTTCAATCCGAGTTTGCCGGAACCGGCAACGACTTACGGCAGAACGCCGGGTGCCGAGTGGCACTGGCTGCTCGTCAGCCCGTGCGATGGGTACGTGGCCTTCGAGCACAACTGGTCCTGCAGGCGATCCGGCAGCAAGGCTGGTCGAGGTTGATAAGTCGG
>JANRLN010000355.1:0-19037 GCA_033762515.1 Planctomycetaceae bacterium
TGGCCCTGTCGATTCTGCAACAGGACACTTCGTTAAAGAGCTCAATCCGCGGCAAACGGCTCCAAGCCGGCTGGAACAACCACGTCCTCGAAGCCATCCTCACAGGAAATACTGGCAAATAAGATGCGATTGCCCTGCATGGAATTGCCAGAGTTTATGCGACGTACTACTCAGCAACGGCTTGAGCGAGCGACAGGCCTCGATAAGCGGCATCGGAGGGCACATAAGACGGATCGCGATCGCCCAGCGAACCAAAAAAAACTCGTACTCATCCCCCAGATAAGTATTAGAGGGAAATACCGACTCACGGAGAGGTGCCGACTCTGCAAACGGCCGCTCATGCATCTGGCCAATCCGGTGAGTAAAGGTATCAAAAATCACCGCGTACATTTGATTCAAGTCTCGCAACTCGCTGATGCTCCTTGATTGTTCTCGCGATTGTTTGGATCCTTGGTTGCGAAGACGGTGCGCAATGTGCGAGAAAAAACCGATACGGCCGATGTCGCCAGTAAGCTCAAGAAGCAATTCACGAAGCGATCTTACACGTTCGTTGAAGTCGTTCGTCCGGAAAGCGCGAATAGCCAACGGCATAAGTATTGCAATTTCGAGGCTCTGAGGTTCAGCAGTTCTCCACGGAGCTTCCTGAAGTTCGCCGACCATTGCCTGCCAGTAGTCCAAACCGAGTCCAGCGTCTTCTAGAGTTTCCTGAAGAAAATCGAAAAACTCCAAAGGGGTTTCTCTGCTCTTAGCATTCTGCTGCGGCTCATTCTCGCTTGCCTGCGTGCGATTGAACCACATATGCCCAAGCGCCAACGTGATGAAGCTGTCCAATTCTTTAAGCTGCGCAGAGTTTCGAATCCCTTCAACCTTGGATCGATATGGCGAAAGCGGATCCGAGATCAGATTCCTCCAGTTTCGAGCGAGTTCACGGCAGCGATCTGGGTCCGAATCTAGCAAATGTCCAGAATCATCAGGATCACTTAACCCTTCGATGATGACGACGTCTCGAATGATTCCAACCATGCAGGAGACAACCCACTCCTTAAGTGAGTCCCGCAGTTTAGCCCGTCGCGGATCCTCCAACCACTCCGAAAACTGGGCAGTTTCGTGAAGCGCGTGCACAAAACTCTGTTCTGGCAGAAAGATCGGCAAACCGGAAACATCAACTAGCATCAGAGGAACCGACCAACCTTGTCCACTTGGGAGCGTGTTGTCGGATCTCTGAGCGTCATCAAAGATGTCTGTTCCGAGTGGACTCACCGAAAGCGGCTCTCCCCTCGTGCTTTCTACAAATTTCCGAAACGACTCAAACACTTCCTCATATTTTACTCGTCCCTCGCTCCCAGCTGCGACGCAAACTGCAAGATGGCTGGCAACACAATGGTTATCCTCTGGTTTTCCACTTCGCATGAACAACTCCCCAGCCAGCCAATAAACAGTGGAATACGCATTAATTAACTTACTGGCACCGTGAGACAACGTGTTCGGGATCGTGGGATCAGCGTGTCGCGAACGATGCTCTAGCCGATTTCGCACCGCACGATGCATGTGCGCTAGCAGCAATTCGACATCCTCGCAGAAGCGATCGATGTTGCCTTCCAGTGTATCACGAAATGCTCGCCACAGACTGATGTCGGAACAGGCGCAGGCTAATTGCCGGAAGAAAGGCAATAGATCCCTCGCCGCAGAGGTCAATTCGTGATGATAAAAGCATGAACGAAAGGTGCGGACAATTCCCAAGAGCTCAGCGCACTGCTCTGAGGAAAGGAACGTTCTGGCCCACATGCGAATCGACTTTTCGATGATATCGAGTTCACATTGCAGTCCAGGCCGAAGCTGCCAGGCCAAGCGCTTCATTTGTTGGTCGTCCGGCTGATCGCCGTCTAATTCCTCAACACTAAAGGCTGGGACTGTGATCGTGTCGATAATGTTTGCAGATCGAATCTCGATGTCAAACCAGACCTTGTCAAACGCTTCGACGAAATCGTCCAAGTGGCTGAATCGGCCGGATATGGTGTAGAGTCCACCATATAACGGACAAGAGTCGTCTTCGAGGCTGATTCCCACGGCCGGTGCGTGTCGTTTCAGGTACCTAATGAACTCAGGTTCATGGCCGCAATCAAGTCGTACGCGAAAATCCAGTCGCAGGCCTAACTGTATCTCTCGTTGCCGATCCTTAACTGGATCGGCTTCAGGGTGATAGCGAAAAGGAAGACGGTTAGAGCTCCAGTTTTTGCGGAACGACCACGTCTCATCAACGCTTGCAAATGCGTGACCTGGGTACTGGAAGTCTTCGTTTCGTCCCGCATTCAGAAGCAAGGTTCTTGGCTGGCCTCCTTCTTCACGCTTTCCAATCAGATCTTTACGTACAACTTCGACAACCTCAGCCAGTTTCAATCGCCGCATTTCTGACAGATATCGATGAATTCCGCACAATTGATCGGGTGAATTCGGAAGCCCAACAAGTACAATGTCAGGGCTGCCGAGCGTGCGAAAGAAGCGGAAATCTGCTACCGGGGGCAACGAATCATCACCGTGCTTGCCTCGAAAATCGCGGGATTTATCCTCTAACAACTTCCGTGTGCAGTCAATGGCAGTAAGCACCCCTTCGTAGTAGCTCTCGAGTTCGTAGGCGACTGCTGACAGATAAAAACGAGCAACAATCAGAAGTGGGTTCTCCCGTCGGAATTGCTCTTGCTGTTCTCGACTCTCATCGCGGCCGGACTGTCGCGTTAGTGTTCCGTGCATAACGATGCGTCGAACGAACGTCGCATACCCGAGATCTTGTCGATCAAAAAAGTCGTCGAAAGGAACTAATAACAGACCTCGGTGGGCACCGATCGCGAGATCGGTTTCGTTGTCGCCATTTCGCTGGAGCGCCTCTACGCGTTCGCGAAAAGAATCCAGGTCTGAATCGGCGTGAATTGTTAGAAAGTCGAATGTACCCAAAGTGTGCCATGCATGTTCGCGATGTTGTTGCAACGCTTCTCGTAATCGAGGGTTCTGAGAGAACTTTGCGCAGATGTCCCGAGAAAAATTGAGCGAAAGAACGTACTGCGCGTCAAAATGTTTGGTCATTTCCGAGTCCGAAGTCGCATCCTGCATGTTCGACGAAGACACACACATTGTGCAGGGCTGAAGAAATCTGGATGAAATCCGAGGTAAGCAGGACGGAGATTCTCTAGAATCCACGTGACGCTGTCAAACGTCCATCTGCTGGAGCTTGCTACTTCTGAGGGTTCACGATGTCACCACCGTTCAGGGATTCCATTTCCGGCTGCGTTGTACGGCCTCGCGCCAGCCACGATATTGCCGGTCGCGCTCGGTGGACGAGATCATGGGAGTAAACTCGCGATCGAGCGCCCAGTTCTGCCGCAGGTCGTCGAGGTCGCGCCAGTAGCCCACGGCCAGCCCGGCCAGATAGGCCGCTCCGAGGGCGGTTGTCTCCTGCACGACCGGGCGATGGACGGGAACCCCCAGCGCGTCGGCCTGGAACTGGCACAACCAGTTGTTGGCCGTCGCCCCGCCGTCGACGCGCAGTTGCGCCAACGGGACGCCGGCGTCCGTTTGCATCGCCTCCAGCACATCGCGCGTCTGATAAGCCATCGCTTCCAAGGCCGCCCTCGCCAGATGGGCGCGGGTGACGCCGCGCGTCAGGCCGATGAGCAATCCGCGAGCTTCGGCGTCCCAATACGGGGCGCCCAGTCCCACGAAGGCTGGCACAAAATAGACGCCGTCGTTCGACGTCAGCGATTCGGCCAGAGCGGCGGTCTCGGCGGCTGACGCGATCAAGCCCAGTCCGTCTCGCAGCCACTGCACCGCTGCTCCCGCGATGAAGATCGAGCCTTCCAGGGCATACACGACGTCGTTGCCAATCTTCCAGCCCACCGTTGTGATCAAGCCGTGCTGCGAGGCGACCGGCCGCGAGCCGGTATTCAGAAGCATGAAACAACCGGTGCCATAGGTGTTCTTGGCCATGCCCGGATCGAAGCAGGTTTGGCCGAACGTGGCGGCCTGCTGATCGCCGGCAGCTCCCGCCAAGGGGATCGGACTGCCGAAGATCGCGGCGTCGGTCTCGCCGTAGACTTCGCTGCAACTGCGGACTTCGGGGAGCATCGCTCGGGGAACATTGAGCAGCTTCAGCAACTCGGCGTCCCAGTCGAGCGTGTGAATGTTGAACAGGAGCGTCCGGCTGGCGTTGGAAACGTCGGTCAGATGCAGTCGGCCGCCCGACAATCGCCACAGCAGAAACGTCTCGACCGTGCCGAACAGGACGTCACCGCGCTCCGCCGCCGCCCGGGCTCCCGGAACCGTATCGAGCAAATACTGAATCTTGGTCCCGGAGAAATAGGCGTCGACCACCAGCCCGGTCTTGGCTCGGATGACCGGCTCGCAGCCGTCGCTTCGCAATCGCTCGCATCGATCCGCGGTGACCCGGCTCTGCCACACGATCGCCGGGGCGATCGCACGACCGGTGGTGCGGTCCCACAAGATCGTTGTTTCACGCTGGTTCGTTACTCCGATCGCGGCGATGTCCGTTGCCGCGAGACCTGTTTGCGCCAACGCCGCCTTGGCGGTCGCGAGTTGACTGCTCCAGATGTCTTCCGGGTTGTGCTCGACATGGCCCGGCTGGGGGTAGGACTGCGGAAACTCCTGCTGCGCCGTCGAGCGAGGTCGGCCGTCCCGCCCGAACACGATCGCGCGGCTGGATGTCGTCCCCTGGTCGAGCGCCAAGACCCAACGTGACATGCTGCACCTCTCAGCGATGGGAAATTCCAAATCGCAGGCACCAAATCCCAGAGAACTTTCAACCCCCAAATCTCAAACAGCCAACCCACGAGTCTGGTTGGTGAGTGAAGACCTGGTGCTTGTTTGAGATTTGTTCATTGAGATTTGGCGTTTCGACAGGCAATTCGAGCACGGTTCGCCCAGGCGTCTGCTCAGGCCCGATCCACAATCACCACTGAGGAGTCGTCATGCCGACCGGCCCCCTGGGTGATCGTGCTGGAATCGTCGAACAGCGCCTGGAGCGCCTCTGCAGCCGATTGGCTGCGTGTGCGCGACAGCGTTTCCGAAAGCCCCTGCATGCCGTATTCGCGATGGTGTCCCTCGACGTCCCCGAAGGCCTCCGGCAGGCCGTCCGTATAGATCAACAGCCGGCTGTTGGGGGGGAGGACCGTGATGTGGGACTCATATTCGGCCTCTTCATAGAGTCCCAGGGGGAGTCCGCCCGCTTCGTGCGGGCCAATCGACTCCACAACGCCTGTGGTCCGGTCAACCAGCAACGGAATCGGATGTCCGGCGGTGGTCCAATGGAATTCGTTGGTTTCGGAGTGGAGCACCCCGTAGAGGACGGTGATGAACCCCCCTCCCGATTGAATAAAACTCTGGGCGCACAGCCGATTGTTGACGGCCGCCACGAAGCTGGCGACGTCGTCGTAGCTTTGCGTGCGGATCATGTTGATGAGCGTGTGCATCGTCATGATCGACATGCACGCCTTCATGCCGTGGCCGGAGGCGTCGCCCACAAGCACAACGGTCCGCTCGTCGTCCAGCCGGAAGACCTCGTAGTAGTCGCCGCCGGCCATGACCACGGGTTGGCCGCCGTAGACTTGGATCTGTGAAGGCTCATACCGGGCCGAGATCTGATAGCCCTCGGGACAGGTGAAGTCCGAAGGAATGATCGATTCCTGCAGTTTTCGAACGGAGCTGATCTCCTCGCGCAGCTTCATCGCGAGTTCCTTCTCACGCTCGGCCCGCGCCGCCTCCATCGCGTTCAACAGCATCGCATGCAACATGAACACGAAGTCCCCGCTGGCGTCGCGGAGCACATAGTTCCGCATCCCGGCCTTCAGGAACTTCGGCAAGCGGTAAAGATTGTCCGGCTGACACGCCCCCACGATGGGAATGTTCGGCAGCAGACGCGAGAGGGTCTGGAAGACCTCGAAACTGGCGTCCATGTCGGGAGCACCCACCGCCAGCAGGACGACGTCCCACCGAGTGCTGTGCGTCGCCAGATCGAACAACTCCCGGTTGTTCTCGATCACCGTCGCTTCGGTATCGTCAACGTTGAGAAACAGCCGCAGTGTTTCGGCCTGGGACGCATCGTCCCAACCGATGAGAATCCGCATGGCCCGCGCTCCCCGGCGTTAAAAAGACATTCTCGGGCATCGTAAGAATTTGATGCCGGTGACGTGCTGCTGTGTGATAGGTAGCGTCCCGAGTCTACCGAGTTCCGACAGCGGGGGGGAGCATCCGACGATCAGTGGAGTTACGAATTCCCGACTCGCGGCGTCGATCAGAGCGGGAAATTTACCGCGGCCAGTCGGCGAGGGTTTCGCGCAGGATCGACAAGGCCACCTGGCGATCTTCCGCAGAGCGCGGCTGAGCGGTCTCCGGCCACGCCCGACTGCCGTCCAGCAGAGCCGTCATCTGCTGCTGAATCTCCTGCCTGACCGGTTCAGGAAGCTGCTGGAACGTCCGTGTGTAGACCAGCGGACTCACTCCCCAGCGAAAGACGCGGGCATCGAGATCCAATTCCCGCAGCGATCGGCCGGCGGAGTCCGCGGGCCCCTGAGCACGGTAGACCTCCGCAAAACCGCCGATTCCTTTCACCGGCCCCTGCAACGGCGCTTCGTCGAGCATCAGCAGGGCGGTGACCAGATCATCGATGACCGTCACCTTCTCGCCCAGCCGATGTTCCACGCCGGCCCGAACCAGAATGTTGTAGGTGTCGGCGAAATGATCCATCACGAACGCGGCAGACAGATCGCTGGTCTTGACCGGGTAGATGGAAAGGTCCACGAGCGGCGACAAGTCGGCCAGGGCGCCGCGATACAATGGTTCGTCCCGGTGTTTGGCGAAGTCGTCTGGACCGCGCAAATTGCCGCGATGAGATTGCCGCGGCGTCTCGCCCGTGATGTACCAGCCTCCCCAGCGCAGGTCGATGGGCGTTTCCTGGGTCACGCGGGCGCGGCCCGAGACTGGGCCGCCGCGGTCATTGGTCTCGAACGAGCGCAACAGAAATCCGGGGAGATAGGAGGCCCGCGCCGTGGCATGGCAGCCGTTACAGCGCTGGTCGCGACGAGGCCGGAACTCCCCTTCCGTCTGGGGAATCGAATAAAAAATCGTACCCTTATGCGGATCTTGAGCCATCAACTCGATGATCGGTGCGTCCGGGATCCAGCCGAGCGTCACCTCGTCATTGAAATAGAAGGCGCGGGGAGTCGCCGGGCTGATGTGGGCCGTTTGCAGCGAGGTCTTCGAAAAGAGCAGCAATTGCGATTCCACGGGGATCTGCAACTCCCGCAAAATCGCCGGCAGATAACCCTGCTGGGGGTGAAATTCGAGTTGGACTTCCCCGTTCGCCGCGCGGTCCATCAGGGTGGCAAAGAGGTTGTCGGTCTCGGGACCGTAGTAGTCGACCCCTTTCTGTCCGATCGGCAACCGCTTCCCGCTGCCCGATCCCTCTTGGGCTGTCAGAGGCCGCCCCAGCGCCGCGGCACAGATCATCCAGGCAACGCAGAGATTCCCTCGACTGAGCCAACGCAGCGCGTGCATGAACACTTCCTTCAAGATTCCAGTCTCGGTTCGAGCATTCGGACGATAGAAGACAGTAGCGGAAGCGGGGGAATTCCGGCGGAGTTCGTCCACAGCGTCCGGCTCCGGTGTGTCATTCTTACAAGGCTCACGTAACACCGGGGCAGGCTCAAGCATCCAATTTTGCAGAAATGGAAACGCAGAGGGCGCGGAGAACACGGAAAATTTCGCCGAGATGGTTTCTTCTCCGCGATCTCCGCGCCCGCTGCGTTGCCAAGTTCCAGTTGTCGCCACAGCCCACGCGGCGTCATCCGTCCACTGATACTGCTGGTCTCGCTACCAACGCCTATGGTAATATAAGCAATGGCCGATGTTTTCGGAATCCTGGTTCGGCCGATTCGGAAACGATCCCACGTCGGGTAGGCTGCTGGCGTAAAGATTTCGAACGCAGACGGTATCCCCTTTGCAACCTCGATCGGGCACCGCCGGATCAGGAAGATCCGTCGACGTTTCCAGCCTTGAAGGACTCGGCTTATGCGCTTCTCCCGCCTGCGGTCGCTCTTGACCTCGACCTGTTTTCTGATCCTGGTTGGCTTCGCTCCGGGGTTGGCGGTGGCGCAGGTCGACTTGGGAGATTTTCTGCCCTCCAAGAAGCCGCTGCGCACCAAGACCCCCAAAGCGGAATTTACGGCGAAACTCACCCCCGAAACTGTCCGTCCTGGTGACGAAGTGACGCTGTCGATCACCGCCAAGCTGCCGGAAGGTTTCTACATCTACGGCACGGACGGCAAATACCAGACTCGGATCACGGCCAAAGCCGTCGGGGCCGCAGAAGTCTCGGCTGAGTTCGTCCCGGATCATGTCGGCAAGACGTTGTTCGACCCCGCGCTGGAAGCGAAGGTGACCAAATTCGTGGAGGGCGTCACCTGGACCAAGTCGTTCCGCGTCGACCAGGACGCTGCCGCCGTAAGAATCTCCGGCAAGCTCGAGGGGCAGTACTGCAGCACCGACCCCGAGAGCGGCAGGTGCATTCAAATCCTGCCCGCATACCAATTCGACCTGACGGCGAAACTCTCGGAAACAACCATTCCAACGTCCCCTTCGGAAGTGGTCGTTCGTCCCTCGCGGAAGTCGACGCGTGGGGATTTGTCCGATCCGATTGAATATTGTTTTCGACTGGAGCCTGGCGCTGCCGGCAAGGGCGACACCGTGACATTGACGGTGCAAGCCAGGCTGGATGACGGCTGGCACACCTATTCCTTAACCCAACGCGGAGCCGGCGGGGAACCGACCGACATTCACGTCGATTCGCTGCACAACCTGGAACCGCTCGGCGAGGGTTTTGTTGCAGACCGCCCGTTTGTTCTGGAGGAAACGGACGTCGCCAAACTGGAGACTCATTACGGCGAAGTGAGTTGGTCGCGCGAGTTTCGTGTGACGGCCGAGCACGCTGGCGACTATGGCGTCGCCGGAGCGCTGACTTACGCCGTCTGCGACGAGAACAGCTGCAAGCCAGTGAATTCGTTCCCGTTTGCCGTGGGCGTCGTCCCTGCCGAAGCTCCATCGGATGTGGACGAACCAGCCTCCCCCTTTGCCGAGGTTGTGGACGCGAATGACAACAGGAACCCGGACGTCGCGGAAGGTGCAGGCCAGCGAGCGGCGGACGAAACTCGCGCGTTCCTCGACGGCGTCGCGGTGGGAAATGCCAACCAAGGGCAGGATCGGGCGCTGCTGCCGTTCCTGTTGCTGTGCATCGGCGGCGGGTTTCTCGCCCTGCTGACCCCGTGCTCGTTCCCCATGGTCCCCATCACGGTCAGCTTCTTCCTCAAGCAGAGCGAGCAGAATCACCGTCGTCCGTGGCTGCTGGCGCTGGTCTACTGCGGATCGATCGTCGCCGCTTTTACCGTGCTGGGGGTCGGGATCTCCGCGATCTTCGGGGCGACCAAGCTGAATGAGCTGGCGAATAATCCGTGGGTGAATCTCGTCATCGCAGGGGTGTTCGTCGCCTTCGGATTGAACATGCTCGGCGCGTTCGAAATCCGCGTGCCCACGTCGCTGTTGACCTGGTCGTCCATGCACGAGGGGGGCGGCAGCTATCTCGGCGCCGTCTTCATGGCCCTGACGTTCACGCTGACTTCCTTCACGTGCACATTCGCGGTGGCGGGAACGTTGCTGGTCTCGGCCGCGCAAGGGGATGTCTATTGGCCGGTCATCGGGATGCTGGCGTTCGGGACCGCATTTGCCTCACCCTTCTTCGTCCTCGCCCTCTTGCCGGGGTTGTTGAAGAAGCTTCCCAAGAGCGGCGGCTGGATGAACTCGGTGAAGGTCGTCATGGCGCTCATCGAAATCGGGGCGGCGGTCAAGTTTTTCAGCGTCGCGGATCTCGCCTGGAATCCGCAGCCGCTCCTCTTTGATTTCGTGACCGTGATGCTGATCTGGCTGGTGTTGTCCCTGGCGATCGGAGCCTACCTGCTGGGCTGGTATCGCTTCTCCCACGACACGCCGGTGGACAGCATTTCCCCCGCCCGCGGATTCCTAGCCATGACGTTCTTCGGTTTGGCCCTGATGCTGGGCTACTTGACCCTGCAGCCGGAGCGGGCTGATGGTCTGCTGATGGATCAGATCATTGCGTTTGCGCCGCCGCGATTGAGTGCGGGGGAAACGGAGCTGGGACCAACCATCAATCATCACGGGATCATGTTCGCGCTCGATCTCGAGCGGGCGCGGCCCGTGGCCGAACAGCGTCAACGGCCGTTGTTTCTCGACTTCACGGGGGTGAACTGCGTGAACTGCCGGCGGATGGAAAAGAAGATGCAGCTGCCGGAGAACAAAGAACGCATGGGCCGGTTCGTGAACGTCCAACTCTATACGGACAAGGTTCCGGCGATCACCAATCCCGCTCAGGCGGAGCTGATTCTGGCAAAGAATCTCGATCTGCAGGTGAACTGGTTCGGCGACGTTTCGTTGCCGTCCTACGTGGTGACCACGCCTGACGGCAAGCAAATTCTGGCGGCTTATGTGGGCTACGAGCAGCAGGACGGAGAATTCACCCGCTTCCTCGACTACGGCATGAAGAAGTGGGAGAAGCTGCAGGCCAACGGCGGACAGCCCGCTCCCGTCAATCTGGTGGATCGATGACGCACGCCGCCGCCCGGGGATTGCGATCGCCGGGCGGCGCGGGTCGCTTCAACGCGGAACGCTACGCCGCACGCGTGCGTTGCTGCTGTTGCTTGTCGAAGTCTTCCACCCACACATTGACTGCGGCGACGAGCGCGGCACGCAGTTCTCCGCCGGGGGCGTTGAGCAATCGCTTCAACGTGGCCACCTGGGTCATCAACGTGGCATAAGGCGTCGACGGGGGTTGGCAGCGGAAGATTTTGTCGTGGATTCGCTCCGAGCCGTTCTCGGTCTCGTAGAACAGCTCTTCCCGAAGTTTCTCTCCGGGACGCATTCCGGAGAAGACGATGTCGATATCCTCGGGATACCGCATCCCCGACAGCAGAATCATGTCTTTCGCCAGATCGACGATGCGGACCGGCTCCCCCATGTCGAGAATCAGCACGTCTCCCGATTGGCCGATCGCCCCGGCCTGCAACACGAGTTGCACCGCTTCGGGAATCGTCATGAAGTATCGTTCCATGTCGGGATGCGTCACGGTGATCGGACCGCCGGTTTGAATCTGGGCGCGGAACGTGGGCACCACGCTGCCGGCCGAGTTCAGCACGTTTCCAAACCGGACGGCGAGAAACTCCGTCTGACCCCGGCCGCAGAGGGCGTGAATCGCCCGCTCCGCCATCAGCTTCGTGGACCCCATCAGACTCGAAGGCCGCACCGCCTTGTCGGTGGAAATCAGCACGAAGCGCTGCACGCCATGGGCGATCGCCGCGTCGGCGACCGTCTTGGTGCCGATGATGTTGTTCCGCACCGCTTCGCGCGGGTTGTGTTCCATCAGGGGGACATGCTTGTAGGCCGCTGCATGAAAGATGAGATCGGGGAGCGATTCGCCGATCACCTGATGCATCGTGGGTTCGTCGCAGATGTCGGCGATGACGAACTCCAGTTGCACGCCGGCAACCGGGTTCTGCAGAAACTCCTGCTCGATTGCGAAGATGCCGCTTTCCGACTGATCGAGCAGAATCAGGCGCGCAGGGGCGAGGGCGCGCAACTGCCGACAGAGTTCGCTGCCGATGCTCCCCGCCGCGCCGGTCACCATCACGTTGCGATCCGTGACGTACCCGCGGATGCTGTCGAGATCGAGTTGATTCGGTTCACGGCGCAACAGGTCGGAGATCGTGATGTCGCGGGGGGCCAGCTTGTACCGCCCTTCCACCAGCTCTTCCACCATGGGAATCAGCCGCACCTGCAGACCGGCGGCCGTGCATTGATTGAACGCTTCCCGCAGTTGGCGTCCGGGCAAACTGGCCGGGAGCAGCACGATCGAGGCGCGCACCGACTGGGCCGCTTGCTGCAGCGTGGCCGGCAGTCCGAGCACGGGCACCCCGCTGACCAGGCACTGCTCCGGGCGGTTGTTGTCGTCGTAGATCCCGACGACGCGCAGCGACGAGCGGCTGGTGGTCAACATGCGGACGATTCGTTCGGCAATCCGCTCCTGCGCCCAGATGAGCGTGCGCTCGCCGGGCGCTCGCCGCTGCAGGGGAAATTCGCGCCGCGACCAGAGCCTCAAAGTGGCGCGCAAACCCATGACGGCGACGATCGACAGGATGGCGTCGATGATCAGCACCGAACGCCCCGGCGTCAGTTGCGACTGGCTGACGTAGAACAAACCCAGAAGCAGCGCCAGATTGAAGCCGGCGGTCATCACAACGTGCAGCATGTCCCGCATCGATGTGTGCCGATGCCGGCGCAGCCATTCCCGCGACAGGGCGAAGACGAGCGTCTTGACCGCGAGCACCACGCCGAGCCTCAGCGGAAATTCCGCCGCGGACTGCTCACTGGGCTGCAGATCGTGCCGCAGCAGCCACGAAAGCGTCGCGACGGCTCCGTACAGGACCAGATATATCGGCAGCAGTTTTGCAAACCGTACCCACATGGCGCAACGGCTCCGTGACAGGGTTCGCCCGCGGCGACCCCCGCAATGATTCCAGCAGGATCGATGATGTGTCAGAACCGGAGTGGTGCTGGGGACGAATGACCAGCCGCGTCCGCGAAATCACTCTCCGGCAGGGCCGTTCCCCGTCGGCAATCCATTCGGCACGACTGGCGGAGAAGGGATGGGGCGGGGGTATAGCGGCTGAGGACAAGCCTGTCCATACCAATGGCCCTTTCCGCCGCTCCTCAGAAAACGACGGCGGGAAACCCGCGCCCGCGGCGGCCCTGCGGCATTGAGCACCGCACCAGGACTTCGGATTGACCCCGATCAGCGTCGTCTGCTAAACCCGGCGTTCCAGAGGCGTTCGAGGGGGACGTCACCGACTCCACTTGCCCGCTCGCCATGCAACCCGGCGGGCTAACGGGGGAAACCAGCAGCATGTGCGGCATTGTGGGCTATGTTGGGCCGAAACCGGCGCTCAGTTATCTCCTGGAAGGTCTGTTTCGTCTCGAATATCGCGGCTACGACTCCGCCGGAGTCGCCATTCATCAAGCCGACAGCATCGCCATTCGCAAGAAGACCGGCCGCGTCGGTCAGTTGGCGCAGCTCTGCCAGGATCAGCCGCTGAAGGGAACGTTCGGCATCGGCCACACCCGCTGGGCCACGCACGGCGAACCCAGCGACGTCAACTCCCATCCCCACACCGGCGGCAATGGCGAAGTCGTGCTCGTGCACAACGGCGTGATCGAGAACTACTCCACGCTGCGCAACCAGCTGCGCGAACTGGGCTACATCTTCCGCACCGGCACCGACACCGAAGTCGTGGCTCACCTCGTCGCCCACCACCTGGCCGAGGAAGTCAAGCTCGGCGCCGATCCCGGTTTGACGCAAACCTGCGTCAAAGCCGTCGAGGGCGCGCTCCGACTGGTCAAGGGAACCTACGGACTCGCCGTCATGTTCCGCGATGTGCCCGGCACCCTCATCGCCGCCCGCCTGGGGAGTCCGCTCGTCGTCGGCATCGGCAAGGGGGAGCACTTCCTCGCCTCCGACGCCAGTCCGCTCGTGGGGCACACCGAAGAGGTCGTCTACCTCAGCGATCACGAACTGGCGGTCCTCACCCCCGAGAGCCTTCAACTGATGCATCGCGACGGCGGGTCGCAAACCCCCGCGGTGAAGGCCCTCGACCAGACCTCCCAGGAAACGGAACTCGGCGACTTCGAGCATTACATGCTCAAGGAAATCTTCGAGCAGCCCACCACCATCGAAAACGCGCTCCGCGGCCGTCTGGACGATGACGAGGCCACCGCCAAATTCGGCGGCCTCAATATGGACCCCCAGATGTTGCGCCGCATCGACCGCATCGTGCTCACCGCCTGCGGCACCAGCTGGCACTCCGGCCTCGTCGGTGAATATCTGATCGAAGAGTTCGCCCGAATCCCCGTCGAAGTCGAGTACGCCAGCGAACTGCGGTACCGCAATCCCCCGCTATCCGACCGCACGATGATCTTCGCGATCACCCAGTCCGGCGAAACGGCCGACACCCTCGCCGCCATGCGGGAGTGCAAACGCAAGGGGCATCCCACCCTCGCCATCTGCAACGTCGTCGGCTCCTCGATCGCCCGCGAAGCCGACGGCGGAATCTACCTCCACGCCGGACCGGAAATCGGCGTCGCGTCGACCAAAGCCTTCACCGCCCAGGTGACCGTCCTCACGCTCCTCGCCCTGTTCCTCGGCCGCATGCGGCACATTTCCTATCCCACCGGCAAGCGAATGATCAGCCATCTCCGCGAAATGCCGGACGTGTTGCGGCGGACGTTGAAGTGCAACGACCATGTGAAGTCGATCGCCGAGAAGTACTACGGCGCCGAGAATTTTCTGTATCTCGGTCGGTTGTACAACTTCCCGGTGGCCCTGGAGGGGGCGCTGAAGCTGAAGGAAATCAGCTACATCCACGCGGAAGGCTATCCCGCCGCCGAGATGAAGCACGGGCCGATCGCGCTGGTGGACGAAGACACGCCCAGCGTGTTCGTGGTCCCCAAGTGCAACATCTACCCGAAGGTGATGAGCAACATGGAAGAGATCAAGGCCCGCCGGGGTCCGGTGATCGCCATCGCCTGCGAAGGGGACGACAAGGTCGCAGATCTGGCGGACGACGTGATCTACGTTCCCGATGTCGAGGAATACCTGCAGCCGCTCGTCACCGCGGTTCCCCTGCAGTTGCTGGCCTACCACATCGCAGTGCTGCGGGGCTGCAACGTCGACCGACCGCGCAACCTCGCCAAGAGCGTGACGGTGGAATAGCTCGGGACTCGGATCGCAGAACCGTTCAGAAGCCCAGGGATCGCCATCCCTGGGCTTCTGCTTGCGCACACCCCGCCGCTCCCCCGCAATACAATTCGCCGGAATTGTGACCGAATGACAGCGCGTGTCCCGGCGCAATGGTCAGAATTCCTGCGACTTCTGCGACGTTTCACGCGACGCGGCTGGATGAAAATCCTGGGCCTGCACGTCATGTCTCTGCATGGACTTCGGGACGTCTCCGGCAATCCTGTGACTCAAGCCTCATGAGAGCCGGGCAAAGGATCCTTTTCGGCCCAAAAGGATCATCGCCTGCTGCGAGAGGTTCCCTGAGTATCACGGGACCATCCGCCGCCAGATGTCCCCGGCTCGCCAGCGGGCTGCAGCGCCCCTCCGGGGCTGGGCGGGATTGGGTCCCGCCTCCACGGGTTCCGCGGCGGGCGACGGGGATCGCCGCGCCGCTGCACCCGTGGCGACAACCGGTCGCCCCTTCGGGGCTGGGGAGGCGTGTTGCAGGGGGACGCGCTGTTGGTGACGGAGGCATGCGGTCGGGCGTCTGTGATTGAATGCAGAATGTCGCGAATGATGTTGTCGGTAACATATGCTGGGATGGTGAAGACCTGACCTATGCCACTTGCCAGACCGTGCAACTTGGAACTCGCGTAAATGCCCAGGAGAGACTGGACCCGAGACGAACTCATTCTGGCAATGAACCTGTATTGCCAGTTGCCGTTTGGGCGAATGCATCAGAGGACGCCGGAGATCGTGGCATTGGCCGGGGCGATCGGGCGGACGCCGTCGAGCGTGGCGATGAAGCTCACGAATCTGGCGTCACTGGACCCGTTTCACCAGCAGCGCGGAATCAAAGGGTTGTCGGCGGCATCGGCGGGAGATCGACGGATCTGGCAGGAGTTTCATGACGATTG
The DNA here is from genome assembly GCA_033762515.1 of Planctomycetaceae bacterium. GTDB lineage: Bacteria > Planctomycetota > Planctomycetia > Planctomycetales > Planctomycetaceae > DSVQ01. The sequence continues at coordinate 15,814 of JANRLN010000355.1, forward strand.
GGAACGGCTCTCCGCAGAGAGCGAGGCATTAAGAGAGCGGTTCCAATTGGTTTCGCCGATCGATGGGGAAACGAATTCGGCTCAACCCGTCGAGTTCGCAGGGGCCACGGAAGGCGTTTCGACAGTGAAGGTCCGCCGGGCGCAGCGTTTCTTTCGGCGGTCGGTCTTGGCGTCGTACGAGTCGCGATGTTGCGTGACGGCGATCGCGATCCCAGAACTCTTGATCGCCAGCCACATCCTGCCGTGGAGCACGTTTCCCGAACATCGGGCCGATCCACGCAATGGGTTGTGCCTGTCACGTCTGCACGACGGGGCCTTTGATCAAGGACTCATCACATTCGATGAAGAGTTCCGGCTGGTGCTGTCGCCGATGCTGCGCGATGCCACAACTAACGGCGTACTGCGGCATTCGTTTGCGGCCTTTGAAGGTCAACCTCTCCGACTGCCGAACCGCTTCCGCCCGCCAGCAGAGTACCTGGCGCGGCACCGCGAGGATTGGTTTCGAAGCTGAGGCGAGCGGACTCTCATTTTACATCGGTGTGTCGGCCCGACGTACAGAGAAACTGTAGCTCGAAACCGGGTTGACGTCTTGCTGATTGTACCCGACGATGACCAGGACATCGGCCGATGCAAGGCTCCGGCGTGAATCGGAGATCTGGCCCTCTGTACCCGAAACAGCTATAATCCGTACCTGCAGCGGTTAGCAAATCTGACTGCTGCGATGCAGGCGGCAACGAATCCTGAACACCTTGATGATATTGCTAACAAGACGCTTGACTCAAGCTACACCATGTCGATCTTTTATCTGCCGTTTCGAGTTGCTTGGTGCAAACCAATGAGCACCCTTGTCACAATCGTACTCTGGACCGTGGGCCTGTTGGTCATCTGGACCGTTCTGGCTCTCGAACTCAAGTTGACAGAATATCTCTATCGGCCTGACAGGCCCCTTCTGGGAGACTTTCTCGAAAACGGGCAGGCGAAGCCGGATTACGCCGCCAAATTCCACGACCGCTGGCTCAACTTACGCTCCGCTGGCGACGAGCTGAAACAAGCTGGCGCGGACTTGCCCTTTTCGACAGGGGGTGATTTTCTGCTGGCTGAGATCGGGAATAGAACTGAGAACGATCTCGTGAAGGTGTTGGGCGACCTCGGGAAAGAAGTCGAGGTCAAAGTAGCAGGGATCAGCGTGCAGGACTTTGCGAAGTCACTTGATAGTTTGACACGCCCCCCTTCCCAAATCATCGAAGGGCGTGTGAATCGCTACGGAACTGAGACCACGCTCACAATAACCCTGCGCCAACAAAGGAATGTTGACCAGACATGGAGCTTCGCCAAGACGGTCGAATCGGACAGCGAGCACCAAGCCGCATTGGAAGAGATGATCGACGAAGCAATCTGCCATGTGGCGGACTATCTCAAGAAGTGCGATCGCCATGCCGTGTGCAAAGGAAGCGAACCTGTGGATACTACCTCAGAACTTTCCTCAAAGGCCCAGGCTAGTCTGTTGAAAGGCCGCCGGAGCCTCAACCGCTATATCCGTGACAACAGGCACCCCGACTTGGTAGCAGCGCAAAGGCACTTCCGGTCCGTGGTCGAAAGCAGTCCCTCATATGCCGATGGCTACATGATGCTCTCATACACGCTGGCCGAGAACCGTCAGGAGCGCGAGGCGGTCGAGATGTACGACCGGGTAGTGCGCTTGCTCACGGAAGCCAAGCAAACGGAGGATCGGCGCCTCTCGGACGCTCGCTTCCTGAAGGCGTGTTCGCGCCTGCGTTGCTACCGCTGGAACGACGCGGTTGCAGCGATTCAGGAGCTTCGCCAGTTAGCAGACGACCTGGATTGCCGCACCCGCAGTGGTAAGCCGTCTGAATCGGAGAAGCTGAAGGCGTGGTGGGCGGACCGATACCTGCTTGCGCGATGCCATGCGGAGATTGGTCACTGTTTCGGCCATCTGATCGTGTTCCTGCCCAAGGACTCGCCCCTTCGCGACTTCCATCGCACGGCCCTGCCTGAACTTCTCGGGCAAGATGTGTTTAAAAAATTGTCACTCCCCGCCCAAGATAAGGACCATTTCCCCGACCGTGGCAAGGTGGCAGCGGCGCTGTACGCGCAGATGAACGTGTATCGAAAAAAGTCGTCCGATGTGGACCCAATCTACGAAGCCACATGGAAGGCGGAGCTCCATTCGCGGCTCGCGGAGGTTGCTGGCTATGCGCAGTACCGTTTCGCCCAGTGGCTCGGTGCCGACAGCGACGAGAAGTTCCGCAAACAGTGCAACGAGGCTATCCGAAGTCTTCAGGAGTCCGAGCTGCGTAAGCCCCGGCATTACTCCCTCTTGCAGAACATCGGCATGATCCTTCTCACTCGGCGGTACGACCCGAACGGCGAGGCCCTCTCTGAGTCGGAAGAGTACTATCAGCGCTCCATCGCCCTGAGACCTGGTGACTATTACGGTCATGAGCAGCTCGCCCGGATCAGCTTGCGGCGGATGCTTGCTGCCACCAACCAGTCCGAACGCGACGAGGCTGCAAAGGCCGGTGAGGAGCGGGTCGCGAAGTCTTTAAAACTACGGCCCGAAAGCAGCGGAGCCAACTTCTTGAGCTTCTATTTCCGGCTTGCGAAAGTGAGCCTTCAGCCGGACCCGCCGCCGCCGAACGTGCTCAACGCGCTCCTTGCGGACATCAACCGCTATGAGCCGGACGCCCGCGACTCATCGTACCTGTGGATGCGGTTGGGCTGTTATTCCCTGTTGTTGGGCACGGCCCCCAACGAGACCGAGTTTGAGAAGCTTAAGAATGACCTGGTTGCACGCCTGCAACAATATGCACTCGATTTCAAGGATGAAGGCGCTTCCAATTGGCGAACCAGGCAAATGCTCGCGTCGACCCAGCAGCTGGAACTTCAATTGGCCAAGCCGACCTTCGCAATGCGGGAGATTGTGAGGCTTGATATGACGGCGGCGATCGAATAACTCCGAATCGAGGTGCCTTTGCCTATGCGCGTCGCGGACCGACACGGCGTCCTAGAGAAATTTGGGAGGGACATCCTTCGCCTCGCTCCTCGAACTCGCGGCCAATGGGAGGGGCGGGCCTTCGATTTCTGGCGGGAACACGGCTTCCCTTACCCGGAAATCGACAAACCTGCTCTGCTCACCGAATGGAACTCCATCTGCAGGCTGCGGGTAGAACGAGTCCTCGTTCGCGGGGCCGCTAAGGTTAACG
>JANRLN010000356.1:0-2619 GCA_033762515.1 Planctomycetaceae bacterium
GTCCAATGCGCAGAAGGCGGCTGCTGGAACCCGATCGGTTCCCGCGACGGCCAATGGCGCTCGGACCGCTCCTCGCTAATCCGGTCCCAGAGCGATGGCTCTGGTGACTAGCTTTAAAAAAACCGCACGCCGTGCCGCGACCGAACCCGCGACACGGCGTGCGTTTGTTTCTAGTGAGATCGAAACAATTGACGCACAACAAAAAGCCCACCCAGTTCAATGGGTGGGCTTCGGGCGCTCATCACAATTCGAAGGCGAATTCTGCGCTAAGCAGCGCGACGCAGCTTCTGCCACTTGCGCTCGATCTGCAGCGGCAAATACCACGCCCGGGCGTACCATTCATCCGCCGCCGTGATTTCGAGCTCGGTGCTGGGAGCTGTTTTGCGGACGACGAGCAGCGAGTCTGCCTGGGCGACCTTTTCGTAATTCGCATGCCGCGACAGAAACCGGTTCACTGCCAGCCAGACGCCGCGGTGTTCCGGTATGAAGTCATGAAAACAGACGACTCCGCCCACGCGGAGTTGGCGGGTCCACTTCAGGTCCATCGTGACGCTGCGAATCTTGTGGCAACCATCGATCAGCATAAAGTCGTAAGCTTCCTGTCGTCCCGAGGAGTCGAGGAAGGCCACCGCGCTGGTCGAGACTCGGAAGTCAACCTCAGCCGGGTCGAGTCCATGATCGCGGAGGTTCTTGCGAACCAAGTCCAACTGTTGCGGAAAATACCGCATGGGATCAACCACCACGAACGGGGGCCGAGATCCAGCCGGAAATGCCCCCAGCATGGCGCACAGCGTGCCTCCGGCTGCCGTGCCGATCTCGAGGTGCAGACCCGATCCCCGCTGATTGCGGAGCGTCGCCAGGAGCAGTTCATGCTCCGCGGGAGTCATCTCCGCGGCCAATGTCGTTGCGCAAGGGCGCATAGTGTCTCCTTCCGTGGAAACGGTTCAACGCGGCAAGTTATCGCGATGATTCCCGGGGGACAAGACCGGATTCGGCGCAGTCGATGCGGGAAACCGCCGGCCATGGAAATGCGGCTTGTCAGAGAAACTTGTTGACCTGATGTTCAGAATGTCTGATGCTGCGGATTCTCAATGGCGGCGCCTTGCGCCGGTCATGCTCGCGCTCGGATCGGGTCGGACCGTAATTGGAGACATGGAAATGAAGCGGATCCTTTATCTTTCCGCGATAGCCCTCTGCTGGGAACTTTGTGCTGCGGAGCCCATCGTCGCCCAGACTCGCAAGACCGGTGGTCCGGTCGCCACTTCGGGACTGTTCCAATCGATGCAATCGACCGGCATGCCGGCATTGATCATCGCCGGGAGCACCGGGTGCGTGTATTGCGTCGAGATGTCGGAAGAGCTCAGCAGCAATCCCAAGCTCCAACCCCTCGTCCAGCAGATGTTCATTGCAAAAGTCGATGTCAGCTCGCGCGACTGGCCGATCCTGCGTGATACTTTCAAATTCGAGGAAAGCGGCATTCCGGCCGTCTTCTTTGTGCGCGCCGATGGAGAACTCCTCTACAGCGACGCCGGTAAGCCTTTCGACATGGAAGGATTTCTCAAAGAGCAATTGGCGAAATCGGGCAAGCTGTTGGACGCCAAGACCCTCAAATTGATGTCCCGAGACGCCAAGCAGGTCGATCTGGCGGTCAAACGCAAAGACCTCGAAAAAGCCGCTGAACTGGTGCAGGAGTATGCCGGCAGCGGCAGCTACGCCGCCGCCGCATTGGCATTCGACAAGGCGGGAGCGCAGCTCGTCGAGCTGGCGGCAACGCGTTCGAAAGAGGTGAGCGGTCGCCTGGAAGATCCCAAGACGCAGTTCGCCGCCGCGCTCGATCTGGTTGAGTTGCAGGCGACTCTGGCCGCTTATGAACCGGCGCGCAAGGTCGTCGCCGATGCCATCGTCGTCTCACAGGTCGACGAGAACGTCGAAAAGCTGTACGAAGACGCGGAGCAGCTTCTGTCGGCCCGCAAGGCGGAAACGGCCAAGCAGTGGAAGGTCGCCGTGGAGGGATACACGATGGCCGCGCGGAGCCTCCTGACCGAGGCGGGCAAGGAGTACGCCGCCGAACGTGTGCGGATGTTGCAACCGCGCGTGAAGGGGTAGTCGATTCCCGCGCCTGCGGCGTCGGCAAGGGCAAAATCGCGGCCGGGGGTTGTGCAACGCGCCACAGAACCCCTGAACTCATCCCGATTCTCAACCCCCAGCCGAGATTTGTCCTACAGAACCCCTTTCGCGTTGCCCGATGCATCAACGGACGCTAACATGTTGGTGCGTTCCCGCCTGGTCTCCCGCCTCCCTTGCCCAGCCGTTAGATTCGATATGCCTTACCGCATTGGCATCGCACTGTTCGCGTTTTCGACCAGTCTGCTGGTCGAATCGCTGACCGTCCGGGCGGCCGACTTGCCCGCCGCGGAACTTCCGATTCCCCTCGTCATCGATCAATTGATGGATGCGGAATTGTCGAAACGCGGCCTGGTCCCCGCTGTTCGGGCAGATGACCGCACCCTGCTGCGGCGGACCACCCTCGACCTGGCAGGACGCATTCCCACGACCGCCGAACTTGCCGACTACGAAGCCGAGTCCCCCTCGGAACGGCGCGAGCGGCTGGTCTCGCGG
>JANRLN010000357.1:0-9067 GCA_033762515.1 Planctomycetaceae bacterium
GGTCGCCAGTTCGCTGGTCGACAAGTAGCTGCCGCCCCCGATCACTTGACGGACCTGCGTTCCGGATGTGGTTTCCAGTTCGGCGCGCAGTCCCAGGGCGTCGCGCGTGGAACGCACGCCGCGGAAGCGCACGATGATTCCATGCACGGCACCGCTCGCCGGCTGGCTGCGGTTGTAGAACAGTTCGGCCGGTTCGTTGGAATTCGAGAAGATCAGGTCGAGCCGTCCGTCCCGGTCGAGGTCTCCGGTGACCACGCCGCGACCGATCGCGGGCCGTGAGAACTCGGCCTCCTGCCCCTCGGGATCGAATCGCTTAAAGCGCCCTGCGCTCTGATTGAGCAGCAGCAACCGGGACTGCTTCACCGGGGCGTTGCGCGGGTGATGCACCACATGGCCGTTCGCCACCGCGATGTCTTCGTCGCCGTCTGCATCGAGATCGGCTGCGACACACCCGAATCCGACAAACAGCGTCCCCAGGCGATTAAGTCCCGTCCTGCGACTGACGTGCTGAAACGTCGCGGAACCAAGGTTGCGATACAGTGCAAACAGCTCGTCCTCATAGTTGGTGACAAACAGGTCCATCTTGCCGTCGCCGTCGTAATCGGTGACGGCGAGGCCCATGCTCCCGTTGGGGGAGGCCATGTCATCCACTGCGGCGCCGGCGAGCATCCCCTGCTCCTCGAACGTCGCGTCGCCGCGATTGAGGTACAAAAAATTTGGCACTGTGTCGTTGGCGACGTAGATGTCCTGATCGCCGTCGTCATCGACGTCATACACCAGGACTCCCAGCCCCTTTCCCTGCGGCGACAATCCGGCGGTCGCCGTGGCATTGCGGAAGACGCCATCCCCTTCACCCAGGTACAGCACATCATCCAGCCCGTCGAATTGTCGCGGCGGGCAGACGTCGCGGCTGCCCGCTGGTCCCTGGCAGGGAGGATCGTTGTCGAACGACCAGTTGACGTAGTGAGCGACGTAAAGATCGGGCACGCCGTCGTTGTTGACATCGCACCAGGCGGCGCTGGAACTCCACGAGGCGTCATCCAGCGCGGCCGCCTGGGTGACGTCGGCGAACGTGCCGTCCCCAAGATTCTCCCACAAGGTGAGGCCGCCAAAACCCGTGATGAGCAGGTCGGCGAAGCCGTCGTTGTTGTAGTCAGCGACGCTGCAGCCGTGGGAGTAGCGGCGGGGGACGGCCAGTCGTGCGAAGGAACCGACGTCGTCGAACTGGTCGACCCCGCGCTGCCGCAAGAGTCGGGTGGGGAGTCCCTGCGTCTGCGTTTCGACGAAACTCCCTCCGGCGGGAAAGCAGAGATCCAGTTGGCCGTCGTGGTCGTAATCGACGACCGCGACGCCGCCGCCGAGCGATTCCAGGATCGCGTTGCGTCCGGCGGACGAGCCGTTGTCGTACACGATCTTCGCAGCACGTATCGCGGCGGATGGTTCCCACTGAATCGCGGCGCCGGCTGGGCGAGCGGCCGGGGCGGTGTTGACCGGAGCGGGGGTCGCAGCGGGACGACATCCCGCGGACATCGTCCCGACCACGATTCCCAGCACGATGTTACGGAGCGGGCGGACTCGCCGGTTCGGCGGCCGCACGGCGATGTTCTTCCGCGAGGCGCGGGTAGTCGGGGTGATCGCTGGCATGGGCGGCGAAGTACTCCGCGAGTCGGGCATGAGTCGGTCGATGCTGCGGATCAAAGGTCAAGACGCTGTTCAGCCAGACCAGCCCCTGGTTGGTCGATAAGTGTTCGAGCAGCACGCAGCCAATATGGTAGCGTGCCTCGACGTCGGCGGGATTCTTTCCCAGGGCGTCGAACAAACGATCGCACGATTCCATGGCGACGCGCGACCTGTCGGACTGTTGGGCTTCCTGCTCTGCGTCCTCCTGGCGTCCCAGTCGTTGCAAGGTCGTCGAGTAGGTGTACCGCAACTTCCAGTCCTGGGGATAGGCCTGCAGCGCCTGCTCCAGCCACTTGACGGCGGCGGCGTCATTTCCGGCTTCGATTTCCAATTGCGCCATCTCGGCGGGGGCCTGCGCGAGAGCCGTTTCGCTCCGTTCGCCGACGTAACGATAGGCATCTTCCAGTTGATCGGAGGGACGGGCCAGCGCGTGCTCCATGGTGGTCCGCGCCGCGGCCGGATCCCCCAATCCTCGCTGGCAGCGGGCAATCCCCACGAGCGCCGGCTGCGGTTCCGCGAGCAGCGCCGCCGCTTGCCGATAGGCCCGCAGCGCGGGTTCCAACTGTTGTCGCGAGACCAGGATTCGTCCGAGGTTGAAGGCGGCGGGGGCATACCGCGGAGCGATCTCCAGCGCCTGGCTGAATTCCGCCTGCGCCCGCTCCAGGTCGTACTGATGCTCAAACAGGCGGCCCCGCAAGAAACGGGGCTGGGGATCGTCGGGAAAATCCTTCTGCCACAGATCCAGGACCTGGTGCGCTTCCGGAATGCGGTACTGCTGGATGCAGCCGCTGACGTAGGCCTCGCAGATCGCGGGCAGGTCTTCACCCTCAAGCAGCCACTCGCCGAGGTGCTGTTCCAACGGCTTGAGTTCTCCGACTTGCGCCTGCTGCAGGATCAACTCACGTCGCAAGCCGTCGCTGGAATATCCCGCCGCTTGTGCCTCCCGCATCGCGGAAGCGAACTCCTCGGGGCGACCTAGCTGCCGCGCCAGCCGCGCCTGCTGAAACGCCAGTTCGCCGCGCGGCCAGGGAAGAAAGCCGGCGGCCGCCAGCCACCACTCTTGCGACCGCACGTCGCGCTGGTAGCCGGCGAGGCCGGCGCGCCACAGGCACACGGGGCTCCACGCCGCAGCGACTGCGACCACCACGAAGCCCGCGATGAGCAGGCCCCGTTTTCGCCGCCGCAGGAGTGTTGTCGCCGGCGACATGCCAAGCACCCTCAATACGGCCGCTGCGCTGCGCCATCCAGAGATTGCGGGCCGCTGCCAACCCCCCGCACATCACGCGGAGCGTGATGGCTACCAAAGTGGCCATCACGCTCCGCGTGATGAACCGAGTCACCCAGCGTCAACATCCTGCAAAAACGACGAAGCCGCCATGCCCGACGGATTACAGCATCCCCAACATCGCAGCGGCGATCTTCTTGGCGGCTTCCGGGGACTGGGCCTGTTCCAGCTTTTTGTATTCGGCCAGCAGCGCCTTCTGCTTCGCCTCGTCGGCGACCTGCCCAATGGCTTCCGGCATCCCAGCCAAAGCACTGCCGGTGGTGCCGCTTTCCGCGATGCCTTGCAATCGCGACTTCAACTGGTCCGCCGAGTCCACCGTGGGCACGGGACTCTCAGGGACTGGGGGAGATCCCGAACCGCAACCTGCGAGGGAAAGTGCCGTCGCGACGAGAACGGTCAGGCACAGCATTTCGACGCGTTGACGCATGTGGATCAACCTTCAACAAAGGGACCTGCCTGCTCCGCGACGGTCCATTCGAGCGCGGCGGCGACAGCAGAACCGGCAGGACGAATACGGGGACGTCGGAGAAACTTTCTCTCGGAAGTGAACCACAAGAACGACCCATCCGCCGACAGGGAGCCGGACAGATGGGTCGTCGATGGCATAGTGAAACGAAGGCTGCGGACTACAGTTCGCCGAGCGTGTTGCCGTCGCTCCGCGCCCCGTAGCGCTGCCAGGTGGTCCAGTCCACGTTTTCGCCCACGAAGCGGACCGCTCCGTCGGCCGACAGCGTATGGACGCCGCCCGAGTGCTTGCTGCGGGCGCCGTGCAGACCACGACCGTCATAGTTGCAACCGGCACAGTGGAAGGTGCAGTTCGGCGTCTTAGCGTTCGGGGTCAGCAGCGTCGTCACCCCCGTGCGTCCCTGTTGACCGCGGAACCAGCGCTCACCCACCAGATTGCCGTTGATGGTGGTGATGGCGGCACACGCCGTCGCCCAGGTTTGCACGGTTCCCTGGGTGATCGTCGGCCACGAGTCGCCGGGCATGTTGTTCGCATTGGCCCCGGCCACGCCGTTGCCCTCGCGGACGCGAGCCAGATCGGCCTGATCGCCGGAACGGCTGCCTTGATCGGTGGTTACCATTTCGGCGAAGGCCATCACGTTCGAGGTGCCGTCGTTGATGTCGCCGATCCGCACGTAGACGGTCGAGTTGAACACGCCGTTCTGGTCAATGGTGCCGATGCCCCAGCCCTTGTTGGCGCCGATGTTGACGCCGTAGTTGTTCCAGTCGCGGCGGTTCTGCGGCGGGCTGTCGGAAGGGCACAGGAACGCGGGCATGGCGCGGCTGACAAGATTGAGGCTGGTGAATCCGAGAGCGGTCGTTTCCGCATCCGGGGGGTTGCCGCCGCCGTCGCCGGTTGCCATTCGATTGTCGTTGATGGCTTGCGCAATCTGAGCGAACAGAGGCGCCTGATCGATGTAGGGCAGAATCATCGCGTGGGCGCTGTAGCCGCGCCAGCCGTTGCCGCTCGCGGAATCCCGCACCGGACCCTGGACCAGTCGCGGGAACATGTTGAAGTTGTCGTGGTAGTTGTGGATCGCCAAACCGAGCTGCTTGAGGTTGTTGCGGCACTGAGTCCGGCGGGCCGCTTCCCGGGCTTGCTGCACGGCGGGCAGCAAGAGCGCGATCAAGACCGCGATGATCGCGATCACGACCAACAATTCGATGAGCGTGAAGCCACGCACACGTGAACGCAAGTTCATAAGAAGTCCTTTCACACGGGTAGAAAATAGGGAGGAGAATTTGCCCCGACGACGGGGCGAGATGCCAATCAACCAGGATTTGATGAAAATCCAAGAAACTCCAATATCGAATTCGGCCTTCGGAATGTCAACACAATGTGGGGTCCGCCGTTGTTCTCCATACAAATCCTAGTCAATGCAGGGGTTTCTCGCGTCGCATCGGATCTGCCGGATCTGAAGATTTCGGAAATCCACCACAACACAGAAGAGCAATCACTTATACACAAACAAGACTCCCTCAGTCTTCATGACAGCCCCCTGCCGACGATTGACCAAAGCTCTGGACGCCCTGCCGCCCCGCCCGCCCAGCGCATGCGAGAAGCGGCGCACGAAGCGACCGAGTTGCCACCCGTTCCGGATCGGCTACACTGCAGTGCTCGCGGAACCTGCGGCAGGCCGCGGAATCGTGGGATCGTTTGGGGAGTCCTGTCGGCCGATGTTTGAATCGTACGGACTGCTCGCTGTCATTCTGCTGATCGTCGGGCTGGCAATTCTGGTCGCGGAAGTCTTCATTCCGTCCGGCGGCGTGCTGGCGATCCTGACGACCATCACCCTCTGCCTGTCGCTCGCGTCCGCCTACACCGCGTGGTACGAGAAGTATCCCGCCGCCTGGTGGGGCTTCTGCGGCCTCGTCGTCCTGACGATTCCCACCACGCTCGGCTCCGCCTTCTACATCTTCCCCAAGACGGCGATGGGGCGCCGGGTGCTGCTGGAAGCCCCGAATCTGTCCCAGCTTGAGCCCTACGCCGAGGAAACGGCGCGGTTGGAGCAGTTCGTCGGCAGGTTCGGCAAGACCCTGACGATGCTGAATCCCGGCGGACTCGTCCTGGTCGACAACGAACGGCTCCATGCCTTCAGCGAAGGACAAATGCTCGACCCCGGATGCTCGATTGAGATCCTGGAAATTCGCGGCACCCGCGTGCTTGTGCGACCCGGAGCGGCCCCCGAACCCTCCCCGTCCGAAGACGCGGCTGTGGCACAACACGACCCGGCCGTCGACTTCGACCTCCCCGCAGAGTAGCCCTCCGCCCGAGAGGACGGGTAGACTGCCTGTTGAGGAAGCTCGCGAGGTTCGTCGGGCTGCGTGGGAACTTTACGGAATCTTGATCCGAAACAGGAAGAAACCCGTTACGCTCCTGGGGCGGGTTCCGACCAGCGTTCTCCCAATTTCGCGTCATCGAACGAGACCGACTCCCCGAACGGGTTGAGGATGCCTTATGTCCAGTCTGCTGATGTTGGCTCAAATGGAAGTTGCCATTGTGGGGGGCGCAATGCTCGCCTTCATCTTCTTCCTGATCCTGTTTGCCATCTTCGCACGGTACTTCGGCTTGTGGGTCCAGTGCCTGATGACCGGAGCCGGGATCGGCTTCGTGAATCTGATTACGATGACGATCCGTAAGGTGAACCCGACCGTCATCGTGCGGGCGAAGATTATGGCGGTGCAGGCGGGGATCACCGATGTCTACCCATTGAGCACGCGCGACCTCGAATCCCACTTTCTCGCCGGCGGCCGGGTTCCCAACGTGATCCGCGCCCTCGTGGCGGCCCATCGCGCGAATATCGACCTCGACTGGCAGACCGCGCAGGCCATCGACCTCGCGGGTCGCGACGTCCTGGAAGCGGTGCGAACCAGCGTCTATCCCAAGGTGATCGACTGCCCCGATCCGAAGAAAAGCGGCGGGGCCGCCCTCGAAGCGATGGCGGGGGACGGGATTCAACTGAAGGTCCGCGCCCGCGTCACCGTCCGCACCAACATTCATCAGTTGATCGGCGGAGCGACGGAAGAAACCGTCATCGCCCGCGTCGGACAAGGGATCGTCCAGGCGATTGGCTCCACGCCGTCGTACAAACTGGTGCTCGAAAACCCGGACCGCATTTCTCAAACGGTGCTCGACCAGGGCTTGGAAGCGCAAACGGCGTTCGAAATCGTGTCGATCGACATCGCCGACGTCGATGTGGGTGAGAACATCGGCGCCCGCCTGCAGGCCGACCAGGCCGAGGCCGACATGCGCGTCGCCCAGGCGAACGCGGAGCAGAAGCGGGCGGAATTCGCGGCCCGCGAACAGGAAAACATCGCCACCGTGCAGGCCAACCGCGCCCAGGTGGTGCTCGCCGAAGCGGAAGTGCCGATGGCTGTCGCCGAGGCGTTCCGCGGTCACAATTTGGGATTGCTCGATTACTACGAATTGAAGAACGTTCAGGCCGACACGCAGATGCGTCAGTCGATCGCGGGATCGCCGTCCCCCACCGCCGGTTCGAACCGCTAGCCCCTGCGGATCAGTCTCTCTCGATGTCGCCGCTTCTTTCCTCCGAGACCGCCATGTTCCCTCTGCTGCTCGCCGCCGATTTTGGGAATTGGATCGGACTGGCCGTGCTGGTCCTGACGGTCCTGGGCTGGATCGTGAATGCCATCAAGGGGAACGACCCCGAGGGCAAGCCGCTGCCGCAGCGCCCGCGCCCTAAGCGCGATCTGCGGAGCGAGATTGATGTCTTCCTGGAAGAGCTGCAGCAACGGCCGGCGGAGCCGCGTAAGGAAGCGCCCCGCCCCGCCCCGCAGCCCCCCCGCGAAACCTCCGAGAGGCCCCGCGGAGACAAGCCGCGCAAGTCCAGTCCGCAGCAGCCCAAAGCCGCGAAATCCAAGTCTCCCAAGCCGACCGCGCCCAAACCGGCTGCGAGTCAGCCCGGTCAAGGAATTCGCGAGCACGTCTCGAGCTACATGGCCGGAAACCGCGTCGCCGCAGAGGTCCAGCAGCATCTGGCCCATCGCGTGGATGAGGCCGTGCAACGCGACCTCTCTGGGGGAACCGTCGCCCCTGTGCAATCGGTCTCGTCACCGGTCGCGGCGCCCCATCCGCTGATGGCAATGCTGTTGCGTCCCGAGGGGGTTCGGCAGGCGATCCTGCTCAACGAGATCCTCCAGCGACCGCGGGTGCTGCGCGATCGTCTTGGCACCCGTTCTTGAAGAGGGCCTCCGGCGACCATGTCCGACGCCCGCTCCGCCAGCGGTTCGACGAAACTTCGGGACGAGCCGCGGATTCTCCTGTTCGCCGGACGCTTCTTCCTGCGGGGCAGCAGCGCCTACACCCTGCGTCTGGCGGAGCACCTGCCCGACCTGGGTTTCCAGATTTCGGTGGTCTGTCCCAACGCCCGCACCGTGGAAGCCGAGCAGCGGAAAACGCTGGGCATCGTCGAGTATCCCTACCTGCAGGCCCCAATCTGGGGTCGCGTGGTGCTCGAGATGCTGGCCCGCGAACTCGCCGACGATCCCCCCGACCTGATTCATATTCAGTCGCGGAACGCCATCCCCCAGGGACTCTGGCTCGCCCGCCGACTGCGCGTCCCGGTGATACAAACCGTCCACGACTACCTCCAGTCGCGCGAACGGTTGAAGTTCGACCAGACCCTGACCAAACGCGTGCTCGCCGTCAGTGAATCGGTCAAGACCGACCTCATCGGCCGTTGCGGTCTGCCCGACGACTTCGTCACGGTCATTCACAGCGGCGTCGCCTGCCACCAGGAGCGCGCCGAACGCGACGTCCTTTCCGAGGGACGCGTTCCCGTGGTGGGGACCGCCGGCCCGTTGGAAGCCGTCAAGGGCTTCCCCTTCTTTCTGGGAGCCGCCTCCCGCGTGTTGGCCACCGGACGCGAAGTCGAATTCGTAATCGCCGGCGCCGGCCCCGAAGAAGAGAACCTCCGCCGCCTGGCCCGGGAACTCGACATCGCCGAACACGTCACCTTCGTCCCCAATCTCCTCGACTTCAGCGAAGCCCTCGAAGCGATGGACATCTTCTGCCTCCCCTCGCTGCAGCAGGGCATCGGCACCATCATGCTGGAAGCCATGGCCCTCGGTCGCCCGGTGATCGCCACCCGCGTCGGCGGGGTCTATCGCGTGATCCGCAACGATGAGACGGGACTGCTGGTCCCTCCGTCCGACAGTGCAAAACTCGCCGAGCGAATCCTCGAACTCCTGGACGACCCCGCCCGCGCCCGCCGCATCGGCGATGCGGCCCGCATCGAAGTCCAGCAGGAATTCCGCGTCGACCAGATGGTCCAGAAGACCGCCGACGTCTATCGCGAAATTCTCGGGCTCACGGCCCCGACCCCCACCCCCACCGCCGAAATCGCCACAGTCTCCTGACGCAACGCCCTCCCGACGCAACAGCACTTGCCCCGTAGGATGGGCACTCCTGCCCGTCCGAGCGCCAGCGTCCACACGCACATCCGCAGACTGTCACCAAGCAGCAAATGCCCCCAGCCCTCCCCCCGCCACCCTCCGCCCTCCGCGCGCCCCGCGCGGCCCCGCCGCCGCCCGCCTCCCCCGGCGCCGCGCCCCGCGCCGCGCGCGCCTCGCCGGGCG
>JANRLN010000358.1:0-22499 GCA_033762515.1 Planctomycetaceae bacterium
CTGACCCCTCATCCCTTCCCCATGCTCCACCAATACACACCCACCCACTATCACACGTCCCTAGGACCGCACGCACCGGTCCTGACGGTGCAGCCGGGAGATTCCATTGTCACGACGACGGTCGATGCCAGGGGGTTCGATCAGCATCGCAACTCGGTGACGCCGCGCGGGAATCCGCAGACCGGGCCATTCTTCATCGCCGGCGCGGAACCGGGGGATACGTTGGTCGTGCACCTCGATTCCATCGTCCCCAACCGCGACTATGGGTGGTGCGGTTCCCATGTGGCGGCGACCATTGTTGATCCGTCCTACGTCAGTGAACTTCCAGAGGCGCCGCTGGCCGAATGGAAAGTCGATGCCCGGACGGGAACGGCGACGCTGATGGGGCCACCCTCCAAATTGGGAAAGTTGACGATCCCCATCGAACCGATGCTCGGCTGTTTCGGCGTCGCGCCCCCGAGAAAACAATCGATCTCTACGGCCACCTCCGGCGAATACGGAGGCAACACCGACTACCGCGGTTTCGTCGCCGAGACCACGGTGTACTTTCCCGTTTTTGAACCTGGGGCGCTCCTCTTCGTGGGGGATGGTCATGCCGCCCAGGGCTGTGGGGAAATCGTCGGCTCCGGCATCGAGATCTCGATGGACGTTCGCGTCACAGTCAACCTGTTGAAGGGCCGGACGATCGGCTGGCCGCGCGGCGAAAACACAGAATTCATCTTCACTGTGGGATGTGCTCGCCCGCTCGATCAATGCGTACAGCATGCGACGACGGAGATGCTCAAGTGGTTGCAGCAGGACTACGGACTCGATGCTCTGGGCGCCCACTTGCTGATGGCCCAATGTGTGCGCTACGACATGGGCAACATGTTTGATCCAGCCTACACGATGGTCTGCAAACTGCCTAAGAAATACCTGCCGCCGACCGCTTCGTAGCCCTTGCGGCGAGACGAGCATGAGGAGAACACCATGTCGACGGATCGCATCTGGCGCCTCGTTCCTGCAGGTTCGGCCTATCGCTTGGAACAATCGTCGCGACCTCGTCCGGAACCGGGTCCCGGGCAGGTCGTCGTGCGCGTCCACGCGGTGTCGTTGAACTATCGCGATCACATCAATCTGCACAACTTGGCCAACCGGAACGTCGCCAACCGCATCCCCGTCTCCGACGGCGCCGGCGAAGTCGTCGCCGTCGGACCGGACGTCACCAGTTGGAAGCCCGGCGACCGCGTCGCAGGGTGCCTGTTTCAAACCTGGCTCTCCGACCGGTTCGACATGCGCTATCACCAGCAGGATCTTGGCGGCACCATCGACGGCATGCTCGCCGAGCACGTGCTTCTCAATGCGGAAGGCGTTGTCGGCATCCCAGCCGAATATTCTTACGCGGAAGCAGCCACGCTTCCCTGCGCCGCCCTCACGACCTGGACGGCGCTGTTTCCGCGCGGCGGTCTGCAGGCGGGCGACACCGTTCTCGCCCTGGGAACCGGCGGCGTCTCGGTCTTTGCACTGCAATTGGCGACGGCCGCCGGGGCAAGAGTGATCGTCACCAGCAGCCGGGACGATAAACTGCTCCGGGCACGCCAGTTGGGAGCCTGGCAGACCATCAACTACACGGCGACCCCGGGCTGGGAGCGCGAGGTCTGGAAACTGACGGAGCGACGCGGCGTTGATCACGTCATCGAGGTCGGCGGTCCGGGAACTCTGGAAAAGTCGATGGCCTGTGTTGCGGCGGGAGGACATATCGCCCTGATCGGAGTCCTCACCGGCTTCGGGCCGACGTCAGCGAGTCTGTTTCCACTGGTCGCCAAGAACGTCCGTCTGAACGGCATCTACGTCGGCCCGCGGACCGAATTCGAGGCGATGAACCGGTTTCTGGCCGCTCAGCGGATTCGCCCGGTGATCGACCGGACGTTCTCCTTCGATGAAGCACCGGCAGCGTATGCCCATCTGGCGTCGGGAGAACACTTTGGAAAGATCGTGATTCAACTCGCCTGAGCCTCTCTGTGCCGTACCGGCTACGATCTGTCTGACCTCGGGCGTCGCGAGGGGAATTTCTCGACGCGTCTGAAAGAGTTTCGGCGTGCGCTGGTAGTTTGGTTCGACGGGCTGCCGAAGGATTTGGTCCAGTTGCCGTCCGCGTCCTTTGTGTCGTCTCTTCGTCGGGAATCTGTGGTCGCCTTTCGAAAAACACTCCAGAGCAAAGGTTCTTTAGAATCATGGTCGCGCTGTTTCAGCCGCTGAAGATCAAGGACGTTACGTTCCGAAATCGGATTGCCGTCTCCCCGATGTGCCAGTATTCGTCGGACGACGGCCACCCGAATGATTGGCACCTTGTGCATCTCGGGTCGCGCGCGGTGGGGGGGGCCGGCCTGGTGATGGTGGAGGCCACTGCCGTGTCGCCGGAGGGACGGATCAGTCCCGGCGACAGCGGGATTTACAGCGATGAACATGTGGCGGGGTTTTCGCGGATCGCCAAATTCGTCTCCGAGATGGGAGCCATTCCCGGCATTCAAATCGCCCACGCCGGGCGCAAAGCCAGCGCCGCGAAGCCTTGGGAAGGGGATGATCACCTCTCGCTGGACCAAGGCGGCTGGGAAATTGTGGGTCCGTCGGCCGAAGCCTTCGGCGCGAATCTGCCCCGCACGCCCAAGGAGTTGACCAAGACGGAAATTCAACAGGTGACCAGCAGTTTCGTGACTGCGGCACGCCGGGCGCTGGATGCCGGTTTCCAGACGCTGCAACTGCACTTCGCCCACGGATACCTGGCGCACAGCTTCTATTCACCGCTGAGCAACAAACGCACAGATGAGTACGGCGGCTCGTTCGACAACCGCACGCGGTTTCTGCGGGAAACGTTCACCGCAGTGCGTGAAGTCTGGCCCGAGCGTTTTCCGTTGATGGTGCGATTGTCCGTGACTGACTGGATCGCAGGCGGTGTGACCGTCGAGGAGTCGATCGCACTCTCGCAGTGGCTGCAGGGAGCCGGATTAGACATGCTTGACGTCAGCATGGGCTTTGCGACGCCGGACATTTCGCAGATCCCCTGGAGTCCGGGTTTCATGCTGCCGATCGCGGCGGAGATTCGGAAAGCCACACGTCTTCCAACGTCCGTGGGCTGGATGATCACTGATCCGGCACAGGCCAATTCGGCGGTCGAGTCGGGTCAGACCGATGTAGTCATGCTGGCTCGCGAGATGCTGCGCGATCCGTATTGGCCGTTCCATGCCGCCAGAGCGCTCGGCGTGGAACACCCACAAGGCATCCTGCCGACGCAGTATGCTCACTTTCTGAAGCGATAAAGATACGCCGGGCGTCGATGATTGTGCGGAGCACATTCGCGAACTTCCGGATCGTACCTCGATCACAGAATGCGGGAGCACGTTCTCCCGCGGCGAATCCTGATTGCCCACTCTCATTCAGTTTCGGCCGCAGGGGACGAGCTTGCTCGCCAACCTGACGGATCGACTGGTCACGGCAGTCGGCGAAATTTGAATTGCGGCGATTCGCGATTGATCCTGATTTAGGCTAACAGCTCTCCGAGGATCTCATCAACGACGGTGCCAGTGGCGATAGCACTTCCGCGAGCGGCCTTGTACAACTCCGCCAATCGACGGACTTCGAAGGCAGTGGAGTCCCAACCCGATAGAGATGTGCTGGAGCTGAGCCGATCTGCGACGTTTCCACTGCTGTCCATGATAAACAGGTCGAACCATTCGATCGGGTGGCCATCCTCGTCAATCTGTTCGTTCCGACAAATCTCGATCATGCCGCTGCCCAAGACCGTGACGAATGAATCCCGTCGAGCGGAAATCTTCCATGAAATCGAGCGACTGTTTGTGCCCTCGATCAAACGATCGACGATGCGGACGTATTTCGCATGATCAATCATGATGCGAGTCCATCCTCAAGTTGCGATTGAGCGGAATCTCGGACGCGGATCAGAGTATCGACCAACTTTCGCATTTGCGTTTTTGTGTTGCTATCGTTTAACAAGGGTTTGTGAAACCAGGTTGTTGATGCTTTAAGTTCTTGCTGTTCCGGCCCTGCCAGCAGTCTGCTGTTGGTGATTGTTATCAAGTGCTCGCGAAGTTCATCGCATTTTCTTTGCGATAACCTACTGGCATTGTCGTTGCATAGTGCTCGTGCACCAGTCAAGGCCAATTCCAGTTTGGCAAGCAAGAATGCATTTGCCTGCCCTTTTCGAAAACCTGCAACCGCGAGCGACGCATTCTTCGCAACCCACGCCGCCCATACAGATAAAGCCAGTCCCAAAACACTCGCGACGTTTCCCCAATTCTGCAAGAACCAGCCAGTCATCTCTGGGTTCCGCCAATGCGTAATCGATGGATTAGGCATCCACCAGCCTACGGCAAGTCGCTCGTCCCCATCAAGTACTTGTCGCACTCGCGCGCGACGCCGCGGCCTTCGTTGATGGCCCAGACGACGAGGCTCTGACCGCGGCGGCAATCTCCCGCTGCAAACACCCCTTCGACGTTCGTCGTGTACTTCCCATGCTCGGCCGCGTAGTTGGAACGCTGGTCGAGTTTGACCCCCAATTGCTCCGCAACGGGCGACTCCGGTCCGCGGAAGCCGAGGGCGAAGAAGCAGAGCTGAGCCGGCCATTCCTGTTCGGTGCCGGGGATGGGTGAAAAGGGAGTCTTCTTCTCCGAGTCTGGCTTGGACCAGTCGAGCCGCATGGTTTTTACGGCGCGCAGGTTGCCTTCGCCGTCGCCGAGAAATTCGACGGTCTGAATGGCATACTCGCGCGGGTCGCCCGCAAGCTTTTTGCCGGGCATATGGGCGTAGTCGAACAGGGCGGCCGCTTCTTCGTGGCCGTAGTCTTTGCGGTAGATCCGCGGCCATTGCGGCCAGGGATTATTGGGCGCCCGGTGATCGGGAGATTGCGGCACAACCTCGAAATTGACAAGCGATGTGCAGCCATGACGCAGTGATGTGCCGCAACAATCGGTCCCGGTGTCGCCGCCGCCGATGACGACGACGTCTTTTCCCTTGGCGGAGATGTAGTTGCCGTCCTCCAATTTGGAGTCGAGGAGACTCTTGGTGTTCTGGTGGAGGAAGTCCATCGCCATGTGAATTCCCCTCAGGTTGCGACCCGGGGTTTTGGCGAAGAAGTCGTTGGGGGCCGTAGCGCCCGTGCACAGGACGACCGCATCAAACTCGCGGTGCAGCTGTTCGGCGGGCATCGTCTTGCCGATTTCGACGCTGGTCTTGAAGATCACCCCTTCCGCGGCCAGGAGGTCGACTCGGCGTTGCACCACTTCCGTCTTATCGAGCTTCATGTTGGGAATGCCGTACATCAGCAACCCGCCGATGCGGTCGGCCCGTTCGAAGACGGTGACGGTGTGGCCGACGCTGTTGAGTTGCGCGGCGGCAGCGAGTCCCGCGGGGCCCGATCCGACGACGGCGACCTTCTTGCCGGTGCGCACGGGGGGCGGACTGGGCGTGATCCAGCCTTCCTCGAAGCCCTTATCGACGATGGCGCATTCGATGCTCTTGATCGCGACGGGGGGGCTGGTGATCCCCAGCACGCACGACCCTTCGCACGGCGCCGGGCAGACCCGTCCCGTAAACTCGGGGAAGTTGTTCGTCTTGTGCAGCCGGTCGAGCGCTTCGCGCCAGTGGCCGCGGTAAACGAGGTCGTTCCATTCGGGGATCAGGTTGTTGATCGGACACCCGGCCGCCATGCCGTTGAGAAGCGTTCCCGTATGGCAGAACGGAACGCCGCAGTCCATGCACCGGGCGCCCTGACGCTTGAGCGCGGGCTCCTCCATGTGCTCATGAAATTCATTCCAGTCGAGCACCCGCAGCTTCGGCGAGCGATCGGTCGGAATCTGCCGCGGGAACTCTTTGAATCCGGTGGGCTTACCCATGGTGCAGTCTCGGTACTTTCGTAGGGTGGGCGGTTCCCACCACTTCTTTTCTGATTCTCAAGTCACGACAAATTACGGCGTCAGCGCAGGCCTCGCTCGGGACTTACGGGTTCGTTCGAGACGAAACCCCCTCGGCGCGATCGAACAACTCGTGAATCGGCAATCGGAACCCCGGCAGCACGGCGCCGCCGTCTAGGACGTCGTGGCGATCGAGGATGCGGCACTCCTTGGCAGACGTCCAAACTTCGACCGTGACGAGTTCCGGCTCGATGATCCACACCAAGTCCACGCCGGCCTCGAAGTATTCCTGTCGCTTGCGCTCAATCTCGCGATGCGTGTTCGTCTTGCTGAGGACCGCGACGGCGAGATTCGGCGACACGCCGCAAATCGGATCCTGCGGAACCCGATGATCGGCGACGCGATTCCAATTGACGAACGACACATCTGGAACACGGACATTGCCGTATTCGAGCCGGGTCAGCGCACCTTCTCCGTTGACGTAGCCAAGGTCATTTGTGGTCAGCCACCGTTCGAGAAAAAATGCCAGCACGGTCGCCAAGCGTCCCTCAAAGTACCTCATGGCCCTTTCTACGAGCACGCCGTCGATCAGTTCGCACCAAGGCTTGCCGGCGCGAAGCACGTCCTCTTCGGTGGCGGTCCCCGGCGGGGGTTGCAGCCGAATCCGCGTCAATGGAACGTCGCCGAGACGCTGCACCAAATCGGCGAGCGTTTCATGTTGCAGGACGACGGGTAACGTAGCCGAGATCATCAATCAGACCAGCTTGCAGCTCATTGAATGGTTTGTCCGGCGCCGACGCCCTAGCTCTGACCGCCCACACCGGCCAGGACCGGGCTTTTCCCCGCCGCCTGTTGTTCCTGTGCCTTCAGTTCCGCCAGCGCCCGCTTGTAATCGGTCGGCATCACCTTCTTGAACCGCGGCAACTCGGCGGCCCAATTCTTCAAGATGTCGGCGGCCACCGTAGACCCCGTGTACTGCTGATGTTTTTCGATCAGCGCCTTCAACTCCGCGATGTCTTCGTCCGCTTCCATGGGCTCCAGCGCGACCATTTCCAGGTTGCAGTTGCCAAGGAGTTCGTCCTGGGGATCCCAGACATATCCGATCCCCCCGGACATACCGGCGGCGAAATTGCGGCCGGTGGGACCAAGGATGACGGCACGGCCGCCTGTCATGTATTCCAGACCGTGATCCCCAACTCCTTCCACCACCGTCGATGCTCCCGAGTTCCGCACGCAGAATCGCTCTGCCGCGCGGCCCCGGAAAAACGCTTCCCCTTCCGTGGCCCCGTAGAGGGCCACATTGCCGATCACAATATTCTCCTCCGGCGCGAAACTGGCGTTCTTGGGAGGGAAGACAATGACCCGGCCTCCGGACAAACCCTTGCCGACGAAGTCGTTGGCGTCCCCCTCGACTTCGATCGTCACACCGTGCGCCAGCCAGGCTCCCAGACTTTGACCCGCCGATCCGCGACAGTGGATGTGCACGGTTCCTTCCGGCAGTCCCTTGGCGCCCCATTTCTTGGAGATCTCGTGGCTCAGCGTCGTGCCCAGCGCGCGGTCGATGTTCTGCACTTCGATTTTCAGCGAGACGGGTTTCGCATCCTGGATCGCCGGCTGACATTCCTTGATCAGGTCGTTGTCGAGCTGGAACTCCATCCCGTGTTGTTGGCTGATCTGGCAATAGGTTCCCACGTTCGGATGCGGCAAAGTCGCGGGCATCAACACTTTCGTCAGGTCGATATGCTTCGTCTTCCAATGAGTCACCGTCGGATCGAGCTCCAGCATGTCCGACTTGCCCACCATTTCATTAATGGTGCGGAAGCCGAGTTGGGCCATGATCTCGCGGGCTTCTTCCGCGACCATGAAGAAGTAATTGATCAGATGCTCGGGCTGACCATGAAATTTCGCCCGCAGTTCCGGGTCCTGCGTGGCGATCCCCACCGGGCAGGTGTTGAGATGGCACTTGCGCATCATGATGCAACCGAGCGTGATGAGGGGCGCTGTGGAGAATCCGTACTCTTCCGCGCCCAGCAGCGTGGCGATCACAACGTCGCGACCGGTCTTCAATTGGCCGTCGGTCTGCAGACGCACGCGGCTGCGCAGATCGTTCAGCACCAGCGTCTGATGGGTCTCAGCGATCCCCAGCTCCCAGGGGAGGCCGGCATGTTTGATGCTGGTCAACGGCGACGCCCCCGTCCCCCCGGAGTCGCCCGAGATGAGGATATTGTCGGCGTGTCCCTTGGCCACTCCGGCCGCGATGGTTCCCACACCCACCTCCGACACCAGCTTCACGCTGATCCGCGCACTCGGATTGCTGTTCTTCAAGTCGAAGATGAGCTGTGCGAGATCCTCAATCGAGTAGATGTCGTGGTGCGGCGGAGGACTGATCAGGCCCACTCCCGGAGTTGAATGCCGGGTGGCGGCGATCACCTTGTCGACCTTGTGGCCTGGGAGTTCTCCCCCTTCGCCCGGCTTGGCTCCCTGCGAGATCTTGATCTGAAGTTCGTCGGCGTTGGTGAGATACCAGCTGGTGACGCCGAAACGCCCCGAAGCCACCTGCTTGATGGCCGATCGCTTGGAGTCGCCGTTGGGCAAAGGGGTGAAACGCTTGTAGTCCTCACCCCCTTCTCCGGTGTTGCTCTTGCCGCCGATGCGGTTCATGGCGATGGCGATCGACTCGTGAGCTTCGGCAGAAATGGAGCCATAGCTCATGGCGCCGGTGCAGAATCGCTTGACGATCTCCGCCGCCGGTTCGACTTCTTCGAGCGGGATCGCCGCACCGGGCTTGAACCTTACGAGTCCCCGGAGATGGCATTCCCGGGCCACCTGCTCATTGATCAGTCGCGAAAACTCCTTGTAGGCACCCTTGTCGCCCTGGGTCGCCGCCTTTTGGATGTGGGCGATTGTGAGGGGATTCCAGGCGTGCCTTTCTCCGGTCGCCCGCCATTGGAACAGACCGAAATTCGGTAACACCGGCAATCGGTTCTCGGCCCGGCCGGGGTAACCCAGGGAATGCCGGCGGAGCGTTTCTTCGCCGAGAATCTCGAAGCCTACGCCGCGGATGCGGCTGGCGGTCCCGCGGAAGCAGAGGTCGATGACATCGTCGCACAGACCCACGGCTTCGAAGATCTGCGCTCCCTTGTAGCTCTGCAGGGTGGAGATGCCCATTTTGGCCATCACCTTGAGAATTCCCTGCTTCGTCGCCTTCCGATAGGCGGCGGTGATCTGGTCGTGCGTCCAATCGCCGGGGAGTTCTCCGTCATCCTGCAATTGCCACAGCGCTTCAAATGCGAGGTACGGATTGACGGCATCGGCGCCGTAACCCACCAGGCAGCAGAAGTGGTGCACTTCGCGGGCCTCGCCGGATTCCACGACCAGGCCGATCCGCGTCCGTTCTTCATGCCGGACGAGATGATGATGAACCGCGCCGGTCGCGAGGAGACTGCTGATCGGAAGTCGATCCGGACCAGCGGCGCGATCCGAAAGGATCACCAGGCTATAGCCGTCAGCAATCGCCTGACGGGCTTCGCGGCAGATCCGCTCCAGCGCGGGCTTGAGTCCCTTCGGACCTTCGGTGCGCGGGTAAGTCGCGTCGATCGTGCGAGTTTTCCAGCCGCGATAGTCGAGATGCTTCAGCGCGGCCAATTCTTCAATCGTGAGGATGGGGTGCGGAACCGCGAGGCGATGACACTGAGCCTCCGTGGTCTCCAGCAGGTTTCCCTCGGGGCCGATGTAGCACTCCAGCGACATGATGACCTCTTCCCGAGTCGAGTCGATCGCGGGATTGGTCACCTGGGCGAAGAGTTGCTTGAAATAGTCGTAGAGCGGCCGCGGCTGGTCGCTCATGCAGGCCAGCGCCGTGTCGTCGCCCATCGATCCCAGCGGATCTTTCTTCGTGGTGATCATCGGCACGAGCATGAACTGCAGCGTTTCGGTGGTGTAGCCGAAGGCTTGCAGGTGCGCCAGGAGGTCGGAGCCGGTCATGCGCGGCTGGGGATCTGCCGCGGGCAACTCGCTGAGCTGCAGTCGCTGATTGCGCAACCACGCTCCGTAGGGCCTGCGGTTGGCGAAGTCGCGCTTCAATTCCGCATCGGGAATCAGGCGACCCTGTTCGAAGTCGACCAGGAACATCTTGCCGGGTTGGAGTCGCCCTTTCAGCTTGACGTTTTCCGGCGCGATGTCGAGCACACCCACTTCGCTGGCCATAACGACGCGGTCGTCATGGGTGACGTAGTAGCGGCTGGGACGCAGGCCGTTGCGGTCGAGCGTGGCGCCGATGATTCGGCCGTCGGTGAACGAGACCGATGCCGGACCATCCCAGGGTTCCTGCAGCGCGGAATGATACTCGTAGAACGCGCGCTTGTCCTCGGGCATGGAATCGTGATTCTGCCACGCCTCCGGGATCATCATCATCATGGCTTCGGGGAGGCTGCGCCCGGACAGGACGAGCAACTCCAGCGCGTTGTCGAAATTCCCCGAGTCGCTGCAATGCGGCTCGACAATGGGGAACAACTTGGCGAGGTCGTCGCCGAACAGTTCGCTCTTCATCATGCCCTGGCGGGCGAACATCCAGTTGCCGTTGCCGCGGACCGTGTTGATTTCGCCGTTGTGGGCAATCAAGCGCTGCGGATGGGCCCGATCCCAGCTGGGGAACGTGTTGGTCGAAAACCGCGAGTGCACCATCGCCAGATGGGTGATGTACTCCGGGGACTGGAGATCCGGATAGAACTTCTCGACTTGCTCGGGGGTCAGCATGCCTTTGTAGATCAGGACCCGCGTCGACAGCGAGCAGATGTAGAAGCTCAACGCCTGCGGCAGGTTCCCCTCGCGAATGAGATGGCTGGCCTGCTTGCGGATGATGAACAACTGACGCTCGAAGGCCTCCTGATCGATGCCGTCGGCGGACCCCACAAACAACTGCTCGAACGCCGGCATCGCCGCACGGGCCGAAGGACCAATGTCCGCCTCATCCGGAGCGACGGGCACCTTGCGCCAGCCGATCAGCTTCTGCCCTTGAGCGGCGATGAGGCGGTTGACTTCCTGGCGACAAGCAGCGCGCTCTTCCGGGTCGGTCGGCAGAAACACCAGTCCGACGCCGAAGCGATTCGCCGCGGGAAGATCGAGTCCCAGATCGCGCTTCACGGCGCTCCGCAGGAACTCGTGCGGAATCGCTGTGAGAATTCCCGCGCCGTCGCCGGTGTTCGTCTCGCAGCCGCAGGCGCCGCGATGCGTCATATGGCGCAGGATCCGCAGGGCGTCGTCCACGTTCTGGCGCGATCGCTCCCCCTTGATATGCGCGACGAAGCCGACTCCGCAGCTGTCATGCTCGAATTGCGGATCGTAGAGGCCCTGGGCCTTGGGGCGGCCGTCGGAATAAAAGAGCTCCGGGCGACGATGGAAAAGCGGGTCGAAGGTCATGGCTTTCTCACACACTAGACGTCGCCGGTGGAAGGCGACGAAATTTCCGCAGGGGAAGGCGCTGGCGAATCGTCAGTGGATGTGCCGACTGCCATGCGAGGCAGCGGCGTTGCCGTGCGATGCCGTCCGCATCATGCGGAAGCGGCGTCTGCGGTCGAAGGTTTGCGTTGGCCTGCCCCATCATCCGCGGGACTGGCGTAATAAAAGGACTCGGGAGGTTGGTGCAGCAATTCGAGGAACCGCCTGGCCGCCGTGGTCAAGTCCTTATGCTTGCGATGGACGATGCCCAACGGCCTGGTCCACCGCACGTCTTCCAGGTGCAGCGCCCTCAGGGAGCCGATCTCCAGCTCGCGTCGAACTGTGGGGATCGGCAGCAGCGCGATGCCGGAACCAACTTCGACGGCCCGCTTGATGTTCTCGATGTTGTCGAACTCGTGAACGACATCGACCGAAACACGCGCCAATTTCAGCCAGCGGTCCATCTCCGAACGAATTCGCAATTCGGTGGTGAAGGTCACCAGGGACTCCCCGTCCAGTTCGACGGCCTGCATCCTCGAACGCACCGCCAATCGATGCTGCGGCGGAACGACCACCACGATTTCCTGTTCTTGCCAGGGAATACAGACCAGTTCCCCGCTGCGCTTCGGCGGAAACGACACCAAACCCAAATCCGCTTCATCGCTTTGGACCCGTTCCAGGACGGCGTCGGGCTGAACGTAGCGCAGTTCCAATGCGGCATCGGGATAAAGGTGCTCGAACTGCTTGACGTAGCAGTCCATTTGCAGCAGGCCGACCGAGTAAATTGCCGCCACCCGCACCGGCCCGACGACTTTGTCGCGGGATTGCAGCACGCGGTCTTCGAGACGCCGATACCCCTCCAGAAGTTCGCGGCAACCTTCGAGGTAGGTGCGCCCCGCGGGAGTCAGTTCGAGCGGCCGTTTGCCGCGATTAATCAGCGGCAAACCCAACCGGTCTTCAATCGCTTTCACCGTTTCGCTCGCAACTGGCTGGGAAACGCCCAGCATCTTCGCAGCTTGCGAGAAGCTGCGGAGCGTGGCGACTTCGCAGAAGAGCTCCAGGTCGCGGAGATGCATGGGCGAGTCTTTATCGGAACGGCGAATATCAGCGGCACTCAGTTATCGGCCAACTCGGTGCCAGATTTTAAGGCTGAGCGATACTCATCGTCAAGTGTTTTCGCGATTCCCGAAGTTGTGCCGAATACCGCAAAACGGTTCGTCCCGCCAGAACGTCATCAAAATCCGGCCCGACTTGGCACGAGCGTGTCGCCATAAAATATTCAGGAGAATAGACTTGTGGATGCATCCCGTGGCGGGGAGCAGCCACGCAGGAGAGTGGACGATTGGCGAATCGCGAGCACGGATCTGTGAAGGCAGGTCCAGCCAGCCGCATGCCACGTCCTGGAGTTTCCTCCTCGACGTTGATCCCGACGGGTGAGCCGTCTCGATTGCGATTCCACCTTCGACGGGCCGCGATCCACGACCCGCTTTCGTCTTCACCTGTCGAAAGAGGTCTGCTATGACCCGCCGGATTCCTGAATCCCTCGTCCGTTCCGTCTACCGATTCGTGAGCGGGTTATGTCCAGGTTCCGCGTCCATTTCACCGTTTGCTGCCATTGCTCGGCGATCCTGTTGGGCAGCCTGGTGCTGTCCGGCTGTACGCTCGGCAGGTCCAGTCTGTCGATTGACAGCAACTCCCGGTCACCCTGGCTCGGGTTGGAACTGATTCCGGGGAGAAAATCGTCAGACGCAGCCGCCTACAATCGATCGATCGCCCAGCAGCGTTCGCCGTCGGGCGACCAAACGCAAGTTCATGCCGCGATTCAGAAGCCTAAGAAAGAGACGCGTCTGCCGGGTTGGCTGAATCCGATTTCAGAAAAGACGCCGTTGCCGTTGCCGCGTACGGATGGAGAGCCGCCGCCGTTCTCCGAATCTCCAACGGCCCAGTCGAACCCTGACTGGTGGGGTTTCTAACGGTTCCCGCAAGCATCACCGCAGGTGATCCATCCAAACTGCGGGATGAGGCGCTGCGCGAACCACAACCCCCTTGGATCGGCGGCGATCTTCGAGATTCAGTGCCCGTGGCCGCCGCTCTTGGCAGGTTTCGCTCCGTGACCCGAATCAGCCTTCTTCGCGCCGTGGCCTGAGGCAGCCGGCTTTGCTCCGTGGCCGGAATCGGACTTGGCGCCGTGCCCGGAACCGTGACCCGACGACGCCTTCGCGCCGTGTCCGGAATCGGAC
Organism: Planctomycetaceae bacterium; assembly: GCA_033762515.1. Classification (GTDB taxonomy): domain Bacteria; phylum Planctomycetota; class Planctomycetia; order Planctomycetales; family Planctomycetaceae; genus DSVQ01. The sequence goes on from JANRLN010000358.1 coordinate 13,583, forward strand.
TTGGCGCCGTGCCCACCGCCGTGCCCGGAGCCGTGACCCGACGACCCCTTCGCGCCGTGTCCGGAATCTGCCTTGGCTCCATGCCCTCCGCCATGTCCTCCGCCATGACCACCTCCATGTCCTTCGGCCCCCTCCGCCGCATGGGCCGCTGGAGCCGGCTGGTCCTTGGCCGGAACGAAGTCGCCTCCGCGTTGTTCTGCGGTCTTCTTGAATTTGTAGGACAATTCGTCGACCGCGTAGACCTCCACGCGGGCGTTTCGCGGATCTTCGACCTCATTCTCTTCGTCGGAATACGGCTCGTACGCGGCGTCCTGGCTCAGGCGAATGCGATCGGGCGTGATCCCGTGCGCCACCAGATATTCCATGGCGCTGACCGAACGCGCAAAACTGATCTCCCACAGATCGTGAAACTCGCTGTCTTTGGGCAAGGGCCCGCGAACGGCGTGGCCGCGAATTTCCACCTTATTCGGTTTCCCGAGCAGATCGGGAACCAGTGCGGAGAGCTGCAGCTTGGCGTCGGGGGTCAGAGTCGTGGAATGCTTCCCAAAGATGATCATCGTTCCGATGGTGCGCGTCTTCTCAAGCCGATCGAAGATGTGCAGCTGCGGTCGATCCTTGACGCGCGTCTTGCCATCGGGCATCAGTTCGAATGTTCCCACCTCACGCTGATTGGAGCCGTGCGGTCCGGCCTGCTGGCCTTCGAGTCCGGAGTCGCTGCTGGCTCCGGGAATGCCATGGGTCGAAGTGGCGCGGGCTTCCGCGTTGGTGCCGAGGGGATTTTCGAAGTACTGGGCGACCGACTCTTTGACCGCCTTGTTCTGCGCGGTGATCCACATCACCAGAAAGAACGCCATCATCGCGGTCACGAAGTCCGCATACGCGACCTTCCACGCGCCGCCCCCTTTGCCTGCCATCTGCTAGTCCCTCGGTGAGCCTTGACTGCGGTCGGACGGACGGAACCCTATGATTACGCGGCGGCGGAAGAGGACGACTCGGCTTCTTTGAACAGCGCATCGAGCTGTTCCCGCGCCGGTCGGTATTCGGTGCCGACGCCCCGGCGGGCTCGTTCAATCACGACCTTGGGCGCGCTCTCGCCGGCACAGGAGACGATGATCGCGCCGAGCGTCTGGAAAAACGCCAGCTCCGAGGCTCCCAGAAACTCCATGCGTCCGGCGAGTGGTCCGAGAAACCCGTAAGAGAGCAAAATTCCCATGAACGTGCCGACGAGTGCCGCACCCACTTTGTGACCGATTTCTTCCACGGGCCCATCGATGGCGCCCATCGTGATCACGATCCCCAGCACCGCTGCGACGATTCCGAAGCCCGGAAGGGCATCGGCCGTCTTCTGCAACACGCCCACTGCCGCATGGTGTTCTTCCTCCATGACGTGCAGTTCGGCGTCGATCAGTTCGCGAATGGTGTCGGCATCGGCGCTCCCTTCGATGATGGGAGCGAAACTGTCGCACAGGAACGTCACTACGTGGTGATTGTGGCTGATCTTCGGATACTTCTTGAAGATGGCGCTGTCATGCGGATTCGTGAGGTGCGGCTCCAGCGCCAGCAGGCCGTCGCGTCGGCCGACTCTCAGCAACTCGTACATGAGTTTGAACAGATCGGTATACATCCGCTTGTTGAAGGGGGATCCCTTGACGGCGGCGATGATCCCCTTCATCAGATCGATCAGCACCTTGCTGGGCGACATCATGATCATCGCGCCGAGTGCGGCGCCGCCGATGGTCACCACTTCCGACAAGTGCCACAGGGCCATGACCTCGCCGCCGGCCATCGTGAAGCCGCCGAGCACCGAGCCGATCACAACGATGCAGCCAATAATGAGGATCACGCGAGTTCTCCGGAACACTTCAATCGACACGTACGTCGGCCAAGACCTTTGGCAAGGACTGACATTGCAACTGTAGCTCGCACTCCGGGAATGATCGGCGGCATTCTTGCGATAACCAACTTCGCGGAGGTGCTCATTAGGCGGAGCACACCGTTTCTGACTGCTCGACCGATTGGCACGGCTCTGCCGCCCCCTGGCGCCGCCCGTCGGCCTGGACCCTCGTTTCCAGTATCGACGACGTCCGGCGTCGGCTTGATGACCAGAACTCAATGCATCCGGGCGCCCGCCGGGTCAGAGGTTCCCTTGCCGAAAGTGCGATTCCCATCGAATGCGACGCCCGCCCGTCTGCGCCATGAGGCCCGTCAGATTCAGCAAACGTCGAACATTGGCCAAATGCGGAACGCCGTGTCGCGACACGCAGCGAAGTTCTGGCGGGAACGCATCCGCTATGGGTAATCTGTGGCGCGAAGGGGCCGCCTCGGCTCCGTTGTTTTCCTGTTCCCTTTCCTCCCAGCCTCCAGCCGATATCCCAGGAAACCCCGCGATGGCTCTCGAAGTCGAATGCCCGAATTGCGGTCATCCGTATAAGGTCAAGGACGAGTTGGCTGGCAGGAAAATGCGCTGCCGCGAATGTTCGGCGGTGATCTCCGTTCCCGCTGCCGACGACGACTTCGATCTGGCTGACGAAGAGTTGGTCGAGGAAGCCCCGAAACGTCGCGCCCGGTCTGCGGGCCTTCCTGCACCTTCGCCGGCGAAGCCCAAGAAAGACAAATCGCGAAAAAAATCCCAATCGGGGATGAGCACGACCACGAAGGTCGTGCTCGGATTGGCCGCCAGCGGGCTGGTGTGCGTATTGCTCTGTTGTGGGTGGGGCTACTGGGTCGTCAGCAGATTCCGACACCAGATCGCCGGTGACGTTCCCGTACCTGCGGGACAAACATTTGACCAATGGCGAGCCGGGTTTCAGACCAAATTGATCAAGGTTGGTCCGGCCCCGCAGGAGTATGACCTCGAAACCCCGCCGACCAACGTTCAAGAGATTTTGTATCCGTCTGCGGGCCGCATTCTGAAGGCCTGGGTCTATCGACCCCCGGGGGTCGAAGATCCTCGACCGGCACTGGTCTTTTTTCATGGAGGCTTCGCGTTCGGCAGCGGCGACCTGCTGGAAACTTGTGTTCCCTTCATGGACGCCGGTTATGTCGTCATGGCCCCCATGCTGCGCGGAGAAAACGGAAATCCCGGGAACTACGAGCTGTTCCTCGGCGAAGTCGACGACGCCCGAGCCGCGACCCAGTGGCTGGCCCAACAGCCCTATGTCGAAAAGGGGCGAATCTACACGTTCGGTCACAGCATCGGAGGCGGCGTCTCGGCGGTACTCGGTCTGCTCAATGACGTTCCCATCCGGCACAGCGGCTCTTCCGGAGGTCTGTACGACCATACGACGTTCTTAGCGTGGCAGATTGACCAGACCGTTCCCTTTGAGAACACCCCGGCAGAACGCTCGGTGCGGTTGTTGCTGGGACACGTCAATCACCTGCAGCATCACCACTATGCTTACATCGGCACGGAGGATGAAGGTTTCCATGACTCCGCCGAAAGTATGCAACAAGAGGCGGGAGCGGCGGAAAAGTTGACGGTCAAGATGATTCCCGGCGATCACTTCACCAGCTTTGACCCCGCGATTCGCGACTATTTGCAGATCGCCGAACAAGATCGTGCGCTGACAGCTCCGATCGATACGGCGCCCTAGACCTTGAGGGACAACGATTATCTCGTGTCGCACGGAAACGCTGGCGGCAGATGTGAGATGTCGAAAGAATTCAGCTGAGGTACGCGCTCTGTTTTCAGAGAGTCTGAGATCTCTTCATTGTGCACACTCCGGGATTCCGCGATGAGCGACACCCATCGGCCCCCTTTTGATCCACAGCGGTGGATCGAGTTTATTCGCGAGCGGTTGTCTGCCGGGAGCAGCGTCGAATGGGCGTATGCGGCAACTGGATTCGTTCAAGGAGTCTTTGGCGACGGTCTCGAACTGCGGCCAGTCGTGATTCTGAAACGATTCTCGGAGTCGGAGGACTTGGTGGTCGGGTGCCGGATCCGGCAATTTGATAGCCGCGGCGAACTGGAGTCGGTTTGCTTGCTGAGCTACGACGACTTGCTTTTTCTCCTGAAGATGTCCCAGGGCAATCTTCCTTGCGACGCAGCCTCGCTGAAGGTGCCGCTCAGGTCGTCATTTACGACTCGTTCAGGTTTTGCTTTCGAATGGTCGGAACAGAGTTGGCTGCCGACGGTCGCCGTGAACGCCGCCTGTTCGCGGCAGGTGAACTTGACGGCAGAGAAGTTTGCGCGATTCCGTCAGCTTTGGAGTCGCTGCTTGGATTTTCTGGATGGGCTGGTGGCTTGAAGAACAGGCCGAAAATGGAAGACGTTATGTACCAGAATCCGTCGTCGATGACTCCGATTCATTGTCTTCTCGCTAACGAATTTGGACGTTCAGCTTTGGTTTCCCGCCGAAACTCGGCCATTCTTCAAAAGTAGTCTGTGACCCTAGGATCTCAACGATGCCAGATACATTGACTCAGGGGACGACTTGGAAACCCACGAGACGGCAATGGTTTTGCTGGATCATCGCCCATGCTTGCTGTTTGCTTTGTGCAACCCTGGGATTCACGATTGAGGAACTTCATTCGGGTGCATCGACAGCGCACGAGATCTCCTCGCACCGTGCGTTGCAGCAACTCAATCTCGTCTCATGGAGTGCACTCGCTGTTGCGCTGTCGATCGGACCGATTCTCAGCGATCATCGACTCGGAGGTTTTTGGCGGTTGGTCGGTTGTGTTGGGATCATTTTTACGATGGGCTGCGCGTTTTTCGTGTCAATCATGGTCATGGGCATCGTCGCAATCTCTACCAATGGACTGGAGGGCACTCAGCAGGCCCTAAGCTGGCGCACGTCTGGCAGGCCGAGAGTTGTTGCCCCTGCATTGCGAAGGGAGCAAATCTCAACCTCAACAGCGCTGCGGTCGCCAAACGGGGGCGAGCTTCGTCCCGAAAGTCGCAAGAAGGCTGACACCGTTTCTGCTATCCTGCCCGTCCGTCAATCCGCCGTTGTCATTCCGCTGTAGGTCCTGCCGGTGTCCCGCTCTCCGCTGCTGATCATCTTCCTGGTGGTGTTTATCGATCTCCTCGGCTTCGGCATTGTGCTGCCGCTGCTGCCGCGGTATGGGAAGCATTTCGATGCCGCCGAGTGGCAGTTGGGACTGCTGATGGCCTCATTTTCAGCGATGCAGTTCTTGTTTGCACCGGTCTGGGGACGGTTGTCCGATCACTTTGGACGGCGGCCGGTTCTCCTCGTAGGATTGCTGGGATCAACGCTGTCTTACGCGGCCTTTGGGTGGATCACACAACTGGGGAATGCCGGTCTGATCCTCGGGTTGACGCCGCTGACTTGGCTGTTCGTTTCGCGGATTGCCGCCGGGATCGCGGGGGCGACGATCCCCACGGCTCAGGCGTATATCGCCGACAGCACCGATTCCAAGAGCCGTGGGAAAGGAATGGCGCTGATTGGTGCAGCGTTCGGAATTGGATTCACCTTCGGCCCAATTCTGGGAGCGCAATTCGTCGCTGCAACGACGGACGCGGCGCCGAGTCCCGCGCCGGGCTATGTTGCGGCGGCGCTGTCGGGAATGGCCTTCCTGGCGGCGATCGGAATGTTGCCCGAGTCGCTGCGTCCGGGAGCCGATCCCGCCCGCAAGCGACATTGGTTTGACGTTGCTTCCTTTTCGGCGGCGGTGTCGCGACCTTACATTGGCTGGCTGTTCGCGACCATTTTCTTGACGACGTTTGCCTTCGCCCAGTTTGAGAGCACGCTGTCGCTGCTGACCGAACGTCTGGGGTTAGGTGATCGGGACAACTTCTACGTGTTCGCCTACATCGGGCTGATCCTGACGTTGTCTCAAGGGTTTCTCGTCCGCCGGTTCCTGCCAAAGCTGGGCGAATTCCGCATGGGAATGATCGGCGTCGTGTTGATGACCGCCGGGTTGGCGCTGATTGGCGTGTCGAGTGGTCAGTCTTCTCTGGCTGTCTTTTACGCCGTGCTGCCGATCACGGTGATTGGCTTTTCGGCGACGACGCCTTCCCTGCAGGCTCTGCTGTCTCTGAACACGGCCGAAGACGAGCAGGGGGGCATTCTGGGAGTCGGTCAGAGCATGTCTTCGCTGGCGCGAATTCTGGGTCCGGTCGTCGGTCTGTCGCTGATGGGCATCGAGGGGGCCAGTCCGGCATTGCCTTATTGGGCGGCCGCCGGTGTGATGGGAGTCTGCATCCTGCTGGTGATGGGACTGCGGGGCAGTGTGTCGTCGCGACACGCCTCCACCGGCGGCCAGGAAAAGTGATCCCCAGGCCTCCCAATTGACTGAATGGATTCCGTCCATGACCTCCCTCAGCGTCAACGTCAACAAGGTCGCGCTGTTGCGCAACAGCCGAGACTCCGGCGTCCCCAGCGTCACCTGGGCGGCGGCGGTGGCGATTGAGAACGGAGCCGACGGCATCACTGTTCATCCGCGCCCGGACAAGCGCCACATCCGCCGCAGCGACGTGCATGCGCTCAACAAGCTCATCAAGGTCGAGTTGAACATCGAAGGGAATCCCTTCGAGCCGATGTTTCTGGAACTGATCCGCGTCGTGAAACCGGCCCAATGCACGCTGGTGCCCGACGTGCGGGATCAACTCACCTCAGATCACGGCTGGGACCTGGCCAAGCAGGCGGGCGAAGTTCGGCCGATCCTGGAAGAGTTTCGCTCGCTCGGCGTGCGCTCGAGCCTGTTCATGGACCCGGAACCGGAATTGATGGCGGCGGCGAAAGCCGTTGGCGCCGACCGCGTGGAGCTCTACACGGGTCCTTACGCTGAAGGCTGGAAGGAAGGGCGCCGCGAGCAGGTCCTGAAGCAGTACGCTGCTGCGGCTCAGGCCGCAGTGGATGTGGGGTTAGGGGTCAATGCGGGGCACGACTTGAACCGCGAGAACCTCGGTCCTTTTCTGGACGCCGTTCCTGGAATATTGGAAGTCTCCATTGGTCATGCGCTGATTGCCGACGCCCTGGAGTTCGGTCTGGCCGCCACGGTGCAGAAGTACGTCGAGATCTGCCACGCTTCAAGGTAGCCTGTTGTGACGGAATGGATCGACACCCATTGTCATTTGAACGAAGACGCCTTTGCGGCCGATCTGGACGCCGTCGTACAGCGCGCCGTCGACGCGGGTGTGGTGCGGATGCTGGTCGTGGGGTGCACGCTGGCATCGAGTCAGGCCGCGGTGGAACTCGCGGCGCGATTTGAACCGTTGTATGCCGTGGTCGGCATTCAGCCCAATTATGTGCAGGAGGCCCGACCGGGCGACTTTGCTGAAATCGAACGGCTTGCAGAAAGTCCCAAAGTCGTGGCGATCGGTGAGACAGGGCTGGATCGCTATTGGGATTTCGCCCCCATCGAACTGCAACGCGACTACTTCGGACGGCATATTGAGCTCTCACAGCGCCGGCAGTTGCCTTTCGTGGTGCATTGCCGCGACGCCGAGGCGGACGTCGCGGACGTCCTGCAACAGGCTGCGAGCCGGGGTCCATTGTCGGGAGTCATGCATTCCTTCTCGGGGGATCTTGCAACAGCGGAGATCTGCTGGAACCTGGGAATGCACATTTCCTTTGCCGGGATGGTGACGTTCAAACGCAATGCGCCGCTGCGCGAGGTGGCCAAGGTGGTTCCCGCCGATCGGATTCTGGTCGAGACCGATTCTCCGTACCTGATGCCGTCGCCGCTGAAAAACGACAAGGGGCCCAAGCGCAACGAACCGGCGAACGTCCGCTACACCGCCAACCATGTCGCGGAAGTCCGCGGCGCGACCTCGGAAGACTTCGCGGCTCTGACGACGGCAAACGCCCGGAGACTTTTCCGGTTGCCGTAGTTCATCGTCGCTCACCGTCAACGCCGCGGCTCGGGCAACGGGATCCGCGCTTGCCGGGCGGCGTCTTGCAGGTCGACAAGCGTCTCCGGCGACAGCGCCAGCGCTTCGGGCGGCGTCGACCAGGCGACGGGTTGCCATGCGGGGGCGGCGCGCGGCAACGTTTCAGAGGTCCAAGTCTCCCAGCCGTCCCGAATTTTGACCGCGTCGAGATGCAACGCCAGGCAACAGTGTTCCGCACCTGAGCCGTAGGGAGACGCCTTCTTCTTCGCCGCCGGCAGCCGTGCCCCCGTCAGACCTGCCGTCAGCGCCAGCGAGACGATGCCGTGCCACAGTCCTCCGCTCCCGAGTTGCGTTGACGCGAAGTCGTCCGCTGACAATTCGCGTGCGGAGACCCAACCATGCGTCACCGACCCAGGCAGCGCCCAGGCCTGCGGATGCGTGGACATCCAGTGGCCTCCATCGTCTCCCGGCAATGATCCCTTCCCGGAATTCGTGGAACAGAAACCGATGCAATCCGCCTGTGCCGCCAGCTCCGCGAAGACACGGACGTCGCCACAGGGTTGGCTGTTCCGCACGACCACCATTGCGATGCCAGCCGTATGGGATTTCTCGATCGCCAGCAACATCGCCCGGCTGGCGCCCACCTGCCCGACGCCGGTGCTCCCGTCGAGCACGGCGAACGCAGGGAGATCAACCCCCTTGAGCGTCCGCGCACGCGGATCGATGTCTCCCATGTCGAAAGCGGTGACGATTTCTTGCAGTAAGCGTAAACCTTGTCGCGGTCGCCCGCGGACTTCGGCCTCCAGCAATCGCCCCACCAGCAGCTCTGCATCCACGGCGAACATCCCGAAACGCTGCAAGACGCGCAGCACCCAGGATTTGATTTCGTCGGTTGCGTAGAACAACGGAGGATCGACAGACGTCATCAGACGATCTCAAGCAGACAAGACACAGGCAGGTTGCCGCAAGTTTGGGCAGACGAAGCGCATCCCCAGCATGAGACATCCGCCATGCAGGGGTTGTCAAACGACTCCCCAATTCCGGATCAAGATTCTTGGATTGGTCAAGCGCAGACCGATGGGCTACAGTTCGCCACGGCTCATCCAGGGATTCGCCAAG
>JANRLN010000359.1:0-3083 GCA_033762515.1 Planctomycetaceae bacterium
CTTGGCGAAGGTGATCGCGTGGCTGGGCCGGTGCGGTTGGAAAGTCAATGCAGCAGTTCTGGACGTCAGTTCCGACGGCGTCACCGTGGCGGAAGCGGTCGAAGAATCGCTGAAATCACCATAGAGAGTGTCGCATCTGACCTCCTCTCCGCCCGCGAAACCGCCAGCACCCGCCGTGTCTTGCGTAGCAAAATTCGCAAGAATTTTGACCTACTCAGGACACGCTCCTGATTATCGATCGCTCAGAATTCCCCCGAATTCTGCGACCCACCTCACGGAACTCCATTCGCATCGTCGCATCCTTAAGCGGCGGCGATGAGTTCGGCGAGCTCGGCCGCGTCGATTTCACAGCGGACGATCGTCAGCCCTGCGGCCTGGATGTGCGCGGCGGCGCTCCGCAGCGCGTCCTCCAGCGTCGGGGCTTCGCGGTCGAACGAGGCGTAAAGTTGCCCAGTGCAAATGCCGGGGCTGCTGTCGTCGGCCCCCGCCTCGTAGAGCGCGTTCGACCAGGTCTCCAGGTCGCGGGCATCATCAGCCAGCGAAAACGTGAAATGGTAGGTCTGCATGTTCCGGATTCCCTCACGGGGAGGGCGGTGAACCGCGCTCCACAACTCGTAATTATTGTCATGCTCCACAGCGGCACGTTCCCCATCGTCGAAAGCGCAGAATTCTTGCGAATTCTGCTACGTTCTGCTTTCGACTCCTGGTCGCTAGCCCTTCACCGCCAGGACTGCATCGAGCGGGGCGGTGGTTCGGCAGCCGATAATGCCGCTGAACCCCACCTGCCGCAGGAGTTGTTCGTACTCTCCCAGCGTCCTCTCCTTCCCTTCGGTGCAGGTGAGCATGTTGAGGTTCTGCATCTGCGCCCAGCGCGGACCCGATTTGTCCTCCAGGAGCAGTTTCTCGGCGACGAGAACCGCGCCGCCCGAAGGGAGGCTGTCGTAGATCCGGCCGAGCAGGCGCAGGATCTTTTCCTCGGTCCAGTCGTGCAGGATGCGGCCCAGGGCATAGAGGTCGCCCGTCGGCAGCGGGTCGACGAAGAAGTCCCCGGCGACGTGGGCGATGCGGTCTGCTGCGGGAGACGCCCCAATGATCTGGGTTGCCAGCGGCACGGCGTCCGGGAGATCGAACACCGTCGCCTGCAACTGGGGATACCGCTGGCAGGCGGCGATCGCCAGATGACCGGTGGCCCCGCCCAAATCCACCAGTCGCGTGAACCGGCTGAGGTCGAACGCCGCGACGACGTGGGGGGAACTGATGACGCCGAAGCCGTGCATCCCCATCAGAAATTCGTGCTTCTGCTCTTCGGTCTTGAAGAACTGGGAGAAGATCGGGCCGTCGCCGCCGTAGGTTTGTTTCCAGCGATGCGACCCTTCTCGGACGGCGTCTTCCAGGTGCGACCAGAGCTGCCACATCACGTCATTGGAGAAGTTGAGATACCCGGTCAGCCGTCGCGGACTCGTTTTGGTCAAGTAGGCCGACGCAACGGCGGTGTTCGCATAGTCGCCCGCCGTTCGCTGCAGGAGTTGCAATCCCACGCAGGCATCGAGCAATCGTTCGAGACCGTCGGTGCTCGTCTGCAGACGGGCGGCGAGATCCGCCAGCGACTGCGGACCCGCTTCCAGGGCATCGAAGACCCCCAGCGAGATCGCCGCGAACATCGTCTTCGAGCGACGAAAGGCTTCCAGGAGATCGAGAACGAGGGTCGGGTCGGGGGTGGTGATGTCTTGGGCCATGGTGATGAGTTTCCGCGCGTGAGGGAGACCGGGAATGCGGAGATGTGATTCTCAATCAGGGAGGGTGAGGCTCCTGCCGAACCGCGGGCGCTTCGATGGATTCCCGTATTCTCTCAAAAGACGGCTCGGCGGGAGCCTCGCCCTCCCCTCAATAAGAAAGGCTCGGCGGGAGCCTCGCCCTCCCGTCAATAAGAAAGGCTCGGCAGGAGCCTTGCCCTCCCGGTGGTGTCTTCGTCGCAACATTTGAAAATCGCTTCGGCGAAATTCTACGGACAAATCGACGAACTGTCGTGCGTGTTATCATTCGCCTCGGCGGACCCACACGTCTTATTTCGAATCATCAGCCGCACAGGCCGCGATCATGGACGCCCACAGCATCACGCCGATTCTGAATGTTTCTGATATGGCTCAGAGTTTCGAGTGGTTCGCGCAGCTCGGCTGGAAGAAGTGCTGGGACTGGCAGGCGACCCCTGATGCGCCGGTAACCTTTGGCGCCGTCGGCTCCGGCCCCTGCGAGATCTTCATGTGTCTCGACGGCCAGGGGGGCCGCGGACGGGAGGGAGCGGACAATCAGGGAGTCTGGCTGTCGATCTGGGTCGACAACGTCGACGAGATCCACGCCCGCTGCGTCGCCGCCGGCATCGAGATCCCGCGACCGCCGACCGACGAACCCTGGGGCGTGCGCGAGATGCATGTCCGCCACCCCGACGGACACGTCTTCCGCATCAGCCGGGCGTGTGCGAAGGCATAGCTCATGGACGAACCCACCTGGCTCCTTCGCGCCGTCACTTACCACTTTGGCAGCGGCGAGGCGTTGCCGGTGGGTCTGCTGCTGTTGTTGCTGGCCGTGCAGGGGAACTGCTGGGGATGGTCGCGCAGCCGGGTCGTGCTGTCAGCGCTGCTGGGAGGCGTGTGGTGGTCGCTGGCAAGTTGGCCGGCGCTCGTGCCTCAGAGCGTGCTGATCGCCGGTTTTATGGGTTGGTTCATTCGCGCGGTGTGTCGGACTCCCTCCCCGAGAGAGCGGGGATTGTGGCGTTTGGCACTGGGGATCGCCGTTCTGGCCGCGCTGCTGGGCGAGTATCGCGCGACGGGGGCTGGAGCCCTCCCCAGGAGCACCAACGTCGAACTTGCCCTCATCGCCGATTCCATCACCGCGGGCCTGAACGACCGTGACGACACCTGGCCGCAACAGTTGTCACGCCGCTGCGACGCCATCGTCTGGGACGCTTCTCAGCAGGGGGCCACGCTGAAATCGGCCCGACGGCAACTGGCGGCCCTCGGCGACTCGGGAAACTTGTTGATCCTGGAGATCGGCGGCAACGATCTGCTGGAAGGGCTGTCCATGGA
>JANRLN010000360.1:0-2605 GCA_033762515.1 Planctomycetaceae bacterium
TCTTGGCATAGAGCTCGTCTGGATCAAGGACCAATCCATAACGCAGGTGTTGGTAAGCGGACAACAGACGCCCCTGATGGAATTCGATCTCGGCGCTCGCCAGACGAGCGCGGACATCCGTATCTCCGCCAGTGCGTGGAATCTGCTCGTAATACCCGAGCGCCTTCTCCCAGTCCTCCCGACCGGCTGCGGATTCACCGAGAATCAGCAGCGTCTCTGGGTAGCACCGGTCCGTTGCGGGGATGTCCTGCACTGCCGCCTCGGCGGCGTGCCAATCGCGCGACTGCAGATGCTTCCGGGCACGGAGGAGAGCTCTCGTCGCGTCGCGGACTGGCGGCGAGTCGCCGTCAGCGGGCCACATCCAGAGAATGACGGAGCCGACAGCGGCGATGCCGCAGAGGAGTCCCATAACGACGAATGTTCGCGCTGACAGCATCTGCGTCTGCATCACGGAATGCCTGATCCACCGGGTCGCTAGCAATAAGACTGCCACGACGACATGAGACTACCAGCGCTGTGCGGTTTGAGGAGGTTTGATGTCGACCACCTCTGAGAAACTGCGGGGGCGCGGTCGGGAATCGTCGCCAGACACCCTCGGAATCAGACGGCAGCGAGATTGTCTCTCTCCGCGGTTCCAGCCAGCGATCACACTCATCGCACGAAGTGAACATCTTCGGACATTACCGAATCTTGGCAGCGGAAGGGATTATCCGTGATTCGAAAAATCTGATCGTATGGATAAGGACGCATTCCTCGTCGGCACGCGGATATGAGGACTGCGAGAATTGTCGCACGGGGTCGTTGCAGACGCCGCGAGACGTGTCACAATAACACGACGGGAGCGTCGCCGCAGACGAACCACAGAGTGCACGGGGTCTCTCAGCTTCCGCGCTCACTCTGATTGGCAGATCCACGTCATCGCCACTCCCGCTGTGCCTCGGCTTCGCAGCCCCCTTTCCTGGAGTGGTGCGGGCGGGAAGTGACTGAATTCGCAGATCGCCATATCTGCCAGACTTCATGTTTCGCACGGAATCGTGTCGATGAGCGCGCGTTGGTTTTATCGGGTCAACGGTCAGGAGTACGGTCTGACTGAGATCGCGTTGCTGCAAGCCAGGCAGGCGGCTGGAACGTTGACCGGCGTGATCGAGGTGCGCCGCGACGCCTCTGCCACTTGGCAACGACTGAGTGACGTTGACGTCGCGGTGCCGTCGGATCTCGACACAGGCACCGCGACGGTGACGGAGGCCGTGCAGACCGGGGATGACGATCCCGATTGGTTCTATCGCCTTGCGGGGCAGGATTTGGGGCCTCTGTCGTTTCGCGAATTGACAGAACTGGCACATCAGGGGGGACTGACGGCGGATGATGAGATCAAGCGCGGGATTGATGGGCGCTATCGTCGGGCCGGGTCCATCGGCCGGCTGATGGCGGCCATGCCGTATGCAGAACCGGAACCGATCCGGCATGTCGCTCCGACGCTGAGTCCGGCAGCCGTAACCTCTGTTGCGGCTGCACCTTCGACCGCGTCGCCAGCCCCGCCATCCCTGCAATATCAACCCTCAGCGTTACAACCGGCCTGGTTTGCAGGGATTCGCGGGGTCGAGTACGGACCGCTGAGTCTCATGCAATTGTCGCAGATGTTGGCAGTCGGTCAAATCAGCGCCTACGACTTCGTGCGCTACGGACCTTACGGAGCCTGGCTGCCGGCAAGCCCGACGATTGAACAGGCACTCGCGCCTTTGGTGGAAGTGGTCTCAGTTCCACAGCCAGCGGACGTGGCGGCCCACGTGGGAGTCACCGCAGCTTCGACGTCCATCGTCGCATCGGCCACGCCTGCAAGGGCGACTTCCGGGGCCTTTCCGCAGCGCGATGGGATTACCCAGCCTGCCCCGACCACACCAGCGCCTGAAACGGTGGTCGCCAAGCATGCACCTGCACCTGCGGACCCACCACCGGTTGCGGCGACAAGAATACCGGTGTCTCCCAAAGTCGAATCCCCGCCGAAGGCGGAACCGGTTACCCAAACCAACCCGATACCAACCCCAGCAGCAGTTGCCGCCCGCGTACCCGAGTCCCGGACTGCATCCACAACGTCGAATGCGTCACCGCGTCTTGCAGCCGCGTTAGCACCGCCGTCGGCTGCCAGCCCTGTGAAGCGTCCTTCGAGCCAATACGATTCTGGCGGATCCTGGCTCGACCAGTTCTCGTTGAAGTCGCCGGTCACGGCGGCATTGATCGTGCTGATTATGGTTGGCGCCGGCTATGGTCTGCTGCAACTCATCCCGATGACGGGAGCAGAGCGGGCAAAGCTGGAAACCCTGCAACAGATCCTTGCCGAATTCCGACGTCATCGTGATGAGAAGGCCGCCGACGCGGAATGGAACGCCTTCCTCGAGAAGGCCAGTCAGAAAATGGCTCCGATCGTCAAGGAACTGGAAATCACCGCCAGCCGCAAACGCCCAGTGCAGCAGGAACTCCTGTGGGCGGCACGCGACCGCGGCCGCGATATGCTGCGCGATGCACGGCAAAAGCCCACCGCTTCGGAAGAGGAGTTCGAAGCCCATCTGAAACGGGCGGCGTTTCGCCTGGGGCTGGGACCCGATCC
>JANRLN010000361.1:0-16557 GCA_033762515.1 Planctomycetaceae bacterium
GGGCAAGCGTCCTGTTCGCATTTGTCATGATCCGACCAATGCCCGTCGTCGGCCTGATGTCGAGCGAGCCAATCTAAGCCAGCTCGTGCAGCGGACTCAGATTCCTGCGAACCGCCGTTCCTTGTTAAGATTTCTTGCCGCTTGGCCGATGTGCGATCGCCGTACAGGCTATCCACCGCAATCTCAACTCCTGACTGAGATGACAGTTTTGCCACGAGACTGGCGGTTCTTGCAGAAGCATTTGAGCGATTAGTCGCGCCGGTCAAATCTTCGCCATCGAATGAGTAAAAACGGCCGCCGCCATCCAGCAATGGCTGACACCGATCTCGGGCGTCGGCATCCGCTTGAACCAGCGTGATAATCCTGCGCTCTTGCATCTGTTGGGTCAGGTCTTTGATCTCTGCGTGATCGGTGAATGGAGTGTGCGAGATCAAATAGAACAACACAGGTGTCGATTCGCGAAACTGTAAGCTCAACGCTCGCTCTAAGGCCTGAACCGCGGTCTGATTTTCTGGCGGTCCTTCGGGCGGACTTTCCGCAAGGAGCCCTTCAAAGGACTCCATATCAGCTGTTAACGCCACTCGCGCTAAGTGGCTTCGGCGACCGCCAAAGGGGATCACCGCAAACTGGCAATCGAGCCCTTGGGCATGCAGCGAGCGTGCAATTTCTCGACACCGGTCGCTAATCGCCGTTCGCATGCTCATCATCACCGGACGCTGATCGATTAGAAAGACGATGTCAGCACCTGTTGGCAAATTCGCACGATCGACGATAACTACCGTAAGCAGCGATAGCAGGAGGGCTGCACTGACGATTCCATCATTTATTCTGAAGGCTTGTTCTGAAGAAAGGCTCGTCCCTGGATTCATGGTTGTCCTTTTTCTAATGATAATGAGTGTCGCGCGTTCCCGTTATCCTAAGCGTACGACCGAAGAGACCTTGTTTTTCAGGTCGCTGCAACGCGAACGTTAGAACCTGTTTCCAAATCGAGAGGGTCGAGTTTAGCGAGGCGTCTGGACAATAGACAGGTCATCCGGAGGCAGAACATGGTTTCGGTCGTCTGCGGCAGCCGCTCGTCGGCTCTTCTGAAGTTTCTAGCGGCGGGGAGCCTGACGAATGTCCGCTCGCCGATCCATTGCTTCGGCCTGATCACGGAGCCCTACGGACCGCGCACGGTCTGCAGCCGCCAGCCGAAGGTCTGTTCCGTCCAGACTGGCAGCGCGCCGCGACCATAGCGGACCGTCGAAATGCGCGTGGCAGGGTCTTCCAGCCCGTGACGGACCATGAAAACCGCTGGCATTTTCGCTCCTGCGGCATGGGCAAGATGCCCATGCCTCGTTTTTCATCAGACCGATGGGCCAAATCAGCGGAGATCACCTTCAGAGGAGGGCACAGCGGCTGCGGCCTCCACAACACCAGCGGTACCCCTTCCTGACCCTGGAACGAATTGGCATGGACGGCGATCGCCCATCCTAAATAACTCCACAGCGGCATCGAAGGGCGTAGAGATTGGTCTTGGCGGAAGATGACCTGGACGCTATGGCTGGTGGTGGAATCCATCACTTCCCCACGGAGGCCAGGCCATGGACGGCAGTATTCGGCTTTCGGACGAATATCGCAAGCGGTTGTTGGACGCGTATCGCGGTTCGGGCGACGCCCGGTTGGCGAGGCGGGCGCATGTGACGTTGTTGCTCGCTGACGGTCGCACCTATCGAGGGATCATGGGCCTGTTGTTCTGCAGTTCGGGGTTTGTCAGCGACGTCGTGCAGGACTCCCGGCGAGGCTGCGTCGCGATGGTCTTGCGTGAAGGTGCGGCAGACTGTGCGACGACTCCGTTCTGGTGGCTGCAACTGGTGGAATGGACGCTGCAGCGCACGCCGCAGGACTTCGGGGACTTCCGCAGCCGCTGGTCGTGCGCCCTTCTGGCCGAAGTGCTGGCCTAGGAGACCGGCCGTTAGGTCAGCGGGGAAACGGTTCGCCGCGTGCAGCAGCGGCTGGGACTGGTGTGGCGTCGGCCGCGGCCGATCGTGGGACCGGAAGATCCCGAATTCGCCGAGATTCTGGGGCGGATCCAGCAGTTGCTGGCTACGCTGCCGGGGGACGAAGTCGCCGTGTTTCAAGACGAGGTCGACGTGCATCTGAATCCCAAGCTGGGTGCGATGTGGATGCTCTGGGGTAATCAGGCCACGGTCGCCACGCCGGGCAACAACCAAAAGTGCCACGTCTCCGGCTGGCTGGTGTGGCGAACCGGGACGCTGATCGCCAGCCCGCCGGGGGCCAGACGCAACAGCAAATTGTTCGTGGACCATTTGGACAACCTGCGGCGTCGGCTGCGGGGCTATCGGAAGATTCACGTGATCTGCGACAACGCCCCTCTCCACAAGAGCCGGCTGGTCCGCGATTATCTCGCTCAGTGGGGACACCAGATCGTGCTGCATTTCCTGGCAAGGAACGCGCCCGAGACGAATCCCATCGAGCGGGTCTGGTGGCGGATGCACGAAACCGTGACCCGCAACCATCGCTGCCAGACCCTGCAGGAACTGGTCGCCCAGGTCTACGACTGGTTCGAACACCAGCACCAATTCGCCACAGCGGCCCTGATCAACTATCCTCAAGCCGCATGACGGCGCTTCGAATGCGTGGAGTTCTTCTCTAGTCCCAACCTATCAACCTCCAGATGACGATTGGGGCCGTGCAGATTTTCCCCCGCATCGTTGCCAAGCGCGCCGCGCATGTTGGTGTTGGCCGTCTGGCATTCAACCATCACGATCATCGGCATTGACTTCTTTCCCGCCACCTTGCTGACCGGCCCTCGCAGTTCAGCATGCAGCTGTTACCAGGTGCCGTCCAGTCGCCAGGTCTGAACCGCGTGTAGACGCTTTCCCGATTCGGGAAAGCAGGGGGAATCTCCCACCACAGGTAGCCCGTCCACAGCACATAGAAGATGGCTTAGTTCACACATCCACGTCAAAAATGGGACTTGAACTTTGTGGCGGTTTTGTGGCAGCAGGTTAATGTGGGCTTTCAGGCATTGTAAGCAATGGACCATTGACGTCGAGTCGCAAGTTCCTATGATCACGCCGGTTGCTGCAACGAAATTGACGCAGCAGTCATGCGGGCAGAGAATCCCCCCCTCTCCGCTTGAAGATTTCGCCCTTCGTGTAACCTCTTTGATAGAAGAGGTTTATCGGATGGCGAATCGATTTGTCTCAGTCATTGGGACGATGATTGGGACAAATTCTCGCTTCAGCGAGACAGAGGAGCGACTTCAGTCAGCTGCCCGTCGAGAAGCTTGTCGGCCGCTTCCTTTCTTTGCGTGAACAGCAGCCCCCATTGGAGCTGTCATCGGCGAACCCGGACCATCCGGGTTCAAATCGATGTCTCCGAGTAGATTCAGACGTTCCATCCGCTGGCGGCTTTCGTCGTCGCCGAGATGTCGGCAGTGGTCCACGATCTTCGAGTCGCGGTGACCCACCCAGTGCTTGATTTCTCCAATCGACGCACCTTCAAGAAACGCTTGTGAGACGAAGAAGTGCCGGAAACTGTGCAGGTGCCCCGTCGGCGAATCCACGCTCTCCGGTTGCGGATGGAAATTGCTTCTTGAGCGGATTGAGGACTCTGTTGATCAGGATTGTTCCTACGGTGTCAGGCTTCAGCTGACCACCTGCCGGTCCCCGGATGAGTTGGCCTCCGATCGTCGCGTGAGACTTGAGGGCAGACCAACCAGCAGAGTTGGAACTGGATTTCGATGGCTTCCTTTCCCTTCGTTGAGTGTTTTCGTTCGCCGGGTAACTGCCACTTGCCTTCATTGCAGCTCCACCGCGGTCTATCGTCGAGGACCGGCATCGCGCAAGTTTTCCACCTCGCCTCAATTGCCCCTGCTGCGACCGGCCGCATATCTTCTGCGGGTGGTTTGGTTTCAGTACCGTGGGCCGTGCATGACTCCCGAGCAACAAGCCCGACAGCAGATTGACCAGCGGTTGGCTGCGGCAGGGTGGCAGAGGCAGGACTTCGCCCGGTTGAATCTCGCCGCCGGGTCGGGAATCGCCGTTCGCGAATTCCCGCTGAAGACCGGGCACCCCGATTATCTGCTCTACATCGACGGCAAAAGTTGACGAAGCTCGACGACGACCTCCCATTCGGCAGCAAGCAATTGGATCGCGACGTCGTCAACCTTCCGGCGCTCAAGTAGCACCGGGTCGAGTGGACGACGCCGGACGAGGTGACGGTGTGGCTGGGTGTGAGGTATTGAGGGAATTACGAGTGAATCGAAACATCCTGATCGGCGTCGTACTCCTGTTACCGACTTTCATCTTCGCTGAGGAGCCGAAAGCTCCCGCCTCGGTCAGGCAATTGTGGGCCGACTTCGATCCCAGGACAGACCCGCTGGACGCTAAAGTCGTGCGGGAGTGGGAGAAGGATGGCATCGTTTACCGCTACGTCACGTACCACATCGGCACGTTCAAGGGCAAACCGTCTCGCATGGCCGCGTTCTATGCCTTTCCCAAGGGGGCGAAAAAGCTGGCCGGCCTGTTGCATCTGCACGGCGGCGGACAGCGTGCGTTCTTGCACGAGGTCGCGTTTTACGCCAACCGCGGCTACCCCTGCCTGTCGATCAATTGGGGCGGTCGCGAGATGGAAGAGGCGATGAAAGGTGATCCGAACACGGATTGGGGAGCCGTCGATCCGACGCAGAAGAATGTGCCGGGCTACTTCAACCTCAAGTCCGGCGAGAAGTACCTCGATCCTTTCGATTCGCCCCGCAACAACAACTGGTATTTGCTAACACTCGGAGCCAGAAGAGGGCTGACGTTTCTGGAGGAGCAGCCCGAAGTCGATCCCAATAGGCTAGGTGTCTACGGGCATTCGATGGGCGGCAACCTCACGGTCTACGTTGCCGGCAGCGACAATCGGGTGAAAGCTGCCGCTCCCTCAGTGGGCGGGTCGGGCTTTCGGACGCAGCCTTGGCCGCAGTTGCCGCAGCACAATCCGCAGCTGCCGAATGGCGATGTGAAGATGTTCGATGCGACCCTGGGCTTTGAGTCATATACGCCGCACATCACGGCCCCGCTGCTTTGGCTGGGTGCAACGAACGACTTTCACGGAATCATGGACGACACTTACCGCACGGGCGAGTTGATCCCACACCAGAACGTCCGGTACTCGTTCACCCCGCACATGAACCACCGGTTCACACCGGAGTTCGCCGTCACAAGGCCGCTTTGGTTCGACCAGTACCTTAAGGGAAGCATGACGCTCCCGAAGACGCCGGACTCGAAACTGGTTCTGGCAACCGCCGACCACATCCCGGTATTGAAGGTCAAGCCGGACACTTCGCAGGAGGTGGCCGAGGTCCAAATCTTCTACTCAGTCGATCCCGATCCGAGGGCGAGATTCTGGCGATCAGCGGAGGTCATGAAGTCGGACGACACCTGGACGGCCAAGCTGCCGATCATGAGCGTGGATCAACCACTCTTCGCCCTCGCCAATGTGGTTTACAAGCTAAAGCAGTCCGATTCGGAGTCTCATGCTCGACCGACCGAGCGGTTTGCACTGAGTTCGATGCTTCACACTGTTACTCCGAAGGATGTCGCAGCCAACGGAGCGAGCGCCACCGACACGACCGACCCGGTGATTGACGACTTCACGCACGGCTGGAGGGATTGGTACACGCTGTCACCAGACAACCCGCACCATTGGGAGTTCTCAACCCGAAAACTGACCGATCCGAAGTGGCGGGGGCGAGAGGGCCAATGGCTCAGAGTCGAGGTCCAAGCCGAGAAGCAGAACGAACTCGTGATCGTTCTGACCGAGAACTTCTTCCGGCAGTACCGGGGCAAACAGAAGGAATTCGTGGCGGTCGTGAAGCTGAACGGCGGCAAGGACACGCAGGCAGTCTCGCTGGAACCGACGAACTTCCAAGCCAGCGACGGCGAAGCGTTGTCGTTCTGGAAGAACGTCGATCTGTTGTCATTCCGGGCGTATTACGACAAGGGCGAGAAGCTGGTCGGCAGCAAGAGTTGGGCAGGCCCGCAGCCGGTGTTCACGAAGCTGTGGTGGCAGGCCGATGACAAATGACGCCGCCATCGAATCCCTCCCGAATCTCGGCCCCCAAAGCGGTCAATGGCTGCGTGACGCCAAGATCACCACCATCGCCGAGCTTGAACGTCTCGGCCCGGTTGCGGCGTACCGCCTCGTGAAGCATCGCCAGCCGACGGCCAGCCTCAACCTCTTATGGGCGCTGGCGGCGGGACTGAGGGGCCAGGACTGGCGGCAGCTTTCTGATACGAGCAAACAGCAATTACGCAAGGAACTGGCCGAAGAATGAAAGAAGGAACTCGCCGGATCGGCCTCGCCCTATTTCTTGGAATCTGCCTCGGCGCCGGCGGCCTTGGAGCCATCGCGACCACGCCCGAGATCGACGGCTGGTACAGAACCGTCGCGAAGCCCACCTGGAATTCTCCCAACTCCGTGTTCGGTCCGGTCTTGTGGTCGCGCGGATGCGGCGATCCCCGCTCCCGCATCAGCGCCTTCCAGCGGTAAGTTGTGTGGGACGACCCCGGGGAGGTTTCCGCCGCCGCCGTGACCGTCATCCCGGCGTCCGCCTCCGGCAACACCACCTCCGCGGATCCATCGCCAACGCTGCAGCGATCATCGTCTCCTCCCTGATTCCAATGAACTCAAGGGGGTAGACCGAACAAACCCTCAGCGTGAAGAACCATCTCACAAGTGCTCTAGAGACCCTTGATGGGCTCGCCGAAGGGGAGTATCGATACTGGGCGACCTGCAAAGTCCTGGAACGTGTGCTGGGGGTCGATCCCGAGATGGCGGTAAACCGTCGCGAGGAGATCTTGCGGCGAAACAGGATTGTGGGTGGGGAATTCGGCTTTCGAATTCGTCGCGCCGATGACCTGCCCCATCCGCAGACCGCCCCCCGAAATCAGTGCACTGAAGGCTTGTGGCCAGTGGTCGCGACCTTGGCTGGGCTGACCGAGGAAGTTCTTGGGCGCCTGGACCAATCGCGGGGTCCGACCGAACTCGCCGCAGGCGAGCACCAATACACGGCGATCGAGTCCGCGATCGAACAGGTCGGTGATCAGCGCGCTCAAGGCCTGATCCATCTGCGGCAACCGTTCTCCGTTCGCGACGGCGAGGTCGAAGGCGGCGGCGTGATCGTCCCAACTGAAGTGGGGGCTCTTGTCGTTTGTCGCCGTGGCGTCGATGTTGATGACTGCGACGCCGGCCTCTGCGAGACGGCGGGCGAGGAGGCAGCTCTGCCCCCAACGATGCCGACCATACCGCTCACGTACGGGAGCCGGTTCGCTTTGCAGATCGAAGGCGCGGGCGACAGACGAGCTGACCAGCAGATCGAAGGCGGCGCTGCGGAAATCGTCCACCCCGCCAAGCGAACCCTGCAGATCGAGGTCGCGGCGGAATCGATCCAGCTGCGCGATCAGGCCGCGGCGGTCGATCAGCCGGGCAGGGGACGTGTCGCTCAACAGCGTGAGGTTCGGCGGCGCGAAGTTGTCGACCGACGGATCGCCCGTTTCAAAAGCTCGCGACGCCAGACCGAGATACTGAGGCATCGTCATGAACGGCGCTTTGTGAGCACCGACATATTGAGGCAACCCATCCGACCGCGGTCCGCGCATGCGGGCGGCGACCATCCCGAAATCGGGATGCTCGGAACGAGCCTGCGACGTGGCATCCGGAACCGATGGGGTCTTTCCCGTCAAAACCTCGATGCTGCCATCGTTGTGCGCCGACATTTCATGATGCAGCGAGCGAATGATTGACAGCTTGTCGGCGATCCGGGCCTGGAGCGGCATCAACTCGCAGAGATCCAGCCCCGGAACATTGCTGGCAATCGGCGAGAACGGGCCGCGGTACTCACTCGGAGCATCTGGCTTCAGATCATAGGTCTCCAACTGGCTGGGGCCGCCCCACATCCAGAACATGATGACGCAGGTGTCTTGGGCCGCGGTCCCGGCGGCGGCCCGCCGCGCGAAGACCTGCGGCAGTGTGATGCCCCCAAGGGCCAGCGTCCCAATACGAAGAAACTCGCGCCGCGAACGAGGACCCGCACAGCGAGTGGTCGTCATGATTCGGCTCCTGAATTCGAGCGGGGGGGACGGAATTCGCCTGGGTTGGCTGTGGCGGTCTGCTGCCGCGTGGAGGGCGCTGCGCGGGCCGGCGTTTCAGCAGTGGTTGGAACAGCATTCGGCACAATTGCAGGCATGAGGCGGGGCCCGATCGACAGCGGACTCGCTCGTTGCTCGATAATCAACCATTCACGATCGGCAGGGAGATCATGAAATGTCTGCAGGCTTCCGCTGGGCCAGCGGATCTCAACGGTGCGGGCGGCTGAGTCGTTTCCCAATCCAAAAACCAACTGCCGTTGATTGGATGCCTGATATCCGTCGCCCGCGGTTAGTTGGCGTTTCTGGCTGCCGCCCGATGCGGCGACGGTGACTTGCGTGCCGATGGCGTCTCGATCGGCCACCGTTCCCCGAAGTTGCAGGACAAGAGCGTGTCCCGTGCCGGCCGACGCATTCGTCAAGAGTGCCGCTGGCGAATCGATATGGGAGATTGCGAGGTCCTCGCGGCCGTCTCGGTTCCAATCGAGCCGCGCCATGCCCCGCCCGAGATGCGGCTCAGCAAAAAATGGCCCGAGGGAAGCGGCGGGCAGCTCTTCGAATCGTCCGTCTCCCAACCCGCGAAACACCTGCGCCGGCATGGCGTAAGGCTGGCCGTACGCCCGGTGGTCGTCGACATGCCCGTTGGTCACAACGAGATCGCGTCGACCATCCAGATCGGCGTCCACGGACTGCGCGCCGAACCCGAGAACCGGAAGACTCGGTCCAGCGAGCCCGGACTCCCGTGTGCCGTCACGAAAGACGCCGCGTGAATCCTGCAAGTAGAGAACGTTCGTTTCCATGTAGAAGTTAGTGATCAGCAGGTCAATGCTGTGATCTCCATCAAAGTCATCCGCGGCGATTCCCATACACCCTTGTGCCTGACCCGCCGCGTTAAAGGCGACTCCGTTCCAGAGGCCGCATTCTTCGAATTGTGGTGGACTCGCACGATCGACCGCTTGATTGCGGAAAAAGAAGTTCGGAACCAGGTCGTTGGCGACGAACACATCAAGCCGACCGCGTTGCTCGAAATCTGCCACCAGCACTCCCAGCCCTTTTCCCTGTGGAATCTTGAAGCCGGCGGCCTCCGTCGCGTCGATGAATGTGCAATCGCCCTGATTCAATAGAAACTGGTCCTGTGAACCAGGAAAGTCGAATGGGGCGCACATGCGCGGAACGCCATCTTTGTGCTGGCAGATCCGCTTGAAGATGTCTGGACCTTCCAGGTAGTTGGCGGCGTAGAGATCGGGCCAGCCGTCGCCGTTCAAGTCGGCCATGGCGACGCTGGTGGTCCAACGGCCCGGGTCCTGAGGAAGGAGCGCGGTCGCATCCTCAAAGGTCCCGTCGCCGAGATTACGGAACAGCCGATTGGCGCCGATGTTCGCGACATAAATGTCTGGAAAGCCGTCATTGTCGTAGTCGCCCGTGGCGATCCCCTGGCTGAAGTCCGGTTCACGGATTCGGCAGTGAGTTGTCACATCGACGAAGCCGCCCGACGGCGCGTTTCGATACACCTGATCAAGACGGACGGAATCACAATCGCCCGGAGGCCATTGGCAGCCCTGTGTGAAGTACAGATCGCACCATCCATCGAGATCGTAATCGACTCCCGCGACGCCTCCGCCGCTAAATTCGTACATCCTCTGTCCGGGCTCCCGGGGGGTGGCGCTATTGAAGTGGGTGAATTCCAGCCCGACCGCCGGAGTGTCGTTGCGAAAACTGATGATCGGTGTCGGGGATGACGTCGCTGGGGGGCCGCTTGCTCCGCGACTGCAACCGATGGCTTCGGGGGACCAGGGCAAATCTGAGAGATCAACTTGATGCGCCGGATTAAATTCTATGTGCGTCAGCGGAGTCTCGGGGGTGAGGCGCACCAGGAAGCGTCTCGACAGATTGAGCGGCCAGCGAACCTGCTGATCGATCTGTTGCGCTTGTTGACACCACCCCCAGGCTTCCCAGAAGCGCCCGAGGTCTACCAGGCGTTCTACCACTCTCTGAATCGGAATCGTCGAGTCCTGAATCCCTTCAAAAAGAGCAGCTTCCACCTCTTTGAGTCGCTGCAGGCCGGCGCTTCGGTCGACGAAGGGTTGCGCGCGCTGCGCGTCACCCTGCCGGATCAACCATTGCGACAATTGAAATAGTGCCACGCGGTAGTTGGGATTGCGGCGAAGCGTCTCCCAATAGCACCGGGCCGCGACGGCGTCGGCTCCAGCCTGTTGCGCCAGTTGTCCGCGAGCCAGCCATAGTTCGGGATGATCTTCCCCGGCAGCCGGAACCGCCGAATGCCATGACCGGACGGCAGTTGGCTCCGCCTGTGTTTCGGCAAGGAGCGTCCCCTTGAAAACGTGTGCGGCTACGAGCGTCGAATCAAGTTGGAGCGCGCGTTCAACCCATCCCAAGGCGGCTGACTGATCACCTCGGTGTCTTGCCTGCCAGCCCATACCCAGCGCTGCGACCGGATCGGACGGCGCGGCAGTGGCGCACTGGGCGAGGAGATCGAATTCTTCGTGCCCTCCCGTCTCCGATCCGATCAGGATTAGCTGGGTGGTCGCACACTCCCCTTGTCGAATCAAAGCAAGCGTCGGTGCAATGGCTTCCCACCGACGCCCCGTCAGCCCCAGAAGATTGGCCAGTCCGCTGTTTGCTGCTGGGTGGTCTGGATCGTGCATCAGCACGTCCCGGTATAATCGCTCCGCATCGGCGGGATGATGGAGATCAAAGAAACGCAGATGAGCCGCGACACATGCCGCCGCAGCGGAATAGGTCGCGCCGAGGGTGGGGATGCGCGAGTAGAATTCCCAGGCGGCAGCTGGATGTCGCTGCGCGGCTTCGGCGCCCCCAGCGATCATCAGGGCGTGGGTGTCGTCGGGGGAGGCCGCCAAGACGGCGCGTGCCAGAGCCACGGCACTCTCGTAGTCCTGCGCTCGAAAGGCCGTACGGGCGCGAGACCGTAATTTGTCGACGTCGAGTCTTGGTCGCGAAAGCCCCCAGGCGCCAGCTGCCGCCAGAACTGCGAGTGTTAACACGAATGCGAACCGGCGCCGGTGGCAGGGCATGGGACCGTGTCCAGATCGCGATTCCTCGAGATCGAAAGATCGCGAGAAACATTCAGGGCTTCATGTCAAATTCGAAATTGTTCCCAGAGGATTTTGGTTCAACGGTGGCAAGCAGACCGCTCGTGGATGCCTGGCGGTATTTGTCTGGAAAGTTCACAAACACTTTCGGCTTGTCCATCGGGGGCCCTCCGGGTGGCGGCGGGGTGAGGACGGTGGGGGGAGGTTCGATATAGACCCGGTATTGCCCTTCTCGCAGCCCCGAGCTCACGAGATACGACCCGCTCGCGTCGATCATTGCGGCGATCGCGCCATCATCCTCCCGGTAGAACGTGATCATGCCCTCAGCGACTGGCTGCCCCTTGAAGCTTACCTTTCCGGCGACCGGAAACTTGGGAGGGCCAGACTTGCCACACCCTGGCAGCGCTGTCGCGACGAGGCACAGTGCGAATGCCACTAGCGCATGTCTCATCCGAAGGCTCCTGATAATCTCGTTAGAAGAAGCTCGTGAGAAGTGAAGGAACTTCCGCCACCTGCCGAGAGCCAGTTGGACCCTGACCTTCTCGTGAAGGAGAGAATGCCAGGGTGCAACCAGACTTCCACTGCCGGGACACTCCGACGACCGCAATGCGAGCGGCGTCTTTCACGCAGTCGGAATTGGCATCGACGACGGCTCATCTGCCGCGGCGGAGTCAGTTTCAAAACTCCCCGACCGTGCGGCCGTCATTCATCACTGAGAGACTGATGAGAGTCGGCAGGTTCATATTCTCCGAGAGGAACCGCACAGAGCCATCGGCAAGCAACGCGTGACAGCCGCCAGCGTGATAGGAGTTCAGCACTGTGTTCAGATACCACGGCTGATCGCCGCTCGGTGCGCTCGTGGCATTGATCCGATAGCGAACGGTGGTGATTCCGTTGACGATTTCGCAGCCAGTCACAGCCGGGAAGGTCGTTCGCCCGAGACTAGTCCCGTTCCAGCCACCCCAGTAGTTGGCCCGAACATCCACATTGTTGAGCGCTCCCGACTGCTCCCCGACCAGCATCGTGTTCGATGTGCCGTCGATAGCATCCTTGATCTTAGCATGGCGGAGCGCGGGAAGCAGGCCGTTATGGCAGGCCCGGCCCGAGTATACGATGTCGGTGCAGCGGCCCTGGCCCGACGGATCCCAGCGGTTGGGGGCCAGCTCATCGACTCCCCCGGAAATACCGACATAGTCCATCGTCTGGCCGCGATCGAAGTTGTTCATTACTCCCAGCGTCGAGTCGCGTGGCAGGGCGCTTGACGGACAGTTGAAGCCCGGAACGATCAGTCCTCGCAGCACCGCGTTGTTGCCGTAAGTCCCACCCCAAGCCGTAAAGTCTGAGGATGTGGGCGTGAATCGAACGTTGCTGAAGACGTTCGCTTGGTCAATCTGCGGCAGGATCGAAAGACGCCAATTGCCCAGATAGTTTGCGTGGTTTCCGACAGGGAAAGAGTCATTGGTGTCATGGTAGTTGTGCAGCGCGAGTCCCATCTGCTTCAGATTGTTGCGGCATTGAGTACGCCGCGCGGCCTCGCGCGCCTGCTGAACCGCCGGAAGCAGCAAGGCAATCAGGACCGCGATGATCGCGATCACCACCAACAGTTCGATCAAGGTGAATCCGTGCGCCTGCCGGAGCAAGCGACCCAGGAACCACCGCGGCTTCCCGCGCAACATAAGTAACCTTTCGTCAAGAGGACGCTCTCTCGCACCGCCTCGGCGCAGAGAGGATGAACAAAGGAAGAACACTGTGACAGATTTCTCAACGATCGGGGTGCTCCAGCTTGGACGTTGCAAAGCGTCAAATCGTGCCGGCGCCCTCAGCAACCAAGACTTCAGCGCTCGGGACCAGCGCAGACTCTCCTGCGTTCGACGCAAGCGGCCGCAGGAGCCCGGCCCCAAGAGCCCAGCCGCCGATCAGCAGAAATACAAACTGGTTGCCGAGCCCTTCGGGGATCGGTAAGTCCGAGCGAAGCAACTGGAAGCAGATCGCGGCGACTACGGCGTACACCAGCGAGGCCAATCCGGCCGCCCCGCAGCCCCTCCCCATCCGGATCATCAGACTCCTCCATGTTCCGACGCGCCGGCGCAACAAGAGCGCCATCGCCGTAGCAAGAATGCCCCAGGCTGCGGAGTGCCCCAGCGCGGTTAGCAGGAGCGGATCGAGCCCCGCTTTCTCCAGACGGATGTTCAACGTCGACTCCAGAAGTCCGCCGAGCCCCCCGCCGATCGCTCCGATAAAGCCCCCCGCCAGCCCCAGCGGGAGGGCCCCCAGTGCCGACCCTTGCCGCCAGCCGATCGATAAGCCGACCAGTCCCAGGAAGATCGCCCCAAAGACCGCCAAACAACTCGCGGCGGTCCGCGCCAGTGAAGTCCATCGATTGGTCCGCTCTTGAGCCCACGCGACGGGGTCGTCGCGGTTGTTGCGGATACGATTCGTCATCTCGACCGAAAGGTTCTCGACAGGAAACCTGTCGTGAAGCAATTGCACACCCGGTAAGGAGAGCAGCGCCGCCAGCAGCGAAAGGACAGTGATTCCGCCCCAGGTGCTCCCGACATCCACTCGAGAGGCCGCTGGGGCATCGGCAGGGGCATCCGTGGCGGGACCAACGAGTTCACCGGCGGGAGCCATGGATTGCTCCTCCGTGCGAATGGGGGAAACTTGAATGGATAATGTTTGAGTTGCGACCCACGCCTAACGTGGCTTCTCGAGCCCCGCCACGCTTGGCTGATGGTTGAGTCGACAGGGACGCAATGCAAATGCCGCTCGTTGTGAGCCTTCGCAGCAGCGAAGCGACCCGCAGAGAGACTGGCACAGAGAGCTTTGTCGATTGTACACAACACGCATCATGCAACCGACGTGCCGCAAGATACTTTTCAAACTCGAAACGCGTCCGCACTTTGCATCCCGCGATTCCGCAAGACAGAGCCGTGTCAGCCCAGAAGCGAACGGTGCGGAACTGCACCCACCTTCGGCAGAGGTGCTTTGTTTTCAGGCGTTGCCCACGCCAAAGTGTCCTATCCTGCATGGCGATCGCTACCGGGGTGCTGCCGGCGATGCCATCGCGACAAGTTCAGGGAAAGACAAGCGTTAGCACAACGCGCGCCTCTCCCCTCGTGATCCTCACGAACGATCGATGATTATTTCGGCCCCGGTCACCGCGACGCATTTCCGCAGTTCGCGTTCCGGATAGACGTGAAGGAACTGATCATGGCAGCGAAATTGCATCCTTCGACGAATCGGAGACTACGATTCGTCCTGTCGCGCATTTGATTGGGCCCACCGCAGTCACGTTCGCTTCCTTCTTCGCACGACTGAGGATCAGCGAATGGTCCGTGATCAAAACACCCGGTCAATCCGCGGCGATGCCGAACGAAGTGCGATGCATGGTGGGCCGATCGGCGTCGGGTTGATGGTGTGTCTGATCGTCCTGACTAGCTGCAGTAGAAGTGGTCCGTCACCCGTGGTTGTTTCGTCAGTTGTTGAAGGAACTGCCGGAGCGGAGCGAGCTTCAGAAACCCCACCGATTCAACAGCCGCCGGAGGCCCGGCTGCCGCTGGAACAACGTTTGGCCTCGATACCCGCAAACCTGTTGGTAGCGACCAATACCTGCGGGATGCGGCTTGTGACCATTCCTGCGGGTCGGTTCATGATGGGGTCACCCATCGATGATGAGGAAGCCCGGCCGGATGAGCGGCCCCAGATCGAAGTCGAGATCGCGCATCCTTTCGAATTGGGACAGACGGAGGTGACCCGCGGGCAGTTCCGCAAATTCGTGGAGGCATCCGGCTACCGGACTCTGGCCGAACGTGAAAAAGGGGGCTTTGCGTTCAGCTCGAAAACTCAGCGGCTGGAACCCGAGATCAACAGTTCCTGGCGAACCACGGGGTTCGAGCAGAACGATGAACATCCCGTCGTCAACGTCGCGGTGGAAGATGCGGACGCGTTCTGCGAATGGCTCAGCAAGGAAGAGGGTCGGACCTATCGTCTGCCAACCGAGCCGGAGTGGGAGTATGCATGCCGGGCGGGAACCACGACGAAGTGGAGCACAGGGAACGACCTCGATTCGCTGAAGCGTTCATGTAACCTGTGCGACGTAAATCTGGTGCGCGACTATCCCTTCGCCACGTGGTCGGTCGATTGGAACGACGGTTATGCTTTCACCGCGCCGGTGGCGAGTTATCGCCCGAATCCGTTTGGACTGTTCGATGTCCATGGCAACGTCTTCGAATGGTGTGCCGACGAGTGGCCGCTCAAGGGCTATGACGGCCGTGAGCTCCTCGACCCCGACGAGCCTCTGACTCCCGGCTCGCGAATCGTGCGGGGTGGCTCGTTCTTGAGTCTGACCATCTTTACGCGGTCGGCCGACCGCGTCGGCCTTTGGCCCGAACTGCGGAATTGCATTGTCGGCTTTCGGGTGCTTCGTGAAATCACAGAAACTCAGGCCGAGGCGAATTCCGAACTGAACAATGCCGTCCCGCCGGAGTCGCTCCCATGAATCGTGTCGGGGGAGCCCTCGGGTGCATGCTCGGCCTGATGACGGCGGTCCTCGGACTGACGGCGTGGGCGTTCGAGAGCATGACGCGCCCCGTCGGTGTTTCCGAGATGACGGCGGCGGCGAGCAATCGCCGCGCCTTACCCGAGCCGTACATTGTGGAAGTGCGGGGATCGAACCTTCGTTGGCGGTTTCAGCACCCTGGTCCTGATGGAGTGCCAGCGACAGCTGACGATCGCATCGTTGACGACCGGTTGTTGCTCCCCGCCGAGCATGCGGTCCGGCTGCGATTTCAGAGCGACGACTATCTCTACACCTGGTCGCTCCCCGTGACGGGAGCTGAGCAGATTGCCGTTCCTGGCCTGACGTTCGAGGTCGCGCTGCCGCCTCTGGCGTCCGGGTGCTGGAATTATCATGGAAATCCATTTTGCGGTGGTGATCACACCCGCCTTTCGGGGGTCCTGACCGTAGTTCCCGTGTCGGACTTTCTTCCTTAGCGAGCCCCGCCGCCCCTTTCAGACGTCGCCTCATTACCGCACGAGAACGGTGCGTTGCTCATGGAAAACTCGATGCGTCTGTTGTTGCGCGACTTTAACCCGTGTCGGTCCGAATCGGCCGTTGGGCTCTGGATGACTCTCCTGCTGCTGACGACTGGTTGCGCTCCGTCGAAACTCAGCCCCGAAACGGAGGCTACCGAGGACCATCCGGCGACCGCCGCAGCATTGGCGGGGACGTCGAAGCATGTCTCGTCTCCTCGATTATTGGGAGTCATGCCCCCTTTCGAACTCATCGATCAGGACGGAGTGGCGGTGAGGAATCAGCGCTACCACGGCCGGGTCTGGGTCGCCAATTT
>JANRLN010000362.1:0-7577 GCA_033762515.1 Planctomycetaceae bacterium
GCGTTGACTGCGACCGACACCAATCGATTTCTCTCCCGCATGGCCACCGAAGTGGCCGCCGAGTTTGGCGCCCAGCAGGTGGCCGTGGTCGAACGGACACCCGAGTGGCAGTTCCACGCCGAACATGGTCGCTGGGCCAAGGACGACGTCCCGTGGCCGTTTGTTCTCGAAGCCCTTGATCGGGAATCCGCAGGGGTTCGGAGCTGGCCCGCCGGAGGCCAGTTCATGGCGATCCCGCTGCGTTCGCAGCAGCATCCGGGCGCGTTCCTCTTGATGGCGGGTCGTGGTCTGCGGGACGACACCCTCGCCTCAGCCGCGCTCGTGGCGCAACTGATTGGCCACACGTGGGATATCGCCGCTCGCGGTGATGAGTTGAACCGCAAGCTCGGCCGCTTGAAGGGAATCCTTGCGGTCGCCGCCGAGTTGGTCACCTTTCCCGAAATGGAGGCCCTGCTGGAGAAAGTCGCGCGCGACGCTACGCGTCTCCTGGAATGCGACCGCTCCAGCATCTTTCTGTGGGACAAGGATCAGCATCAACTCGTCGCCAAACCGGCCCTCGGAGTCGATGGGGGTTCGCTCAGGATTCCCGATCGCATGGGACTCGTCGGGGAAGTGCTCCATTCCCGGCAGCCGGCCCAGATTGACGACGCCTACAACGACAGCCGCTTCAGTCAGAAGGTCGATCTGCAGACCGGCTATCGAACGCGGAACCTGTTGTGCGTGCCGATGTTAGGCGCCAATCGCGAACCGATCGGCGTCTTCGAAGTGATCAACAAGCTCTCGGGTCCGTTCGACAAGGACGACCTGGAGACGCTGCAGGAACTCGTAATTCCCGTTGCAGCAGCGCTCGAGAACACCCGCGAGCGCGAGAACCTGCTGCGGTCGAACAAGGTGTTGACCGAACAACTGACCAAGGGTTCGACCATCATCGGCGAAAGTCCGGCGATCAGCGCGCTCCGCAGCACCATCCGACGGCTGGCAAATACCGATCTTCCCGTCTTGATCCTCGGCGAAAGCGGGACCGGGAAAGAAGTGGCGGCGCAGGCGCTCCACTATCAGGGACCCCGCGCCGATCGCCCCTTCATCGCGGTCAATTGCGCGGCACTGGCGGAAACGCTCCTCGAAAGCGAACTCTTCGGGCATGAGAAGGGATCGTTCACCGACGCCCACGAAATGCGCCGCGGGAAATTCGAGCTCGCGGAAGGGGGGACGATCTTCCTCGACGAGATCGGCGACATGAGTCCCGGAGGTCAGGCGAAGTTGTTGCGTGTGCTCGAGCAGAAGGTCATCACGCGCGTCGGGGGTTCGTTGTCGATCCCGATCAACGTGCGGGTGATCGCCGCCACGAATGCCAAACTCGCCGAGGCGGTCCGTCACAAGAAATTCCGCGAGGATCTCTATTTCCGGCTCAACGTGGTGAGTCTGGAACTCCCTCCGCTCCGGGAACGTCCGGACGACGTCCTGCCCCTGGCTGAGCACTTTCTGCAGGTCTTTTCAGTGCAGGCCCGCCGGCCGAAACTGCATCTCTCCGGAGAGGCGCGGCGTCGATTGCAGGCCCATCATTGGCCGGGCAACATTCGTGAATTGCGGAACTTGATGGAGCGAGTCGCGTTTCTTGCTGCCGGGGACAGGGTCGAGGCCGAAGACCTCGCGTTCATTTTGAGTCCGGGGAAGGAAACGTACGCGGAACCCTCCGAAGATCAGGGCTTAAGCGAAGCCACGAACAAGTTCCAGCAGGAATTCATCCGCCGCGCCATTCGTCGCGTCCGGGGCAACATGAGCGAAGCGGCGAAAATGCTGGGCCTGCACCGCAGCAACCTCTACCGCAAGATGCGGCAACTGGAGATGAACGAGGCGGGGTCGGAAGAGGAAGAGTTGATCGACGTTTGAGGGACTGACGACAGCTTGTCGGTCCTCAGGGTCGTTCGACACTGATCGCTGCGCGACCGCCGCGCAACCAGTCATGAACGGCCAACAGGACCAGGGGGACCCCGAAGATGAGAGCCAGCAGGCCCAGTTCTTGATTCTCAACCAACAACCTGGCGACCTGATCCGAGCTTTCCAACGGCTCGCCACGGAGAACCCGGGAATACCACGCCAGGATCCTCCAATGCGACGTGCGGCGGAGCGACCAGCCGCAGCAAACGAGGAACAACCCCAGCCCCAGCACCAAACCTTGGCGACCCGCGGGGGTTGCGATCGACGCATGGAGAGGCTGCCCGATCGCAGAGGCCATGCGATGCAGCCAGCCGGTCGGTGGAGTCGACCGCGGCGCGGGACGTACGATCCCGGGCCAGCGGTCGGATTGAACGTCAGCGGGCAAATGCAGCGGATTCGTCATGGGCGCGGAGGCTCCTCAAGCGATTTCTGCGATGATACGGCGTTTGACGGGTTCCTGCGATCACCTTCCCGCTGGTTCCTGCCGAGTTTGAGCACATCCTTGATTCTCGCGCCGCGCTTGTTAGGCTTGGCTAGTTTCGCGCGACTCCGCTTCAGCCGCTGACCATCTACGCAACCTCTGTATGCCCAACAGGTTGCTCCGCTGTACGACCGCGCCGGCCCGCCTCGAAAGCTCGCATAGTGCCCAAGCGTACCGATCTCAAGAAAATCCTCATCATCGGCTCCGGTCCCATCGTGATCGGTCAGGCCTGCGAGTTCGACTATTCCGGCACGCAGGCCTGCAAAGCGCTCCGGGAAGAGGGCTACGAAGTCATCCTGGTCAACTCCAACCCCGCGACCATCATGACCGATCCGCAGATGGCGGATCGCACGTACATCGAACCGATCACCGTCGAATACGTCGCCAAAATCATCGAACTCGAGCGCCCGGACGCCGTCCTGCCCCCCCTCGGCGGCCAGACGGGACTCAACCTTGCGATGGAACTCCATCGTCGCGGCATTCTGGATCAGTACCACTGCGAGCTGATCGCCGCCAAGGCGGACGTGATCGCCAAGGCTGAAGAGCGCGACCTGTTTAAGCAGGCGATGATCAAGATCGGTCTCGACGTCTGCAAGAGCGTCGCCGTCCGCACGATGGAGGAGGCCTACAAGGCCCTGGAGGAAATCGGCCTGCCGATGATCATCCGTGCGAGCTTCACGCTCGGCGGCACCGGCGGCGGTGTGGCCTACAACCGCGAGGAATTCGATGAAAAGGTCCGCAAGGGCCTGATGCTTTCCCCCGTCAGCGAAGTCCTTCTGGAAGAGTCGATCATCGGCTGGAAGGAATACGAGATGGAGGTGATGCGCGATTGTGCCGACAACTGCGTCATCATCTGCGCCATCGAGAACTTCGATCCGATGGGAGTGCATACGGGCGATTCGATCACCGTCGCGCCCGCGCAAACGCTCTCCGACAAAGAGTACCAGCGGATGCGCGACGCCACGATCGCCTGCATCCGCGAAATCGGCGTGGAAACCGGCGGGTCGAACGTGCAGTTCGCCATCGATCCGCAGACCGGTCGGATGGTCGTGATTGAGATGAACCCCCGCGTCAGCCGCTCCAGCGCGCTGGCCTCCAAAGCCACCGGATTCCCGATCGCCAAGATCGCGGCCAAGCTGGCGGTCGGCTATCGCCTGGACGAAATCTCCAACGACATCACCCGCGAAACGCTGGCCTGTTTTGAACCGACCATCGACTACGTCGTCACGAAGATTCCCCGCTGGACCTTCGAAAAGTTTCCGGAAGCCGATCCGCAGCTCACGGTGCAGATGAAGTCGGTCGGGGAAACGATGGCCATCGGGCGGACGTTCAAAGAGTCTTTCCAGAAGGCAATCCGCGGGCTGGAAATCGGCCACTTCGGACTCGGCGGCGGCAAGAAGGATTTGTGGGGCACTCCCCGACAGCCGACCCTGGATGAAATCGACAGCAAACTCGCAACGCCCAACGAGCATCGCATCTTCTACATCCGTTACGCCTTTAAGGCCGGGATGTCGATCGAGGCGATCCATGAACTCACGCGGATCGATCCCTGGTTCCTCGAAAACATCCGCCAGCTCGTCGAGATCGAAGACGAATTGCGCCAGGTGAGTCGCCTGGAAGATGCGACGCAGGCGCTCTTCCGCAAGGCGAAGCGGGCCGGATTTTCCGACCAGCAGCTGGCATTCTGGTGGGAATCGAGCGAGATCGACGTCCGCAGGCGGCGGAAGGAATTGGGCGTCCATGCGACCTTCAAGCAGGTCGACACGTGCGCCGCGGAGTTCGAAGCCTACACGCCGTACTACTATTCCACCTACGAAGACGAGTGCGAAGCCCCCGGACCGCGAACCGACAAGCGCCGCGTGATGATTCTCGGCGGGGGACCCAACCGCATCGGTCAGGGGATTGAGTTCGACTACTGCTGCTGCCAGGCCTCGTTCGCGCTCCGCGATCTGGGGATTGAAAGCGTGATGGTCAACTCCAATCCGGAGACCGTGTCGACCGACTACGACACCTCCGATCTTCTTTTCTTCGAACCGTTGACCACGGAAGACGTGCTCAACATCTACGAGCGTCTGCAGCCCGACGGCGTGATCGTGCAGTTCGGCGGCCAGACGCCATTGAACCTCGCCAAGGGACTCGAAGCCGCCGGGGTGAAGATTATCGGGACCAGTCCCGACATGATCGACGCCGCCGAAGACCGCGACCGGTTCCAGAAGATTCTCGCGCAGCTCAATCTGCTGCAGCCTCCCAACGGCATCGCGGTGGATGCCGAGGGGGCCTGCAGCATCGCGGAATCGATCGGGTTCCCGGTTCTCGTCCGTCCGAGCTATGTGCTCGGGGGCCGGGCGATGGTGATCTGTTACGACACCGATTCGGTCCGCCGTTACATGACCGAAGCGGTGACGGCGTCTCCCGATCGCCCCGTGCTGATCGACAAGTTCCTCGAAGACGCCATCGAAGTCGACGTCGACGCCATCGCCGACGGGCAGACCACAATCGTGGGCGGGGTGATGGAGCACATCGAAGAGGCGGGGGTGCACTCGGGGGACTCCGCCTGCGTGCTGCCCCCGTATTCGCTGCCGGAAGAGATCGTCCAGCAGATCAAACAGGCGACCTATGCGCTCGCCGCCGCTCTGGAAGTTCGCGGGCTGATGAACATTCAGTTCGCTGTGAAGCACATCGGGGGGGACTATCAGGTCTACATCCTGGAGGTGAACCCCCGCGCCAGCCGGACATCCCCCTTCGTGTCGAAGGCCACGAACGTTTCACTCGCCAAGCTCGCCGCAAAGGTGATGGTCGGTCACACGCTGCAGGAGTTGGGGCTGACGCACGAAGTGACCCCCAAACACATCAGCGTCAAGGAAAGCGTTTTCCCGTTCAATCGGTTCGCGGGGGTGGACATCATCCTCGGCCCCGAGATGAAGTCGACCGGGGAGGTCATGGGAATCGACTCCGAGTTCCCCATCGCCTTCGCCAAGAGCCAGATCGCCGCCGGGAACAAACTGCCCGACAAGGGGACGGTCTTCATCAGCCTCTCCGGACGGCACAAGTACAGCCTGATTCCGGCCGCACGCCAACTCAAGGACCTCGGCTTCCGCATCGTCTGCACGTCGGGGACGGCGCGTGTTTTCCGGGAAGCGGGGATCGAAGTCGACATCGTCCGCAAGCTGCAGGAAGGCCGCCCCAACCTGCTCGACCTCATGGCCAACAAAGAAATTCAGTTCATCTTCAACACGCCCAGCGGCAAGGGAGCCCGCACCGACGAAGGAAAGATTCGCGCCGCGGCCGTCCTGAACGGAGTCTCCTGCGTGACCACGCTCCCCGGATGCCTGGCCGTGGTGCAGGCTCTGGAAGGGTTGCAGAAGAACCCGACTCCGCGGGTGAAAGCACTGCAGGATTGGGCGCCGCTCGAGACGTTGATTCAGTAAACGCTCGAAGCCCATGAAACGCTCGAAACAGTGTTGAATGCAGAAGCCCAGGGTTGGCTCACCCTGGGCTTCGCGTGTTACTGAGCGCCGCCTGCCGCGAGCGCTTACTTCCGGAACTTCTCGATCGCCGACTTCACCGCGGTTCCCATATCCGCAGGGCTGCGGGCGACGACGACTCCGGCGGCCTCCAGGGCTTCAATCTTTTCCGCCGCGGTTCCCTTGCCGCCGGAGATGATCGCCCCGGCGTGCCCCATCCGCTTTCCAGGGGGAGCAGTGCTGCCCGCGATGAACGCGGCGACCGGCTTGGTGACATGCTGCTTGATGTATTCTGCGGCGAGGATTTCGGCGTTGCCCCCGATTTCGCCGATCATCAGGATCGCTTCGGTTCCGGGATCGTTCTGGAACATCTCCAGCAGGTCGAGATACATCGTGCCGATAATCGGGTCGCCGCCGATGCCGACCGCAGTTGACTGACCCAGGCCCACGTTCCCCATCTGCCAGGCGGCTTCGTACGTGAGAGTCCCGCTCTTGCTGATGAGACCCACCGTCCCGATCTTATGAATGTACCCGGGCATGATGCCGATCTTGGCGACGCCGGGGGTGATGATTCCGGGGCAGTTCGGGCCGATCAGCCGGCTCTGGGGATAGTTCGGGAGCTGTTTCTTCACGCGGGCCATGTCGATCACCGGAATCCCTTCGGTGATGGCGACGATGAGCTCAATCCCGGCGTCGGCCGCTTCCAGAATGGCGTCGCCGGCGAAGGGCGGCGGCACGAAAATCAGCGAGCAGTTGGCGCCGGTCTTCCGGCGGGCTTCCAGCACCGAGTCGAACACGGGAAACCCGTCGACGGTGGTGCCTCCTTTGCCCGGCGTGCAGCCCCCGACGAATACATCCTCCCCGGGACGATGTTCCTGCGCATAGGCCCGGCATTGTTGACTGTGGAACAGCCCCGACTTCCCGGTGATGCCTTGGCAGATGATCTTGGTGTTGCGGTCGACCAGAATGCTCATGACGGTATCGTTACTCTCTCGATTCTGCTGCGTCAGTCGATGAAGCGCCGGACGGTCGAGACAGCATATCGAAGACCCCGAAGACTGCCTAGTCGCCGGGGTCGGCGACCAAAAGACAGCATCCCGGCCGCGGGATTGCAGCCGGGATGCAGATATCGGCACTTGCGTGGAAAGTCGGCCGCTGCGCGGAATCGGCGTCAACCGAACGTGCGTAGCTGTTTGCGACTCTCCGGTCAGAGGGTTACTTGCTCGGCCCGTTGGCGCCCACGTCGCCCGACGGCGCTTTCTTCGCGGGCGAGACTGCCGTGCCGACGAAGTCAATCTGACCGAAGTCGTCCTGCACGACGATCCCCTGGATGCGACGGCTCAGAATGCTGACCCCCAAGCCCGTGAAGCGATCCACGGAATTGAGGTTGTAGATGAAGAACGACGCGATCACGAGGTCGACTTCGAAGAAGGCGCCGTCGAAGAACCCCCCTGCTCCATCGTAGGTCATGCTGCTCCCGTTCGAGAACGTCAGGTTCGCCTGAAACGTCTCGCCGGCGGTGTCGAAGTCCGTATCGAAGGTCCTCCCCTTGACACCCGCCTCCGACTGACCAGCCAGACCCAACGACATCAATCCACCCAGCACCGCCACTGCGAAAATCTTCTGCATGCTCATGGTAGCCCGCTCCCGTTGACACAAGTCATCTTGCGTTGGGTGCAACGACCAATTCGCAG
>JANRLN010000363.1:0-2823 GCA_033762515.1 Planctomycetaceae bacterium
ACGCCGCACGGACTCCAGCGAATGCATGGTCCGCATGACCGCCATTCATCTGCTCCTGAAACGCTTAGCTCCGTCCAATCTTCAACCAACCTTCAAATATCGACTTGCCGCGTAAAACGGCTTTTCGGATAGCCTCTTAGAACCTCCTCGTGAATTTTGCCATTCTCAAAATAGAAGGGAGCGTCCGTGCCCGAAGGATTTTTGGTCATTAATTCACCCGACCCCAAACTGGGGGACGACATGTGGATCTTCAGTAACGAATCCCTTCGGCCCGGCATCTCCTAGCGTGACCATAATAATCACTTCGCGATGAATCAACATCCGTTCCATCGAATTCCACAAATCTGGCGAAAAAATCGCTTCCATCGGCGCAGATGCTGGGCGCATCTCAGCTTGGTGCTGTCAACACAACCAACCGTGATCTGACTTTTCAGTCCGGTTCAATCCGGCAGAGTCGCCACTCCCTTCCACGCCAGCCTACGCCTCTTGCTAAGTACCAGTTGACGAATGCGGAAAGATTGGCGTGAGTCTTCAGGAGTGCAGTTTCTCTCAAGGAGGTCCGATTCGTGTTCATTGCCCCTCGGCGGGACTTGCGCGAGAAGTTGGCGCAAGTCCCTGATCCGCGAGCGTGTCAGGGACGACGCCATGTGTTGACGGCCACCCCGTCGACTCCTTTGGCAGCACCTCCAAAAATCGAACCGTTTACGGCAGCCCGTTCCCGAGATACTCTAACCACTGTCGCTGCTCGATCGGAAAATTCGCAAGTGGGAGCCTGTCGTCGATGGCCGTCGCCAATTCCTTCGCCGCTGCCGCGAAGCTCACAACCCCCAATGGGGACTATACTTATTTCAGCCTGCCCAAGCTGTCCGCGGCGGGGCTGGGGTCCATGGATCGTCTCCCCTTTTCCTTGCGCGTGCTGCTGGAATCGTGCCTGCGGAATGTCGACGGCTTTATCGTCAATGAAGAGCACGTCCGGCAGGTCGCCGCGTGGAACGCCGCCGCTCCGGCGCAGGTCGAGGTGCCCTTCCTGCCCGGCCGCGTGGTGCTGCAGGACTTCACCGGCGTGCCGGCGGTGGTGGACCTGGCGGCGCTCCGCAGCGCGATGGTGCGGATGGGGGGCGATCCCAAGAAGATCAATCCCCTGGTGCAGTGCGACCTCGTGGTCGACCATTCGGTGCAGGTCGACCAGTTCGGCACCGATCTGGCGCTGCAGTTCAACGTCCAGAAAGAGTTCGAACGGAACCTCGAACGTTATCAGCTCCTGCGCTGGGCGCAGCAGGCGTTCCAGAATTTCGGCGTGGTCCCCCCGGCGACCGGCATCGTGCATCAGGT
The DNA here is from genome assembly GCA_033762515.1 of Planctomycetaceae bacterium. Classification (GTDB taxonomy): domain Bacteria; phylum Planctomycetota; class Planctomycetia; order Planctomycetales; family Planctomycetaceae; genus DSVQ01. The sequence goes on from JANRLN010000363.1 coordinate 1,333, forward strand.
GAACCTGGAATACCTCGCCAAAGGCGTGTTGCGCAAGCAAAGCCCAGGGATGGCGATCCCCGGGCTTCCGGTGGACGTCGCGTATCCCGACAGTCTTGTGGGGACCGACAGCCACACCACGATGATCAACGGCCTCGGCGTCGTCGGCTGGGGAGTGGGGGGCATCGAAGCCGAAGCGGTGATGCTCGGTCAGCCCATTTATATGCTGATGCCCGAAGTCGTGGGCTTTAAGCTCACCGGCAAGCTCCCCGAAGGGGCCACCGCCACCGACCTGGTCCTCACCGTTACGCAGATGCTCCGCAAGCACGGCGTCGTCGGCAAGTTCGTGGAGTTCTACGGTTCCGGGCTGTCGGCGATGACCCTCGCCGACCGGGCCACGATCGCCAACATGGCTCCCGAATACGGCGCCACGATCGGCTTCTTCCCCGTTGACGATGAAACGCTGCGGTACATGCGACGCACCGGCCGCACGGGAGCCGAGGTCGACCTCGTCGAACGCTATTACAAAGAACAGGGATTGTTCCGCACCGACGCCAGCCCGGAGCCGGAGTTCACCAGCCGGCTGGAGCTGGACATGTCGACGGTGCAGCCCTCGATGGCCGGTCCCAAGCGTCCGCAAGACCGCGTGCTGCTCAAAGACATGAAGGCCAACTGGAACAAGGATCTCGCCGGCGCCTTCGGCAAGGCTGCGCCGTCGGCCCCGGTGAAGGTCGAAGACAATGGCCATTCGTGCGAGATCACCGACGGCGCGGTGGTCATCGCCGCGATCACCAGTTGCACGAACACCAGCAATCCTTCGGTGATGGTGGGCGCGGGCCTCGTCGCCCGCAACGCCGTCGCCAAGGGCCTCACCCGCAAGCCCTGGGTGAAGACCAGCCTGGCTCCCGGCAGCCGCGTGGTCACCGAGTACCTGGAGAAAGCGGGACTCGACAAGGCCCTCGATCAACTCGGTTTCCAGACCGTCGGCTACGGCTGCACCACCTGCATCGGCAACAGCGGTCCGCTGCCGGACCCCGTCGCCAAGGCGGTCCGCGATGGGAACCTGGTCGCCGCTGCGGTTCTCTCGGGGAACCGCAATTTTGAAGGCCGCATCAATCCCGATGTGAAGGCCAACTACCTCGCCAGTCCGCCGCTGGTCGTGGCCTACGCCCTCGCCGGAACGACCGACATCGACCTGACCACCGAGCCACTCGGCCGGGGGAGCGACGGGAAGGATGTTTATCTGAAAGACATCTGGCCGTCGTCGCAGGAGATCGCCGAGACGATCGAACAGGCGATTACACCCGAGATGTTCACGACTCAATACGGCCAGGCCACCCAGGGTCCGGAGGAGTGGCAGAAGATCACCGGGGCCTCGGGGGAACTCTATCACTGGGACGATGCGAGCACCTACGTCCACGAACCCCCGTATTTCCAGGAGATGCCCGAGACGCCGCCCCCCATCAGCGGGATCACCGGCGCCCGGTGCCTGTTGTCGCTGGGAGATTCGGT
>JANRLN010000364.1:0-1768 GCA_033762515.1 Planctomycetaceae bacterium
TCACCCGGAGCCGATCGAAGAACTTTCGGTGAAGTTCGACCACGCGGTTGATCGGCACGGTGTCAAAGGCGGTCCGCACATCACCGATCGCAAGGACGCGCTGACCCGTCCTCCGCATCGCGACTTCGATCGACGCGAGCATGTCCCAAGTGCCGCGACGCGGTCGATACGCGTAGCACTACAGCGCTTCCCTGGCATTGTCAAGACGCCGTGATTCCATAACCTGTTCCCCAACCGCCCTTTGGGAACCGGATCATGACCGCCTCGCAACTGCTCGAACTCGAACCTGCCCTCAACCGCTTCGCCGCCTTCTTTTCCGAATGCTTCCAGTCCGATCAGTCCGCTTCCCATTTCTCCACTTATCTCCGCGGCCTCCTCTCCGACTTGCCTCGCAAGTCCATCGAGCCCATCGCCCTGTTCGCTGGCACTCCTCCTCGCACCCTCCAACAGTTTCTCAAGCACCACGCCTGGGACGCCGCCGTCAACCGCGACCGACTCCACGAACGCATCGCCCTCTCGCTCGACGCCATCTCTGACGATCTTGGCACCGTCGCCCTGCTCGACGAAACTTCCGTCGTCAAGAAAGGCATCAAGACGCCCGGCGTTCAACGCCAGTACCTCGGCTGTATCGGCAAGATCGAGAACGGCATCGTCACCGTTCATTTGGGCGTCAGTCGCGGATCGTTCAAATGCCTCATCGATTCGGACCTGTTTCTGCCCCAATCCTGGTCCAATGACCGCCCGCGCTGCCGCGAAGCGGGCATCCCCGATGAACTCGTGCATCGCACCAAGTGCCAAATGGCCTTGGACCAACTCGACCGGGCCGCGTTGAACGATCTGAAATTCGATTGGCTGACATTTGACGAAGGGTACGGAATGTCGCCGGGCTTTCTGATGGCTCTGACGGCACGAAAGCAGAAGTTCGTGGCGGAGGTTCCGCGGACGTTCCGGTGTCTGGCGATGCGGCGAGACGGCCGTCGGCCCGAGGGGCGCATCTCGACGCGGACCGCCGAGACGGTGGTTCGAGGAAGTTCGGTGTTTTTGTCCCAGGAGTGGCAGGTGCTGCGATTGAAGCGAAAAGCGATGGAAGACCAGGTGTGGCGGGTGAAAGCGGCCCGGGTGTGGCTGCGCAACGGTGAGAGGGTTGCGACGGACGGGTACTGGCTGATCTGGGCGTGCAACGACGGGACGGGCGAAGAGAAGTTTTTCGTGTCGAACGGGAAGAGCGAAGAGAAAGTGGAGCATCTGATGCGGGTTGCGTTTCGGCGAGCGGAGGTGGAACACGCGTTTCGGATCTGCAAACAGGAGTTGGGATTTGGACATTTTGAGGGCCAAAATTATGAAGCGATGATGAGACATCAGATGATTTGCTTGAGTGCGATGGCATTTGCGGCGGAAACGACGCAAAGGCTGCGGGGGGAAAAACCCATTGGTGACGGTTGAGCAGGTGTGCCGAGCGATGGGAGCGTTGTGCCGGTCGTGGACGCGAAGGAATCGAGGCGAGGATGAGGAGACGGCAGTGCTGCGAGTGATCGTGTACCACCAAGGCCGGAACAGGGTGGCGGAAGTGTCGAAGAAAAAACGTGCGGTGGTGGCAAGGAGTCGGAAGCGGCGGCGTCCGAAGCGGCCGCCACGGGTCGGGCGAACGCCAACCGTCAGATCAAGGTAGCGCTGTAGTGTTAGAATGATAGCAGAAAACTGCCAGCCGTGCAATATCGGAGAATCCGGTATCGTACCCGACCATCAACCGCAAGCCTCCGCTCAGTTG
>JANRLN010000365.1:0-2787 GCA_033762515.1 Planctomycetaceae bacterium
CAAAGGGACCCGCGCCAGCAGACTGAGCACCTCGGCGGCCGAGTACTCATCGGGCGACTGCTGCCAGACCACGACCAACTCCGGCGCGAATGGTTCGGCGGCGGCCAGGTATTCCGGGATCGTCGTCCACGCTCCCGCCCAGCCCTGAGGCAAGGCCGCCATGGTCTGCAACCGTACGACCGAGAACTCGGGATGTTGGCCATGACCAATCGAAATGGTCTGCGGTGTGGATGCGATGGTCAATGAAGTTTCGTCCGTGGGAGGAAGTTTCCGAGGCGCCGCGGAAGATTAGGCGTGTCCCCAGCGGGCGGTGGCACGCCCGGAAGACATCGAAGACAGGGGATCGATTTTGGGCTTCGCTGTGTGCTGGGTGTGACTCCGCTCATCACGCGGAGCGTGATGGCTACTGGGCCGCGCCGGGCAGCGGCCTGTTCATGTAGCCATCACGCTCCGCGTGATGAGCGGATGGGAAGAAGCGTCCACAATTCCTGGGATTCATTCCAGACACTCTCATTCGCTTCTCCGCTTCCCAAACATGGATCGTTGAGCGTCAAAACGGTTCTCCCGTGCCGGCGTGGGCACCGCGGATCTTGCTTTGTTTTTCGGCGATCGGGCGGATCTGATTCACCCGGCAGACGGTGCTGTAGGCGCATCGACCGGTGCAGTCTTCGTCGGTGTTGTCCACCACGAACTCGCCGCTGCGGATCCCGGCGGCGAGACGGGGGATGGTTTCGTCGACGATCTCTTCCAGCGCGGCCCATGCGGCGGCGTCGATGGCCTGGAATTTCGCCGATCGCGTCCCCTTAAGTCCCGTCTGGAAACCGGTTTCCCGCAGGCACCAATACCCCAGTTGAAACGGGAGCGCATCGGCAGGCACCAGGCCCAGGCGTCGCGCCGCAATGGCGTACAGCACCAGTTGCAGGGAGCGCCCCGTGCGCACGTCGTCCTCCTTGAACGAGGGCCGGCGGCCTGTCTTGTAGTCGATCACCGTAAAGACCGATTGCTGCTGGACGACGCCGGTGTCGATCCGGTCGATCCGTCCGCGGACCAGCACGCGATTCTCGGAATCGCCCAGCTCCAGCGGCGGGCGACGCTGGTCCTCCAGAAGGTTGGGCATGTCGCCGAACGGGACTTCGGGATTCGTGGCGTTCCACGGCCCTCCCCAGGCGTCGCGGACCTGGCTGGCGTATTGCTCGAACTGCGCGGCGTACGCGGCGCCCCATTCCGAGAGCACCTGCTGTTCGATCTTCAACAGAGCCTCTTCCAGTTCAGAAGCGGGGACTTCCTCATCCAGTTTCTCCGAGACCAGCCGCTGAAAGCGGTCCGCCAGTTGTGCGCCGGCCGCAGAGGGTCGCATCTCGTCTGCGAGTCGCGCCAGGACATCGTGCACCACCACGCCGCGGCGGAGCACGTCGGTGCCGCTCTCCACGTCGGGCAGCTCTTCCACCTTGAGCACGGTCGACAGCCAGAACTTGAACGGACAGGCGGCGTAAGACTCCAACTCCGTGGCGCTGAACTGCCAGCGGGGATGAAACCGCTCCGCCAGCGACTGTTGATGGACCGGGTGCTCCAGGCGGCCTTCGTACGACGTGAACCCGCGCGTTTCGAATCGATTGAGCGCCATCTCGACCGCGGCAACGATGTTCGAGACGGCGGCGTGCGTCTGCGGGGCTTCCCACAGGGCGCGCAGCCAGCCCGGCCGGCCCAGCATCGCCGCCTGCATGGCCGCCAGCCGCACCTCGGTCGCGGTGACGACGCGCGACGAATCGGGGATCGGGTCGAGCTGCCCTTCGTGCTGAATCGGGAGCGCCTCGGACGTCCACAGCGTGCGCAGCGCCGCCACATACGGACTGGGAAAGGCCGGCTGTCCGCGATGATTGACTTCGGGATAGGTCAGCACCAGGCGTCGCGTGGCGCTCAAGGCCACATGGTGGAAGAACAGCAGCTCTTCCTGTTGATGGAGCGCCGCGTGCCGCAGGGGGAGACCCTGCTCCACAAACGCGCGGCGCTCGGAATCGCTGAAAAGGCAATCGTCGCTGCGACGGCGCGGAAAACTCTCTTCCGTCAGTCCGGCGGCCACCAGGTATGGCGTCTCCAGATGCCGCAATTGATCGAGTCCCAGAATGCGAATGCAGCCGGCCGGTTCCGGAGGGGGATCGCGGCGTTCATCGACAAGCAGATCGCGCAGCTCGGCCAGAAAATCGCCCGCCGCGAGCTTCCGCGCCGATCCCTGGGCGAGCAGCTCGGCCGCAGCGGCATCGCGGAGCAGGCGCTGCCATTGATCCCAGACGGGGCGATCGAGATCGCCGCTGTCAGTCGCAGCCAAACTGATCGCCCCCAGTTCCCCAAGCAATTCGGCAAGGGCGTCGACCCAGTCGCCCAGCGTTCGCGACTTGCGCAAGACCTCTGTGACCTGCGCGTACCACTTCAAGAGTCGCGATGCGCGGACGTAAACGTCTGCAGGCAGCGCTGAGTGAATCGGGTCGTCGGCATCGTCCGGAAGCCCGGGGTTCGCGAACCCCGGGCTTCTGCTGAACCGTGCGGCGGCGCGCTCGACGCCCGTCAGCAGCTCGTGCCGACCCTGCGGCAGACGCAGCCCGCGCAGCGCGCGGGAGACGGCCCGGGCATCGCGACGGCTGTCTCCCGGATAGGTCCGCGGTCGCAGGTACGACGATCCCAACACCCCCGTGAGGCGCGCGAACGGCCAGTCCTCAAGCTCCGCCTGCAGGACCGCGAGCAGGAACTTGACGAGTCCCGATTGCTGCACCGGGGCGCCGACGTCGCACC
>JANRLN010000366.1:0-3121 GCA_033762515.1 Planctomycetaceae bacterium
CTGCGGCGGTACAGGTTCTCCCCCGTTTCGCGGCGATAGTCCCGCGTGTTGCTGCCGATCATGGCGACCGCTTCCCACACCCCGTCCGGTTGATACGGCTTCACGCTCGGTCCGCCGATTTTGGGAGTCAGAATCCCCGTCGAAGCCAGGGCGTAGTCGCGCACCATCTCGGCGTCCATGCGGAACCGCGGACCGCGCGAGAGGAACCGGTTGGACGGATCTTTCTCGATCTTCTCCGCCGTCGCCGCGGCCGACTGTCGATAGGTTGCCGAAGTCACCATCAGCTTGAAGAACTTGCGGATGTCCCAGCCCTGTTCACGGAACTCGACGGCCCGCCAGTCGAGCAATTCGGGATGGGACGGCAACTCGCCGGTGATTCCGAAGTCGCCCGATGTCCGTACCAGTCCCGTTCCGAAGACTTCTTGCCAGTAGCGGTTGACCGTCACCCGCGCCGTCAAAGGGTGTTCGGAAGACAGGAGCCACTTCGCCAGTCCCAGTCGATTCCGTGGCGCTTCGTTCGAGAACGCTGGCAGCGCTGCCGGCGTCGAAGCTTTTACGGGGTCCTTGCGCTTGTCGTATTCCCCGCGGAAGAGGATGTAGGCCATGGCCTCTTCGCTCTTCTCGTTCATCACATGGGCGATGCCGCCCCGAGCCTTGATATCGGCCTGCTCCCGCTCCAGCTTCTGCGAAGTCTGGACGGCTTGCTGATAGGGTTGATCCTGCGTCTCCAGCCACCAGCCGAAGAGCTCGTTGACCTGCTCGGGCTTGCGTTGATCGCTCGGCATTGCCACCAGCGCCGCATAGCGCGTCGACTTCGCCAGCATCCCCGCTTCTCCGGCTGCCAAGGCGCGACCGTAGATGCGAATATCGTTCACCGCGGCCCCGGTCAAAGGACTGGATGTATGGCGCTGTCCCAGTTTCAAGGGCACTTCGGTCCGCGTGGTGTTCTTCAAACCGTCGGCCTGCACATTGGTCGGTTGCGGTTCACCGTTGATGTAGACCTTGAGCCCGGCCGCCTTCATCGACCCGTCATACGTCACCAGCACATGAGTCCACTCGTGGGCCTTAATCTGATTCTTGGAAACCACTTTCAGGGCATCGTCCTGCCACTTATGGATCAGGTGCATACCGATGCGGCGGCCTTCGACCCACAGGTCCCAACCGCGGTAGTTATTGGCGTCATCCATGCGGGCGATGATCGCTCCGGAACCGTCGTTCGCCGGGAGCTTCACCCAAGCACCGCAGGAAAAGGGTTGATCCTTGTCAAAATCCCCCGCGGCGGGAACTTCGGCCAGCCCGGCCTGCGCCAGATAGAGCGCCTGAGCGCCCGTCTGCCCCGGTTGCCATTCGCCGCCCGCCTTCAGGGGCACGGACGTTGCTTCGGCGTTGTGGATCACTTTGAGCTGCTCACCGGCCCCGTCATCCGCTGGAATATGCCACTCCAGCCCTTCGCTCGGAATCGCCTGCTGCAGTGCCGCCGGGTCCGCGGCCGACAGCCACTGTTCGAAGGCCGGTCGCGCGGCCTGCTTGCGTAGCTCGACACTTTGTTTCGCGGAAGCGATCTCGCCTCCCAAGGCGTTCCAGCGCGCTTGATCGGCGGCCTGGGGCACGACAATGATCGGGGGCGAGTCCTTGATGTTCCCATCCCGTGCGGGTTGCGTGGTGTTGTTGAAGAAGGCCGCCAGTTCGTAGAACTCCCGCTGCGACAGCGGGTCGAATTTGTGGTCGTGGCAGACCGCGCAGCCGGCGGTCAATCCCATCCAGACGGCCGAAGTGGTTTCGGTCCGGTCGCGGGTGTAGAGGACGAGGTACTCCTCGTCGATGATGCCCCCTTCATTTGTGGTGATGTTGCAGCGATTGAAGCCGGTCGCCACTTTTTGTTCGAGCGTCGGATTGGGCAGCAGGTCCCCCGCGAGTTGTTCGATCGTGAACTGATCGAACGGCAGGTTACGATTGAAGGCGCTGATCACCCAGTCGCGGTAGGTCCAGATTTCGCGGTAGTTGTCAAAATGAATGCCGTGGGTGTCGGCATAGCGGGCGGCATCCAGCCAGTAGCGTCCGCGATGTTCCCCCCACTGCGGAGTCTCCATCAGGCGGTCGACCAGTTTTTCATAGGCCCGCGGATCGGAATCGCCGACGAATGCGTCCACCATCTCCGGCGACGGCGGCAAACCGGTGAGATCCAGACTCAGCCGTCGAACCAGGGTGCGTTGGTCCGCTTCCGGGGATGGAGCCAGACCTTGGGCTTCCAGCTTCGCGAGCACGAATCGATCGATCGGGTTGCGCACCCAATCGGCCTGCACCACATCCGGCAACTGGGGACGCTCCGGCGCAATGAATGACCAATGCGGCTGATATTCGGCTCCCTGCCTGATCCAGTCGGCGAGAGTCTGTTTCTGCTGCGGAGTCAACGTCTTGTGCGACGTCGGCGGAGGCATCACCTCTTCGGGGTCGGTCGACAAGATCCGGCGAATCATCTCGCTCGCCGCCGGGTCTCCCGGGAGGATCGCCTTGGTCGACATCGCCGCGTCGCGCTGATCCAGTCGCAGGTCGGCCCTGCGCGCCGCGCTGTCGGGGCCGTGACAACTGAAGCACGCATCCGCCAGGATCGGTCGAACATCGCGGTTGTAGCCCAGAGGCTCGGCTGCCGACAGCGGTGAGGCGGAAATGAAGACCGCCAGACACAACCACCTGCGAAGCGAGCCTGGGGACGTGAGTCCCCGGGGGGCTTGACAATGAGATTGCGAATCACCGAGGGAACTTACGTCCCCCCGCTCGCCGAAAAACACGTTGAATGTCTTCATGAGTTCACCCCGACGTAAGAATCCGCAGGTGGCGTCGAGTTCGACGATCACGCTTCAAGGTAAGTACGAATATCCTGTTGACCACGAACACCGGCAGGTCGCCGGTGCGCGGCGACTCCCGTCTCAACGTCTGCGTCTGGCGGATGGCGGATGCCTGACGCCTGACGTCCCTCCGACCGAGGTCGGCAGCGCCCGCGCCCAGTACACCATTCCTGAGAGGATATGGCGGGACATCGCGGTCATGGCGCCTCGACGATTCCCGGAGATCAAGGCGTCAACAATCGCGACATGTTCGTGCGCCTCCTCGGCGAGCCGGT
>JANRLN010000367.1:0-4138 GCA_033762515.1 Planctomycetaceae bacterium
TAGTTCGCTCCAGGTGACCATGTCGCCGATGTGCGGGGGGCGTTTGAGGAGGGAGAGGACCAACCCGGCGACGGTGCCGACGCCGCGGGGAGCGGGTTCGCTGAGGCGCGAAACATCGAGTGTTTCCTGAAGTTCGTGCAAGTTCACGGAGGCGTCGATCAGCCAGCTTCCGTCGTCCCGTTTGACGAACTGCTGAGCGCGGTCCTGGCGATGTTCATCGTGGATGTCCCCTACGAGCACCTCCAGCACGTCCTCCAATGTCACCATTCCCTGCGTCCCACCGTATTCGTCAAGGACGATGGCGAGTTGCGTGCGCTGGGTGCGGAAGTGCTCCAGCAATCGGCTGATTGTCAAGGTTTTGGGGACGAACAGTGCCGGCCGCATGATCCGCCGCAAGTCGATCGGCCGGTTCAGGTACTGCTGCATGAAGACGTCTTTGATGTAGACGAAGCCGACGATGTGATCGACGTCTCCCTCACACACGGGAACGCGAGAAAACCCCGACATGGCCATCGCCCCGACCACTTCATCCGAGGGCGTGTCGATGTCGAGGGCGTCAATGTCGATGCGCGGCCGCAGAATTTCCGTCACGGTGCGATCACCCAGACGCAAGGCCTCCATCGCCATGCGGTGCTCATGCTCTTCGAGGACACCCGCTTCCTCCCCCGCTTCGATGAGGTGTTGAATGTCTTCGACAGAGACGCTGGGTCCGCCGTTGGCTTTCATCCCCAGGATCCACAACGACAATCGCGTGACCGATTGCAGCAGCCAGATCACCGGTCGCGTCACCCGCTGCAGGATCAGCATGGGGTAGGCGACGAACCGCGCCAGGGGTTCGGCGTTTTGGAGTGCCACCCGTTTGGGCACGAGCTCGCCGCAAATGAGCGAACAAAAGGCCAGTCCTACGACCACGATGGTCATGGCGATCGTATGATTCTGCTCGGCCAGCCAAGGCCAGGGCGCGGTGGCGATCCAACCGGCCAGGTGCTCTTCAACTCGAGCGCCGCCGAATACAGCGGCCAGCGTGCCGACGAGCGTAATTCCAACCTGAACCGTGGGCAAAAATCGATCGGCGTCTTTGCCCAGTTCCAGGGCGACGCGGGCGGATCCGTCCCCATCGTTGGCGAGTTGCTCCAGGCGACCGCGCCGGGCGGTGAGGATGGCGATTTCTGCAGCGGCGAAAAAGCCGTTGAGCAGAATCAATCCGAAAATGATCACCAGTTCCCAGGCGGCGCCCGTGAACACGATAGACTCCGAGAAGAGAATGTTTCAGTCACGCAGATTATGCGCGCAACATCTGCCGAGGCATAGGGTTCCCAGGGGGTCGTCTGTTCGCTGAATTTCCTGCATTCGGTGGCGTCGCGCGGCGATCACCGCTAGTTTGCCGACAAATCCGCCCCTTTGGCTGATTCGATGTCCGTGTGAAAGGTGGCGCCAGCCATGCTGATCTTTGACGCCCATTTGGACCTCGCCTACAACGCCGTCGACTGGAATCGCAATCTCGAGTGGTCGATCGCTGAGCTGCGTGCCGCCGAAGCGGGAATGACGGCCCTTGGTCGGCAGACGGCGACGGTGACGTTCGACGAACTGCGAACCGCCGGTGTGGGATTATGCGTGGCGACCGTGTGCACGCGGCAGGAACCCAAGGTGGACCATGCCTTTGGTCGAATCACCAAGGAGAGCTGCTATGCCGCGGCAATGGCGCATCGGGAGTATTACCGCGCACAGGAACGCCGCGGGTGGATGCGAATCGTTACGACCAAGTCGCAATTGCGGGAGGCCCAGTCCGATTACGCAGCCAATCCCGGGACCGCTCCCCTGAGTTTCCTCCTCAGCATGGAGTGCGCCGATGCGATCCTCGATCCCGAGCACGTCCACGATTGGTACGCCCAGGGAGTGCGGGCCATCGGGCTGACGCACTACGGCGTCAACCGCTATGGCGGCGGGACCAACACGGATGTGGGGCTTTTCCCGGACGCCCTGCAGCTTCTGAAAGAAATGGAGCAGTTGGGGATGGTGCTCGACCTGACCCATCTTTCCGATCCCGCGTTTGAGCAAGCGATCGCCAACTTCGGCGGTCGGGTCGTCGCCAGCCACCAAAACGCCCGCAAATGGGCCAACTGGCAGCGGCAGTTTTCCGACGACCAGATTCGCGAGGTCATTGCGCGCGACGGAGTGATCGGTGCTGCGTGCGACGCCATCATGCTCCAGGAAGGCTGGGTCCGCGGCGTCAGCAAACCCGAGGTCACCATCGACCGCGTCGTCGACAACATCGATCACGTCTGTCAACTCGCCGGCCATTGCCGCTGTGCCGGGATCGGCACCGATCTTGATGGCGGCTACGGTTACGAACAGACTCCGGCGGACCTCAACACGATTGCCGATCTGCGCCGCATCCCCGAACTGCTGGAACGTCGTGGTTACTCCGCGGTCGACATCGCGGACATCATGCATGGCAATTGGATTCGGTTGTATCTGGCGGCGCTGCCCGAGTAAGCCGCGTATCACCGTTTGGGCTGGAAACGGGAGTGGACCTTGCCGGCAGAATCTGCAATGGCGCGCTTGGCGTGGAACGGACAACAGCGTCGGAAATTTCTAAAGGCGTTGCAGGCGTGGTCGCAGACGCATGGGCGTCAGCTCCCCTGGCGATCATGCGGCAATCCGTACTGGGTCTGGCTGAGCGAGATCATGCTGCAGCAGACGACCGTTGCTGCGGTCATTCCCTATTTCGAACGATTTCTGACGCGATTTCCCACTCTGTCCGAGCTTGCCTCGGCGGAAGTGGACGACGTTTTGCGGCTGTGGGAGGGCTTGGGGTACTACAGCCGCGCCCGGAACCTGTATGCAGCGGCACGGCGGATCGTCACGGAATTTGGCGGTGAGTTCCCACGCGAGATCGAACAGCTGCGACAACTTCCGGGGATCGGACGATATACGGCCGGCGCGATCGCTTCCTTTGCGTTTGACGCCGCGGCTCCGATCGTCGAGGCGAATACGCAACGACTTTACGCTCGCCTGCTGGGAGAAGATCGGGAAATCAAGGGGACGGCGGCGCAAAGCGCCTTGTGGGAATTTGCGGACTTTCTGGTCTCCGCGCCCGCAACTGGACGTTCGCCGCCACCGCAGGATCGATTCGGCCCTGGGGCCATTAATCAGGCGCTCATGGATCTTGGGGCGACGGTTTGCACACCGACATTGCCAAGCTGCACGGCCTGCCCCGTGGCCCAGTGGTGTTCCGCGCTGGCGAACAACTGCCAGCACACAATCCCGCGGCTGGCGACCCGTCCGTCAATCACTCACATGGAAGACGCGACAGTGGCGATCGTTCGATCGGGACGGTTTCTCCTGCGACGTCGACCGACAGGCGAACGCTGGGCGGGATTGTGGGACTTCCCCCGCTACACGATTCCAGTTGGGGAATCACTGGCAACTGTGGTCACGCAGGGGGTGTGGCAGCAGACCGGTTTACGGATCGAGTTGGGACAGCAGGTCGCGGAGTTCAAGCACAGTGTGACGCGGTATCGCATCACTCTCCGCTGCTTACATGGCACCGTCACTGCCGGCGACTTGCTCGCCGACGCCGATGCCTGCTGGGTCCGTAGTGAGGAACTGGAAGCGTACGCGCTTTCGGTCACCGGTCGAAAGTTCGCCCGCTGGCTGCAGCAGCAATCCTAATGATCGGCCTCGGATTGAGACCTGCCGAAGCAGTGATGCCATTCAGCTCGCGATCAACGCCTGAAACTTCGCCAATTGTTCCGGAGTCAATAGGGCTGTCGCCGCCTTGCGTGCGGCGTTGGAGCGCGAGAGGAGCTTGGCCAGTTCAATCGGACTGTAGAGGTTGTCAAAGTTGATGGAGCGTCGCGTCTCTTCCACGATGCTGTAGAGCTTGGTTTTCTGCTCGGCTGTCAACTCCAGCTCTTCGGGCACTCCGGGGAGCAGGAAGACCATCGCCCCCTGTTGCCGTCGTACGACCTCCCGGAAGAGCTCACGCCGCTGAGATTCGTTGAGTTGGGCATCGACCAGCGCCGAGTACTCCAGCGACTTCGGACGAAACTCGCGGCGCAGTTTTTCATCGCGTTCTTCCGGGCGGAGCCGCTTCAGCGCGGCCCCGAGCGCTTCGACCTCTTTCTTCACCGCC
>JANRLN010000368.1:0-2576 GCA_033762515.1 Planctomycetaceae bacterium
GTTCGTCACCTGGCAGCTCGCGGGGGATCTGCTCCCCGACGCCACCGACGATCAGATTCTCGCGACCGCGTTCAACCGTCTCCATCAGCAGGAGGCCGAAGGGGGTTCGGTCGAAGAGGAGTACCGCGTCAACTATGTCAATGATCGCGTGGTCACGTTCGGCACGGCGTTCCTCGGGCTGACGCTCGAATGCTGCCGCTGCCACGATCACAAGTTCGATCCGATCTCGCAGCGCGAGTACTACCAACTCTTCGCGTTCTTCGATGACATCGACGAGGCCGGCCTGTATTCCTATTTCACGCCATCGGTTCCGACCCCCACCTTGTGGTTGCAAGGGGCTGCCCAGAAGCGGGCACTGGCCGAGGCCACAGCGGCTGCGGCTGCCGCAGAGCAAAGATTGGCGGCCCTTAAGGCCGAACGGCGTCCGGCATTCGACGCCTGGCTGCCGTCGAAACCGGTGCTCGACGCCTCAATGCCCGGTGAACTCGCACACTATTCCTTCGAGGCCCGCAACGCGGAGGGGAAGTTCGTCAGCACGATCAGTGACGCGCAGACGGCCGCTTCACCTGGAGAGAACCGCCCGGTTCCGGGCAAAGTCGGGCAAGGGCTCTTGCTGACGGGAGACCACGCGGTCACCACAACGCTGGGAAACTTCCACCGCTACGAACCCTTCACGATCTCGCTTTGGCTCCAGACGCCGGATGTGAAGGATCGCGCCGTCGTGCTCCGTCGCTCTCAGGCGTGGACCGATGCCGCCAGCCGCGGATATGAACTGTTGATCGAAGACGGACGCCTGAAGTGGTCGCTGATCCATTTCTGGCCCGGGAATGCCGCTTCGATCAAGGCGCAAGACCCCTTGCCCACCGGGGAATGGGTGCACGTGACGATCTCCTCGGACGGTTCAAGTCGTGCCGACGGGCTGCGAATCTGCGTCAACGGACGACCGGCGACGGTCGACGTGGTGCGGGATCATCTGACCAAAGACATCACCGGCGGCGGCAGCGACAACATCGCCCTCGGCGAGCGTTTTCGTGATCGCGGCTTCAAAGGGGGGCTGGTCGATGAACTGCGGGTGTTCGGACGGGAATTGACGCTCCTGGAATGTCTCGATGTGTATCAAACTGGGGAGCTCGCGAAACTCGCCGGCACGGCGCAGGCGGCCGCGAGCGATGCACCGGAGACGTTGTTTGACGTGTATCTGGCGCGCTTTGACGAACCATTTCGCGCGCAACTTGAGGTCTTGAAGCTGGCGCGACAACAGGTGAGCGCCCACGCAGAGGCCGCGACCGAGATCATGGTGATGCGCGAGTTGACGCCGCCGAAGACGTCGTATGTCCTGAAACGGGGCGAATACAACCTGCGCGAGGAGGCCGTCGAGCCGGGAACTCCGCAGTCACTGCCGCCGTTTCCGAGTGGTCAACCCACGAACCGACTCGGGTTGGCGAAGTGGCTGACCGATCCGCGGCATCCCCTGCTGGCGCGGGTGACTGTCAATCGGATCTGGCAATCTTTGTTTGGTCGCGGGATGGTGAAGTCGGCGGAAGACTTCGGGAGCCAGTCGGAACGGCCGCAGTATCCCGAGCTGCTCGATTGGCTGGCAGGGGATTTCATTCACAACGGCTGGGATCTGAAGCGGTTGCTGAAGACGATTGTGATGTCGCACACCTACCGGCAGCACAGCCTCGCCGCGGCGCCGGTGATGGCGGACGATCCGGAAAATGTCTGGCTGGCCCGTGGCCCACGGCATCGCTTGCCGGCGGAAATGATTCGCGACAACGTACTGGCGGCGAGCGGCCTGCTGGTCGAGAAGCCGGGCGGTCCGCCGGTCCGTACGTATGACATGCCGGAGTCCTTTAAGCCGAGTGCGGCGGGAACGGGGGAGGCCCTGTACCGCCGCAGCGTTTACACGTTCTGGCGGCGAACCGGACCGGGGCCAATGCTGGAAGCCTTCGACGTCCCCAAGCGGCAAGTCTGCGTCGCCCGCCGCGACACGACGAACACGCCGCTGCACGCCTTCGTGCTCCTCAACGGCCCGCAATTTGTCGAAGCGGCTCGCGTACTCGCGGAAACTGTGCATAAGGATGCCAGCGGCAACCGCGACGCACTGCTGTCGGCGGCCTTCCAGCGGTTGACGAGCCGAACCCCCGATGCCACCGAACAGCAGATCCTCGGCCGCATGTACGACCAGCAGCAGACCTGGTATCAAGGCCATCCCGAGGCGACCGCACAGTACTTGAAGATTGGCGAGAAGCCGGTGGACGCCGCACTCCCGCCCGCCGATATCGCAGCAGCAGCGGCGGTGATCAATGCACTGTTGAACTACGACGGTTGTGTGGTTAAACGATAGTGGAAAGTCGAGTGTCCAGAGTCGAGAGCAAGCATAGAGCCTTCTTCTGGCTCTGGACTCTCGACTCTCCGCTCTCGTCTAAACCCCAGAGAGACAGTCATGAATCACGCACATCACTGCACCGGCCATGAACCCTGGTATCGCCTGAGTCGCCGTGAATGCTTGAATCGCGTTGGCGTGGGGCTGGGCGGGATCGCGCTGGCGGAATTGATGAACGGTGCGACGGCGC
>JANRLN010000369.1:0-4960 GCA_033762515.1 Planctomycetaceae bacterium
TTCACGGTGCGTGACCTGCTTTCCGGGGGCTGCTGCATCCTGGGAATGACGGGAAGTGGCAAGACAAGCTCATCCGGCAAGGCACTCGCCCGTGCCATCGTCAATCTTCCCAAGAGTGGGGGCTTAATAATCTCCGCGAAGCCCGGCGAGGACCGGGACATGTGGGAAGAGATATTTACGAAGGCCGGTCGGCGTGACGACTTGCTGGTCTTCGCTCCGGGAGAGCCGCTGCGATTCAACTTCCTTGCCTACGAGATGAATCAGGCCGGGGGCCACACCCGCAATATCACCCGGACGTTGATGACAATTTCAGAGTGCCTGAGTTCCAGCGATACCAACGGGCGCGAGGATGCGGACTTCTGGAACCGGGAACAAGCGCGGCTCCTCTACAACTCCATTGAGATGGTCCGGCTGGCGATGGGGCCGTTTACCGCCCCGGACCTCCAGAAATTCATCGCGACGGCAGCAATGTCGTCGCAGGATTTCGCTAGCGACACCTGGCTGGACAGCTTCCACAACCATGTCCTGCGGGCGGCCTATGAAAGCCCCAAGACATCGCTGGAGCAGCACGACTACGAACTCGCCCGCTCCTACTGGACGGACGAGTGGCCGGGCATGGCGTCGCGTACCAGGTCATCCATCCTCACTGGCGTTATGGGCATCCTGCATGTGCTCAATACTTCGCTCGTTCGCGAACTTTTCAGCACAACGACGAATGTGACGCCCGACGCTCTGTTTGAGGGCAAGCATGTACTTGTAGATATGGCATCGTCCGAATGGGGCGACCTCGGCCTGTTCATTTCTGCCGCCTGGAAATACCTGGTGCAACGCGCAGTACTTCGCCGGGTCGCCACGCCCGATTCCAATATCGTCACGATCTGGTCGGACGAGGCCCACCAACTGGTTACCAGCTATGACGGGCACTTCATCACGCAGTGCCGCAGCCATCGCGGGTGCATGGTCTTCCTCTCGCAATCCCTTAGCAATTTCTACGCGGCACTGTCGGGAGAGAAGGGGCGCCACCAGGCTGACAGCCTGCTTGGCGGCTTCAGCCACAAAGTGATCCATGCCCTATCGGACATCGAGACGGCCAACTGGGCGAGCAACCTTGTGGGGAAGTCACTTCAGGTCTTTACGGGCGGAACGGCCACGCCGCCTGAGAGTTCGTTCGACGAACTGATGGGCCGGAGCCGTTACAGCGGCAATTACAGCAATCAGTTTGAGTCCACGCTCCAGGCCAACCAGTTCATGCATGGCCTGCGCACCGGCGGGCCTGCGAACGAGTTTATTGCCGATTGTTTCGTCCTTCGCAGCGGCCAGCCCTTCGCCGATGGGCAGAACGTCCTCCTGACCAGTTTCAGTCAAAAGGACTGAAGCCGATTTCCCCATGTTCGTTGTTATCCAAATCGTGAAAGGAGGTTTCCCATGGTTCCCCACTCACCGCCGCAAATGCCGCAGCCCGGCGACCGGCTCACGTTGGCCAGCAGCTTTAACGGTCTGAACATCCTGGCCAATGCCCATGCGGTCACGCTTACGCCATTCTTCAGGACTGATTTCGGTTCGGAAGGCATAGGGATGCCGGGCGTAATCGGCATCTTCCTGATCCTCGGCTGGGGCAGCGCCTTCAACTGCTACCCCATGTTCATCTTCTTCATCGTGTGGATCGCCGCCGTCATCTGTCAGCGGGTGAAGACATTCATCAACTGGCGAACAGGTGTGATTTCGCACTCGTTTTACAACGGCTACCCCTGGCTGGTCCGCCGGTTTTTTCCCCGCTTGTCCGAACCGAACGCCAAGGCGGTTGAGGCCTTTGCCTGTTTCGGGATCGGCGGCGTGATCGCACAGTTCGTCCCGCCGCTCGGCTGGTACCTGATGCTTGGCCTAGCCTCGATCCTTTTCAGCGAGGCTGTGATCGTTGAGCAGTCGCGAAGGCGATTGCAGGCGATGCGAGACGCCGAGATCGAGCAACGCTACCTGGCCGAGAAGTATCGCCAGGGCCGTTTCTGATTCCCCCAACCCGGAAGGAAGTTGTCCCATGTCATCGCAGAAAACGCCCCTGTGGCAGCAGATGCTTGCCAAACGCAGGGAGTGGATAGAGTCCCAGCCAACACTCTCCGGCCAACTTGCCTCGATGGTACGTGAGGCCGCGAAAGACATTCGTGGAACGCTTCACGAGACCTTTTTCGGCAGGCCGGAGCATGTTCCCGAGGCTGGTGCTCCGGGTAATCCCACCCAACTCATGATCAATGATGACCTGGGCCAGGGCAATGAGAAGGACGGCTTTTCGCGAAGCCGGGCTAGTCCTGCCAACGCTGAGCTTCAAAAGCATGTGACGCTCGACCCGCAGGGGTCGCAGCAGCGGGGCATGGAAATGTCAGGCCTCCACGGCCCGCCAGGCGACCAACCCGCCAGTTACCAGTCCGAACTCCAGCGGTACGTGTCGCACGCCCAGGAATCCCAACACGAACAGGAGGTAGAGCGATGAACAGTTTCGATTGGGCAATTATCCAGCTTCTTCTGCTCTTCTGGGGCTTTGTCTTCTTTGTGCTTTTCATGGTGCTCGCACCTATGGTGTTGATCTCCGCGAAGCTCAAAAAGGACCGCAAGAAAGGCGAGCAGGCAGTGGCCAGCAAGACCCCTGCGTCACCATCCGCCGCATCCGCTGTCGTGGTGTCCCCGGAGGACGGCCGCGTCATCGCGATGGAAGCACCGGACCAAGAGCCCGTCTCGGCTATCGCAGATCAGCCGCCGAAGAATGGCCTCAACCTCGTCAAGGATGTGCTGCTGCCCGTAGCGGGCAAGGCGGTGGTCGCAATCGCGGCGCATCAATTCAAGCACCGTCATCACAAGTAACCAAGTCCCAGGTTGTGATTTCCCTTACCCGAAAGGAACGGTTCGTCATGCTCACTCAAGTTAAATTCCACTGCCAGAACTGCGGCTGCCCGATCGTCGCGGACGGTGCCGCCGCCGGGACGTCCTTCCAGTGCTTCCGCTGCCCGGAGATGGTCACCATTCCATCGACGACGGCACTCGCACGCATCGACGACGGGCCGCCGCTCACGGCATACCCGGACGCCAACGTCAACGGGGTGGTTGTGGCTTCCAGCCACGATGCACGTTCTTCGCCACACGGGGTAACGCCGGTCGAACTCAGGCTGCCGGGGCAACTCGGCGGCCTGAAGGCGAACGTTGACCAGGGCACGAGCAATTCGATTGCTTCGGCATTTCTCGGCGGAGCGCTTGTCGCCCTCGGTGCCGCGTTGACCGTCATGCTCGGCGGTAAGCACAGGACGTAGCTGCGATGTATCAGTCGTCAGGACATGGGCGGGCAGCGATGCCCGCCCATGTTTCCCAGAAGGATATGGCCATGACACTCGAAGACAGGCTGGAGCGGATCGAGGCCATGCTCACTGTGCTGGTTTATGGCCAGCAGGTGAGGGAGTGGTACTCGGTAGAGGAATTCGCACGCCTCGTTGGGCGCAGTGAGTTCACCTGCCGCCAGTGGTGCCGCGCGGGCCGGATCGAAGCCCGCAAGAAGTCCAGCGGGCGAGGGGCACATACTGCCTGGGCGATTGCCCATACCGAACTCGAACGCTTCCGGCGCGAAGGCCTTTTGCCCGCGAAGCAGCGTTGAACCTGACAACCATCCTTGTTCCTTCCTGACAGTCTTTTTCACGAAAGTTGTGGTCCCTCCATGTCCCGCAGCAATCGACAACCCGATTGCCAGAACCGAGAGGATGCCCCGTGCATCGTCCCGGCGGGGACACCGGCCTGGATCACCCCGGAACTGATCGAGGCGACCATTCACACCTGGCAGCCGTATTACGACGCACCACTTTCGACCGATGACGCCATCGAGATCATCCGCAACGCTGGGAGATTGTTCGATGCGTTATCTTCTCGCCGCTGCGAGGCGGCTGAATCTCCCTGATCGCCGGGAATTTTGTTAGACTTGGGGTGCATTCAGTTCGCTTGTTCCCGATTTTCTTCGGAGCCATCCCATGAAACAATTCGCCGCATTGGCCCGAGTCAGCAGCCGGGAACAGGAACGCGAAGGCTTTTCGCTCGAAGTCCAGGAGGAAGCCCTCCATCGTTATGCCACGCAGTCAGGCGGCGAGATTGTCAAGTTCTTTAAGATCGCCGAAACGGCCAGCAAGGGCGAACAACGCAAGACGTTCCGCGAACTGATCGCCTACGCCAAGAAGAACGCCTTCGCCCTGGACGGCCTGCTGTTCTACAAGGTGGACCGGGCATCCCGGAACCTGTTCGATTACGTCGAACTCGAACGGCTCGAATCCGAATACAACCTGCCGTTTATCTCTATCTCGCAGCCGACCGAAAACACCCCCGCTGGCAGGATGATGCGACGGACGCTGGCCAACATGGCGAGCTTCTACACCGAACAGATGTCGGTCGATGTCCGGGAAGGGATAGCCCGCCGCGTCAAAGAAGGCTGGTTCTGCGGCCCGGCTCCTTACGGCTATCGCAATGTCCGCAAGGACGGACGAGGGGTCGTCGAAACCGATCCCATCGAGTCCGACAACGTCAGGCGGATGTTCCACCTCTACGCCTACGAGACCCTGACGCTGGACGGCGTGGTCGAGAAGATCAACGCCGAAGGCCGGGTCTACCGCCCGTCACAGCCACGCTTTCCCCGCACCTCGATCCACACCATGCTCAAGGATCGCTGTTACATCGGCGAAATTCAGCACAAAGGGCAATGGTATCCGGGCAAACACGAGCCGCTGATCGACCGGGCGACTTGGAACCGGGTGCAGGCATTGCTCGGCGGAAGCACGCACCACGCCACGACGCTGACCTACGCTGGGCAGTTCATGACCTGCGGGCACTGCGGCCATCCCATCACCGGCGAACTGGTCAGGAAGAAGCGGAAGGATGGCGGTGTCAACGAACACGTCTACTACCGCTGTGCCCGTTACGCCAAGGGTGACCACCCCCG
>JANRLN010000370.1:0-12061 GCA_033762515.1 Planctomycetaceae bacterium
GGGACTCGAACCCGGCATCGTATCGGGATTTCTCCAACGCAGTCACCGCGTTTCGTGATCGGTGGTTGCGACTGCAATACCTTCGCGGTCTGCCGGAAATTGAAGAAGAACTTTCCGAATTGTTCGGAGAATCGCCCGTTCGCTCGGCAATTACTGAGATGGCCCAGCGCCAGGTTATCCGTCCTCGCGAAAATCGCACCTTGCGGGTGCAGCCTCGATCATCAGGCCTTTTGGTTCCCGCATCGGTGACAGCCTCTGGACTTTCGATGCGTGCAAATACCTTTCACGGAGACTAAAGGGTGAGGCGACGGCGGATACTGGGGCTTCATGAACAGTTGGCATTTCTTCGGCTGCACTGGCCGGGGTTTCGAAGCTGCGTCAATGGCAACGCTCTCGTCTCGACCGGCGACCTTTGCCCGAGCCAGCTCTCCGCAACCTATAAGGTGCGTATCGATCAGCGAGGTGGAGACACCCCCGAAGTGCGGGTGATCGATCCACAACTGAAGCGACGAACGAGCGACGAGCCGATTCCCCACATGTACATGCAGGAGCGGCTTTGCCTGTATGTACCAGGAGACCGGGAATGGGAACCGGATGACCCGATCTCTCTGACGATTATCCCCTGGGCGTCGTTGTGGCTTTATTTTTACGAACTCTGGCACGCTACCGGGGAATGGCTTGGCGGTGGTATTCACCCAGAAGAATCAGTGACGATTCGAGGAGCAGCACATGGCCGAACTTGGTAATCAATCGACATCTCCCGCACGGCGTTACAGGATTCTGGCGCTCGATGGCGGCGGAGTAAAGGGAGCCTATAGCGCCTCCGTGCTGTCCACGTTGGAGACATTGACGGGAAAATCGATCAGCCAGCACTTCGACTTGATTACTGGAACCTCCACCGGCGGCATTATCGCGGTCGCCGTCGGACTGGGGATTCCGCTGTCGAACATTCTGGAGCTTTACGTGAGTAAAGGCCCGGAAATCTTCCCATCCCCAAAGCGCTGGTGGTTGGGATCGGTTGGCAGTCTTCTGAGGCATTGCCTTCGGCCCAAGCACTCACAGGAAGTCCTTCGTCGGGCTATCGCTGATGTGATCGGCGAACGCAGTTTCGGGGAATCGCAGAATCGATTGGTGATCCCTGCGTTCAATGCAGTCAGCGGCGATATTCAGCTTTTCAAAACGGCACACACCCCCGCATATCGCATGGACTGCAATCGCCCGGCGATTGAGGTAGCTCTGGCAACTGCTGCTGCACCGACATACTTCCAAGCGTTCACTGATGCCGACGGCCGCTCCTTTGTGGATGGAGGTATCTGGGCGAATTGTCCGGTGATGGTGGGGATTGCTGAGGCTATCGGCGTCCTCGGCTGGCCACTGGATGCGATTGATGTTCTGAGTATCGGCACGACCGACGAGCCATTCGACATCAGTCGCGAGCGACGCAGGGGCGGAATATTTCGCTGGAACCGAGGGCTGGTGACGTTGCTCATGTCCGCTCAAGTTCGCGGTACGCTCGGATTCGCCACCGCGCTTACCAGCAAGCGTATCCTGCGGATTGACGAGATCACCCGTCCCGGTCGCTTCTGTCTAGACGATTCGCGGGAGGTCTCCGAGTTAAGGGCGCTCGGCGAAAACTCGGCGCGACGGGCAGCAGACGATATTCAAAGGCGGTTCTTGAACTCGCCAGTAGAGCCATTCGTGGCATTTCATCCCGCACCGGCGAACGGCAACTGCTGCGAACCGCGGTCAATCCCGGTAAACTCGTCGTGCCCAACTGAAACGGAGAACTGCGGATGTGGATAGTGCAGGTTGCTGGAGATCCGTCCGACCTCTCTACGCTGGCGCAGTCGCTCACGGGAAACGACTTGAACATCTCTCACGATGGGCAGGGCTATGTATTGAAGTCCGATCAATTCGCGGATGACGACGACGCAGCCACAGTTCGAGAGAAGGCCGAGGGACTGGTGGCCGTTCTCAACGGTGCATCTCGTTTAGCTCTAGATTCCATTAATTCAATCGGGGTCGGTGCGGTGTACCGCCAGGGGGAAGGTGGGAAACGAGATATCTTCGTGTTTCCCGAGCCAGGCGTGATCCGGTTACGCGGGTTTGCTCCGACCATAAAGTTGACGCACACAGATGGAACCGTCGAAGAGTTTCATCCTGCTGACCCCGTGAAGCAGTGGGTCGGTGTGGCGTCGAAGCAGGATACGGTTGCCAACGTGCTTCGCATCCTCGCGGGAGGCGTCCTTGACTGGGTCAACCTTTACCGTCTCGTCGAGATCATCGAATCTGATGTCGGTGGATCGGATGCAATTGTCGACAACGGATGGGCAACAAAGACCACGATGCGGCTGTTCAAGCACACAGCAAATAGTCCTGGGGCGCTGAGGCTTGAGGCTCGCCATGGAGCCGAAACGACGCAACCGCCAAAGAATCCGATGACTATCTCGGAGGCGCGTTCTTTGGCAAACACAATCATCCACGCCTGGCTGCGGTCGAAGTGAACGTGATCCATCACAACGAGGAGCCCCAAACTGGAAAACCACCACCCATCCAGCCACCGTAAGCGCTGACTAGATGCTTAGGAATCGTAAGAAAAGTGGGGGGAGTTTTCTTACAGGGTTCGTCGTGGAGAACGTGCTCCGGCGCGGTTACTCGGTATTGTCCATGAGCTGAGACAGTGTTTCGACTGACACGCCGAGCATCGCACCGACATCGCGTAGTTTGCCAGCCGTTATCTGCCCTTTGCGATATGCATCTAAGACCAGGTCACGCAGTTGAGCCATGTCTTCGTCGGTAGGTGAGCCATGGCCACGGGCGGTGATCGAGTCAAGCCGTTGCTGAACAAGCACGGCAAGATCTCCGCAATCATAGTTGGGATTTGCTGACATGACGCCAGTCACAAACGAGGAGATCGGCCTGCGGAGCAAGTGAGCCAGCCGCGCCAATTCAAGGGTACTGACAGGGCGAATGCCTGATTCGATCTCGTCAATCTTGCTGACTGGGAGCTGAAGAGCGTCGGCCACCTGCTGCTGCGTCAGATTGGCGGCATTCCGTGCGTTGGCGATTCGGTGGGGAATGGTGTCGTCGTTGTTCATCGTTCTCTCGCGACTTGGTCATACTGAATCGGCCAGTTTCGTTAGGCAACCGACTCCAATCGATCCCACGGCAGACAGAGAAACGCAAGCGATGGATGCGCGGAGAAAGTTGGACAAAGGTGACCCGGGTAAGAGTTCGCGGTACCGCTCCAGATGTCGAACGTGGGGACGCGGATTCAATAGCGTTCAATCCGTTGATGCTATTTCGGAAACTCTCTTGAAATCAGGAGTTGCGTCGCGAATCAGTCCAGCAACGTCGCCTTTGATCTCAGATATCGGCGGGCGGAAAAGTTCTATTGGCGTCTTGTTGCCCCGACTTGATGAGACAAGAAGCCCTTCGGCAAGAATGTCGAAGGGCTTTCTCATTGTGGGGCAAAGAGTTACGTCATTGAGCGTCCAGTTCAAACAGACGATTTCGAGCAACAGGCGCTTTTCGGGGATGTCGGCCGTAACCCATTTCTCCGCCAGGGTTTGCGAAAGTTCAAACACTTTTACCGCCAGGTCGGCCCGTTCCGACTGCTGACGCCCTTGCCCTTCCAGTTGCGTTTGCAGGCGGGTTTCCTTCGAGCGTAGTTCGGCTTGCTTCGCCGCAAAGGTTTCGGCCTCGATTTCATCGAGCAGCCGCAGGTTGAGGAGCCGTTCCTTTTGCTTGCGAACTCCGTCCAGTTCCCGCACGAGGCTTTCGCGCTCCGTGGTGGCGGATTGCTCGGCCGCTTGTCCCTTGGCCCGCAAGACGCTCACGATCCAGCGCCGAGTACCTTCGTCCTCGATCCGCATCCGGCCCAGCAGGCCCAGAACCTGATTGTCGAAGTCCCGTTCCTCGACTCGGACGCGCGGATGGTCACCGACGTTGTACCGGGCACAGCGATAATAGCGATACTCGCGAACGCCAGCGCTTGTTAACTTGCGTTTGATTTCAACCACCACGGGCCGACCGCAATGGCCGCAAGCGACCATCCCCGCCCCATAGACCGAATCGCGAGCCTTGTAGGTCTTCCCGCCGAATAGCAACTGGACGCGCTCAAACGTATCCGCCTCGACAATCGGTTCGTGACCCCCAGGGTGCCAGCTTTCGCGATACTTCACTTCCCCCAAGTAGGCCCGATCCCGCAGTATCGTATGCAGCTTGCTGCGGGTGAAATCCGGTTGCTCGGCCGTGTACTCGATTCCCTCTTTCCGCAGTTGCTCCGCCAAGCTGTCGAGCGTATAGCCCAGCCGAGGGCCGCACCATTCGCAGAACCACTTGCGACAGTTGCAGGCCCGGACCCGATAGGCTTGGCCAACGACCTGACCAACATCCTCAGGGGAATGAATTCGCTCCTCCTCGACTGGGAACTCCTCTATCTGCCTTTCGTCACAACAATGACCATAGTATTGAAATAAGGGGCCGCCTGCGGCGGCCGCGGTCGGGTGCTCGCGGCAGGCCGCTGCGCTCCCGGCCCGCGGCCCCCCGCCGTCGCTGGCTCCATTGGTTTCCAATGCCGCTGGTCGCTGGCTGCTAGCGTCCGCAAAGAGGTGCCTCTGATCGGCGGGAGGCGGGCGCTTGGCCCACTTCCGCCGGGCATAGACCGGTTCAGTGCTGAAGGAATCGCCAGGTTGGCGAGAATTGTCGGACGGTTTCGGGTGCGTTGTCATAGCACCCAGAATTCGGACCGACGGAAGCCTTACCCCCGGACATCAGGCGGCGCGCAGAATGTCCGTATCTTGCAAGCTACGCCATGCCTTGGCTTTACGTTCGAGACGCCGGTAAATGGAATTCGGCTTTCCCAGGAAATCGCGGTCCGCGCAATCGACCCCGGTGTCTTGGGCCACCGCATCGAAGAGCGCCTTGATAGCTGGCTCATTCAGCCGGCAGTTGATCGGATTGCGTTCCGCCGCCTTGCGACGAGCCTTCACCCAGGGCCGAATATGCGATGCCAACTCCGGCGGAGCTAGCTTCAGCAAAATCTGGTTCAAAACCTCTCCCTCGGCCAAGCGTTCCCAATCGATGGACCATTTCATCAACAGCCCACCCAGCAGGTACTTCACCTTGGTTAGCGTCCAGGTCTCGACTGGCCCACGTTGGGCGGCCTCGTTCAGTACGTTCCACTGCTCGCGTTTATGCTTGCTCAGTTCAAACAGCCGATTTCGGAGGGTAGGTTCATCCGCCACGTGGGGATCGACCCGTAAGAGCTTTTCCAAGGCTCTCCCGTTACCCCTTCTGGCTTGAAGAAATAGTTCCCACGGAGTCGCCTGGAACTGCAACCAGCAGGGCATCGCAACGGAAAGTGCAAACACGAATTCTGCCCGTCCAAACCACTCTCGAAATTCTGGCGGCGTAGCATCATCCCCTTTCAAGATTTGCCGCAAGCGAGGCAGGTGGACCAATCGGTAGAACAGATCGACGTATCGCTTGCACTTCCGGATGAACTCAGGCGTAAGTTTGCCGGTCAATTGGTCACGCACGAGCGTCGAGAGGGACTGTTGCATTTCGTTCCGCAGGTCCGTCCAGCCCTGAATCATCTCGGGCGCGGCATCCACCGTGGTCGGAGCGAAGGCACATTGAAGCATCACCGACTCGACCCGCAGCGGTTGGCGATAAATTCGCAACCAGGCGTTCTTGTTAAAGCGCCCGGTCTCCGCAACGGACATCAGGGATTTGCACCGCGATTCCTCGATGATTTCCAGGGACGACTTCGCATGCGTCGCGACAACCTGCGCAAACATCGCAAAGGGTTTGAACCGACCTTCGGCCCAGCGTTCGAGTGCCAGCATGACGATACCCCCCAGGCAAAAACATGGCCCCCTTTCGTCCTCAGCGGACCCGTGGAGCCAGGCGGTGCGCCGCCTTCCGTGGCGGTGCAAATGTTCGTTGGCCCTCGCCGTCGATCTCGGTTGGATCGTCCGTGGATTTCGACCGCGATAGCGTTCTCTGGCCACGGCCAGCGCTTCCCGCGCGGTCGAGCAAGGGGGAGACGAGGCCCCTCTCCCCCTTGCATCCCCCTCTACCCTCTTCCCTGTGCCGGTTTCCTTGCAAGTTGATCGACTACGCGACGTTTTGTGGCCACGCTCACGCCGCGGCGCGCCGGTCGCTGCCCGGCGGCTGCGCCGCATCGCTTTCCGGCTTCGCCGCGCGCGGCTCCAAATTCCCCGCCGCGTTCTCGGAACCCTTGACTCCCATTCCCTTCAGCACGCTGCGCACCATCCGCGAATTGATCGCGAAGATGATCCACCCCTCTAGTTCCACCGCGCAGTACAGCATCCGACTGGCCGCGTCCGGCGCGCTCAGCTGCATGCCACTCCCCAGCTTGGCGACTTCATCCGCCAGTTCCTGGGACACATAGACTTGCACGTACTGGCTTGTGTCTTCGAGCGCCACCACTTCCCGGCCCCGAAACTGACTCACCGCTTCGCCGGCCAGGTTCATCGCCGCAGCCGCGCCGTTGACCAGACCTTCACCGACCTGACCACGCTCCCCTTCATCGATCACTCCGGAACGCTGGGGACGCTGGGCAACCTCGCACCGCTGACTCTGGCGGCCAACATGGAGATTTCCCAGGCCGACGAACTGGACAATGACCTCGAATACATCGTCGATGCGCTCGGCCTGCCACTCGCCATCACCGACGCCGACGGCAACACCACCCTGTTCTCGCGCAACGGTTACGGCCAGGTCACGCGGATGACCGGCCCCGATCCGACCGGGCCGGACGAAGCCCCCGTCACCGAGTACGAATACGACGCGCTCGGCAATCTGCTCGAAATGACGCTCCCCGACGACAGCACGCGGGAGTGGACCTACGACGCCACCTGGAACGTCCCCGACAGCTATACCGACGAACGGGGCACCCTCACCCTCTACGACATCAACGCCACGACCGGCCTCACCGACGAAGTGCGAATCGTCATCGGCCTGATCGACGACGTTTCCAACGGCGAGACCGACGACATTGTCACCAGCTACACCTACACCCCCGCGCCGTCGTCCGCCTACGACCCACCCGCCGGCCTGGTCGAGACCGTCACCGATCCGCTCGGCCGCGTGACCACCTTCGCCTACAACGAACTTGGCCTACCCACCTCCATCACCTATGCCGACGGAACGGCCGACGAGGCCGAGGTACAATTCTTCTACGACGGCGACTTGCTCGATTACGAACTGGACGAGCTGGGCCGCCGGACCGACTACGACTACGACAACCTGGGCCGCCTGATCGAAACCACGCTCCCCGACCCCGATGGGGCTGGTCCGCTTACGCGACCCACCATCGAGTATGTCTATTGCTCGTGCGGCAACCTGAAAAAAGTTATCGACCCGCTGGGGCGCGAGACCGAGTATTTTTACGACGACCGGAACCGGGTGATCCGGGTGACCGACGCCCTCGCTGGCGAGACCGACTACGCCTACGATCTGGCGGGCAATCTGTTGTCGCTGACCGACCCGGTCGAAAACGTCACCGAATGGGCCTACGACCTCTTGGGCCGGCAGATTTCGGAAACGATCACCCTCGCTTCGACCCCCGTGGAACGCCTGTTTGGGTACGACGCGGCCGGCAACCTGATCCAGAAGACCGACCGGCTGGGGCGGGTCACCACCTATGTTCACGACGACCTCTATCGCCTCACCAGCGAACTCTGGTGGGAGGGGACGCTGCCGACCACCACGGTGGCGGGGGACACCGAGGGGGAATACACCAACGAAGTGCAGACTGTGGGGTTCACCGACGACCCGGCTTTCACGTCGGGGACGTTCACCCTCACCTACAGCGGCCAGACCACATCGGCCCTGGCCTACAACGCCACGGCGGCCACGGTTCGCGCCGCGCTGGAAGCCCTGTCGAATCTCGCCCCCGGCGACGTGGCGGTCGTCAAAACGGCCAATGCCGCGGGCGACCAGCAGTGGCAGGTGACGTTCCAGGGCACCTTGCGCGGCGTGAACGTCTCGCAATTGACCGTCGATGCGTCGGTGGTCTATAACGGGGTGGGGGCTCCGGACGAGATCGAGACCACGGCCACCCAGGGCGAGACCATCCACGAGGTGCAGATCGTGACGGTTTCCAATGCCACCGGCGGGACGTTCACGCTGGCGCTTGCCGGAGAGCGGACGGCCCAGCTCGACGAGGCTGCCACGGCGGGAGAGGTGGAGGCGGCCCTCGAAGCCTTGGACGGCCTGGACGCGGTCGCCGTCAGCGGTTCGGCTGGCGGACCCTGGACCATCACGTTCCAGGGGAGCCAAGCGGGGCTGGACCTGCCTCTGCTCGTGGCCAATGGCCAGCTACTGACCAATTCGTCGCTGATTCGGACCCTCTCGTTCGCCTACAACGGCGCGGGGGAGCTATCGTCGGCGTCCGATCCGTCGGCGACCTACACCTACCAATACGACATGCTGGGGCGCGTGACCGACTATTCGCAGACCATTGACGGCCTGACTCCGCTGGTCAATTTCGCGAAGGAATACGATTCGCTGAACAACCTGCTCGCGCTGGCGACGACGATTGATACCGACCTCGACTACCAGAACGAGTATCTGTACGACAACCTTTCGCGGCTGACCCGCCTCACGCAATCCGACCAAGCGGCAAATGCCGTCGCCGAGAAGCGGATCGACTTTGGTTACAACAGCCTGGGGCAGTTCACGCAGATCAAGCGCTATGCGGACCTCGCCGCCACGGAATACGTCGGCAGCACGCACTACTTGTACGACGGGATGGGCCGCCTGACCCAGCTCACGCACGCCCAGTCGCTGACCGCCCCCATCGGCCACTTTGGGGCCGATGCCCTAGCCGGGTACGCCTACAGCTACGATCCCGCCAGCCGGATTACAGCCATCTATTCATTACTCGACGGCCTTTCCGAGTATGGCTACGACGACACGAACCAGCTCACCGATGCCGACCATACGGGCCAAGCGGACGAGGGGTACGAATACGACGCCAATGGGAACCGAATCAACGGGGCGAATTCGCCGGGCGAATACAACCGCCTGGAAACCGACGGGACGTACAACTACGCCTACGACGCGGAGGGGAACCGGATTAGCCGGACGCGGATTTCGGATGGGTACGTCACCGAGTACGTTTGGGACCACCGGAATCGGTTGGTGGAGGTGATCGAGAAGGACGACGAGGACAACGTCCTCTCCACCGTCGAGCAAAGTTACGACGTCTATAACCAATGGGTTCGCCGTTCCGTCGATGCCGATGGCCCCGGCGGTGCCGCCGCGGTAGATACGTTCTTCGCCTACGATAGTGGCCAGATCGTCCTGCAGTTCGACGGCGACGAAGCGGCAGACCTCTCACATCGCTATCTCTGGGGTGGCAACATCGACCACCTTCTCACCGACGAAGCGGTCACCAGCCTCGCCGCCGAAGGAGACATCCTTTGGACCCACGGCGACCACCTCAACACCATCCGCGACCTCGCCACCTACAACAGCGGCACGAATGAAACCACCGTTGCCAATCACCGCGACTACGCCAGCTTCGGCAGCCTGCTCAGCGAGACGAACTCGGCGTTCGAGTTGATTTTTGGATTCACCGGGCGGCCCTTTGATGAATCAACGGAATTGCAGAACAACCTGAATCGGTGGTATGCAGCGATCAACGGACAATGGATGAGCGAAGACCCGGTTGGATTCGGTGGCGGCGACCTAAATCTAAACAGATACGTGAGCAATGCTGTTACAGTTGCGCGCGATCCAAGTGGCAACGTAGCGGTCGTTGATGGACTTATTGCCGGTGCGATTGGGGCGGTAACTGGTGCCGCTATCGGAGCTGGCGTGGCAGCAGCGGCTGGTCTCTGGAACAACAACTTCACCTGGGGCAGCGTGGCGGGTGCAGCTACCGCTGGTGCAATCGCTGGTGGAGCTGTTGGTGCGGCGCTAACACTCGACATCGCCACCGGCAGTATCGTCGGTGGAATTGCCGTAGGTGTCGCGGCTGGCGGAGCGGGAGGTTTTGTCGGCAGCGGGGCAGGGAGCGTCGTTCAACAACGGTGGGACCGCCCTAACGAACCAGTCGATTGGGATCAAGTGGGCCACGCAGCCGAGAGAGGCGGAGCATGGGGTGCAATCACGGGCGGAATAACAGGCGGACTCGGGCCAGCGCTAGGTGGCGCTCCAATTATCCCGCCTCCAAGTGCCATGCCACAACTAGCCATAAGTGGTGGGGCGATCTCATGTAGTGTTCAAGGTACGGCAGTACAAGTTTCAGTCGGCCAAACAGCGGCAGCACAAATTGGCGTCCTCGGTGGTGCGGTAGGTGGGTCACAAGGCATTGTCAATGCCAATAGCACAGGCGGAGTAACTCCAAACAATCCGCCAGTTCTAACAGGTCAGATTCATCATCCTATCTCAACTCGAATCTCTCGTGCTTTGGACAGCCATCCAACGCTCAGAGGACATTTTCATCCTCGCGACCCACGGTTTACGACTCAGGCCACTGATCGAGCCGCCCATAATGGATATTGGGGATGGCATGAACAGCTGGACGACGAAGTTGCGCGGTGGATACAAAATAGTCCGACTACAACAACACCAGCAGATTTTTTAACGTGGCTCAGGTGGCGATACAGTCAGCCTGACTTGCAAGCAAGGTTTCCAAACGGTTTTTAGTTGGGGGATTCGCATGGATTTCTTTGTCTTGGAAAAGCCTGAGTCAGGCACCACTCAGGACCGTCAGGAGGGAACGCATTCGCTCAAAGCTGAGGGTTTTAAGGTGGGTGTGGCACGTCGATGTGCATCGTGCGGCAGACTCATCGGATTGCTACCGTGGCTGCCTCCATATCAAGTCGAACTCACGACGTTTGGTAGTCATTATGGCGACATAATAAGGGAAGGCGAGGACCTTATCGTTTCTCAGCGGTGCATGCACATTTTTCAAAAGAATGACATTGAAGGGCTTGGCGAATTCGAGGCTGTTGAAGTTGTAAAGGTCATTCATCGCGGCGGTTCGCCAGTGGAAAAGTGTCCGGACTACTTCAAGGCAAGCGTTGTTGACAGCCGCACAACGGTGGACCATGAAGCTTCCGGTATGCAGTGGGCACCAACCATACAAGATGCGATGAAGGATCAAGAATGGGGACTCGGCGACCTTGAATGTGAAGAATGTCTTCTTCGTAAGGGCGTCTTTGTGCGTCGAAAGCAGCTTGTTATCGTCCCAGAAACTTGGACAGGCGAAGACATCTTTCACGCCCGCGGCGGCGTGCATTTTGTGGTAACGAGCAGACTCAAGGATGTGTGTGAATCCAATAATATCAGGAACGCACACTTCGTCCCAGCGAAAGCGAATGAAGTGGACCTTTATCCCTCTGAGTCGAAGCAATTACTGAGTCATTTCCGGAAGCTATTTAATGTTGACTACGATCATAAAGTGCGACAGGATGCCTACCGCACTTTGGCATATGTTGCCGGTCGACCAGTCGGATTCAGCCAAGACATTGATCTGGACCAGGGGGTTGACTCCACGATCATCGATTTCATCAAGACTCGACTTACGACTAAAGGTCTCTTGTAGTACGCGAATGAGCAAGTTACCGATGCCCTCTCCAGCGAGACAGACTACGCCTACGACCTGGCGGCAAGCTGCTTTCGCTCACCGATCCGGTCGAAAACGTCACCGAGTGGGGTTACGACCTGCTCGGCCGGCAGATTTCGGAAACGATTACCCTCGATTCGACTCCGGTCAGCCGCCTCTTTGGTTACGATGCGGCCGGCAACCTGATTCAGAAGACCGACCGTTTGGGCCGGCTGACGACCTACCTCCATGACGACCTGTACCGCAATGTCAGCGAACTCTGGTGGGACGGGACGCGAGTGGCCATGTTTGCTTGCAAACTGGGCCGGCCGGAGGCATTCGCTAGCGTCCTGTCAGTTCATCTATTCCGCTAGCATCGCTTGTCCTCACCCGGTTCCGTTCTACCCTTCGCTACGACAATTCGCGACAGCGCCCCCACTTCCGCTTGTTCCCACTTGCCCAAACTGCCAA
>JANRLN010000371.1:0-5665 GCA_033762515.1 Planctomycetaceae bacterium
GGTGCTGGGGGGCCTGGGCGGGTAGTCCGCAGTCGGTGGTCCGTGGTCCGTGGTCCATGGTCCGTTGTATGTTGCGATTCATGGAGCACCGCCCGACGTTTTTTCGCGGGTTCTGGCGGTCGACTTATCATGGCAGGGGAAGCGATGTACCCTGCACGCCCTTGGATCCCGTGGGAGAGTCTGGTCGATGGCTGTGTGTGATTCCGATGGTGTGCGGTTCGAATATCCCGAGTCGTGGAAGCTTTCGCGGGAAGAGCGGGGGCACGATGTCACCCTGCATATCGAGACTGACGGGACCGCGTTCTGGTCGCTGACGATGCTGACCAGCCGACCCACGGCGCAGGAAGCTGTCGACGCCGTCATCGCGGCTTTCGAGGAGGAATATCGCGACGTGGACGTCTACGACGGCCCGGAACTCGTCGTCGAAGGTCCGACCGCCATCTGTGAACTCGACTTCGTCTGTCTCGACCTGGTCGTCTCGGCGGTAGTCCAGGCGGAGATGACAACGGAATTCACGGCCCTAGTGATCTACCAGGGCGAAAGCCGCGAGTTCGAGGACCTGCGGCCGCAGTTCGCCCAGATCGCCGCCAGCCTGCAATACGCCGGGGATGTTCCTGACGCCTGAATCTGATGACGCCTTTTCGATCACTGGAAAGACGGTGAAAACGCAGAGGTCGCGGAGTACGCCGAGAGAAACGCAAGACTTTTCGCGATTTCTCTGCGATCCCTGCGCCCTCTGCGTTTCCAACTCTTCTCGCCGTGCGCCGATCAACTGCTCAGACGTCCCGCCGGTGGAGTCATTGACCCGCAGGCGCGGCGCTCGGTGCTGGTCCGCTGATCCGGGCTGTCACGGGAGTCGGCA
This sequence comes from Planctomycetaceae bacterium, assembly GCA_033762515.1. GTDB lineage: Bacteria > Planctomycetota > Planctomycetia > Planctomycetales > Planctomycetaceae > DSVQ01. The sequence continues at coordinate 863 of JANRLN010000371.1, forward strand.
GCTTGAGCTGTCGCCGGATGTCTGCCTGGATGTCCGCGGCGGGCTGGCTGCCGTCGCATTGGATGACGAGTTCCTTGCGGCGGAACAGGTCCAGAATCGGTTCTGTTTTCGTGCGGTAATCGCTCAGGCGTGAGCGGACGGCATCGGGATTGTCGTCATCGCGGGTGACGAGTTTGCCGCCGCAGACGTCGCATTGGTCGACGTGCGCGGGACGATGGTGGATGAGGTTGTAGTCGAGTCCGCAGTGGCTGCACAGCCGCCGCGCCAGCACGCGTTCAAAGACGACGTCATCGGAAACGTCGATATGGATTACGGCGTCGATGTCGTAGCTTTCGAGAAAGAACTCCGCCTGCGTATGGTTCCGCGGAAAGCCGTCGAGGATGAACCCGTAATTCCAGTCATGTTCGGCGAGACGTTCGCGAACGATGTCTTCGACGATGTCGTCCGGGACGAGATGGCCTTCCGCGATCAGGCGTTTGATGCGGGCGGCGAGCTTCGTATGCGTCTGGATGTGCCAGCGAAAGATGTCGCCGACGCTGATGTGGACGAGATCGAAGTCTTGTCGCAGGAGCTTGGCCTGAGTGCCCTTGCCGCACCCCTGGACGCCCATGATGATGTACTTGTGCATGCCGCCTATTCTCGGAAGGACTCGCATTCCGGGAGTCGATCGGAGCGCTGAGTTCGTCGTGAGCGCGACTCGGAACCGGCGCAGAGGTAGGTCTGGAAACAGGAACACGCCCCGCGGAGAGAGCCACAGGGCGTGCCCTGAAAAACTTCCATCGGCTGGATCAGTGCGTCGCGATCAATGACGCGTAATGCGCTGGTCGACGGGAGCGACCGACCACTCATTGCGCGGCCGCGGGGGGATGCGACTGAAGGTCTTCTTGGCCACGACCGTCGACGACGTCCTCGGAGCCGCCAGCCGGGCGGCGACCGCGATCCGCGACTTGTTCACGACGGGTGCGGTGGTGATCTTGGTGTCCAACCTGGAGCGCGACATCGGCGCCTCCTCCGGAGGAGGAACTTCGAGGTCAGCGTCGCCACTGCCGTCATTCACCACGCCCGATTCGGCGGGCTTGCGCTGCGGAATCACCGTGGAATTTTCCGGAATCGCCGGTTTGAAGCTGCTGGTTCCCGGATCGGCGCCCTGGAAGGGATCAACCGGCGTGGTCCCGGGATTTGCCGGAGCAGTCCGACCGGGGAGATCGCCGGCGGGGGGAGTGCCGCTGCGCGACGGGAAAGGTTTGGGGGTCGTTGCATCATCGCGTGGAGTGCGGGCGGGGAATCGAGGTGCATCGGATTCCACGGCAGGTTCCGAGAAGTTGTCCACCGGCGCACGCGGAGCCCGCGGCGGGGGCGAGTCATAACTGGGGTTGGCGGAATCCTCGAAGGTCCGATTCGGGTTCGCCCGGAAACCGTCGTCGGGGTTCCTTGCCGGGGCATCACGGTCGTTCGTTCGGCGTTGCGGAATTGTGGTTTCCGGGATCGGTGTTTGGGAAGCCGGTGCGGCATTCAGTCCGCAATTGCCGCCGGTGCACGCTCCGCCCGCGCACGCGATGCCGCAGCCTCCACCGCAGGGATTGCAGCCGCAAGGGTCGCATCCGCAATTGCCGGCATACCCCGACTGACACGATCCGCAACTGGAGCCGCAGCATCCGGACGAGGGGCCGGAATAGCTCGGTCCGTATGCCGCGAAGCTTGATGAGGGAGCGTAGTAGCTCTCCGCATATCCGGGATGGCCCCAGGACCACCAGGGCCCGGCATTCACCGTCGCCGGGCACAGCGCTACTGCGAGCACACCCGTGAATACAGTCATCGCCCGAAGCTGAGTCACCATCATATCCCCCCAGGTTCTCCGATGGTCCGCCGAGACCCGGTTCGCAACCAACGCCATGGCGCGCACGAGTCTTGCGGCAACTCCCTCAGCCGCGACCATGTCCGAACAACAGTCTTACCTGTTCTATCCGGCGCAGACGGCTGCTGTCAACAAGTGGAAAATGCGGCCGTGTTCAAATCAAGAAACGCCTGGATGAACTGGGGTGCTTGCATCAACCCCGACTGGAGATTGCTAAGACTGGGCTTCCTTGGCAATCCACGCATCAACAATCTCTTCGAGGACATCGAGGGGCAGCCCCCCCTGCCCGAGAATGACGTCGTGGAAGCGCCGCAGATCGAACTTCGGCCCCAGTGACTGCTGCGCCCGTTTTCGCAATTCCTTGATCTTCAGTTCCCCCATCTTGTAGGCCAGCGCCTGGCCGGGCCAGCCGATGTAACGATCAATCTCATTAACGATGTCCAATTCCGACTTGGCGGCGTTTTCCCGGAAGTAGTGGATGGCCTCTTCCCGCGACCATCGGAGGGAGTGCATCCCGGTGTCGACCACGAGCCGCACGGCTCGCCACATCTCGTAGGTCAGTTGGCCGAACCTGGCATACGGGTCATCGTAGACGCCCAATTCGGTCCCCAGACTTTCGCTGTAGAGCGCCCAACCTTCGACGTAAACAGTAAAGCTCGAGAACCGACGGAAGTTCGGGACGTTTTCCAACTCGGTGCTCAACGCCAACTGCAGATGATGTCCCGGCACCGCTTCATGCAGGGAGAGAGCGGCGATCTCATACTTCGGCCGGGCTTCCGGTTTGTACAGATTCACGAAGTACGTCCCGGCCCGGGATCCATCCGCCGCTGGGGGACGGTAGTAGGCGGCGGTGGTATCGGGGGCCATGTGGTCGGGGATGGCTTCGACGCCATAGGGAATGCGGGGGAGCGTCTTGATCACCTTGGGCAACAACGGATCCACACGCTTGCAGAACGCCTGATACGCCGTGAGGAGATCCTGGGCGTCGGAGTAGTAGAACTCCGGCGACCTGCGGAGATGCTCAAAGAATTCTGGCAACGTGCCGTGAAAGCCGACTTGTTCCTTGATGGATTCCATTTCTGCTCGAATGCGGACCACTTCCGCGCGACCCACGTCATGAATCTGCTGCGGCGTGAGGGACGTCGTGGTAAACAGCCGCGCACAGTATCCGTAATACTCCTGGCCGTCAGGGAGCTGCCAGGCGCCCACCCCGGTGTAGCAATGAGGAAGGTACTCCTGCTCGAAGAAGAGCAGGAACTTCCGGAACGCCGGGACGATCTGTTCGCGGATTGCCGCCTGGGCGGACGTGGTCAACCGTTCGCGATCCGCCGCCGAGACGCTCACGGGGAACGAACGGAACGGCTTGTAGAACAAGCTCTGCGTGGGGTCATCGACGATTTGACGCCTGATTTGCGCCGGCACACGCCGCATAACGATTTCCGGCTGCAGGATCTTGCTGCGGATCCCTTCCTGCATCAGGGCGATCGTCTGCTCCATATAGACCGGAAAGGCGCGCAGCCGGGCCAACCAGTCGTCGTAGTCCTTCGCCGAATCGAAGGCGAGTCCGTCGGCGGTCGAGCTTTCGTCCTGAATGCCGTTGCGCATGTCGAGCGGCATGAGAAACGAACGGAACCGATGCCCATCGATGTCGACTTCGAGTTGTCGCTGAAAGAGCCGTCGATTCAGCCGATCGGAGTCTGTGAGTCCCGCATCGGGAATCGCCTGCAGTCGCTTCAGTACGTCCAGCCGATGCTGTTGCCGACGCTCAATGGCGGCGAGACTCACGTCGCTCCAGCGATCGTTGAACCGCTTGTCTCCCAGATGGGAGGCCCACGTGGGAGACTCCTGTTGCCAGTATTCCCAGTCTTCATCAAACAGGGCCGTCAACTGTCGAGCTGCGGGACTGACCCCGGCATCACCGGCCGCAAGGGGAAACTCGCCCGGCAACCACCCTGGGGCAGCGACCGTCAGCAACGTCAAGACAAGCAACCGGGAATCGCGCACGGGCAGTCTTTCTGAAACGCACTCGTAAATCGTCGGCGACACTGTCGCAAAATCCCGGTTGACGTTCCACGGAGCAGATCCGGCAAGCGGAGAGACGTGAGTCCCCCCCGGTGATGGAACCGTGGCACTTCGAGGAAAAATCACCAGGGGGGACTGACGTCCCCCTGCTCGCCGTGCGTGAACCGACCTCTTCGGCAAATTCAGCCACAAGCCCCGATTGTTGCCTGATTCTCAGGGGCATTCGGCGCATCACTGCCAGACGCCCCGTTGACCACCATCGGGGATTGTGGGAGAAGCCCCGTTCATCACGTCTTGAAGTTCGCCATCGCTAATCCGTCATACGACCGACGCGCAACGGCATCGGCCGCCATAGGATCGAGCGCATGTCTCTGCTGGTACGCGGTTCACTCTGTGCATGCCTGGCTCTCGCCGCCGGGGCCGGTTGCGCCCACATCATCGAAACTCGGGCGATCGACCGTTTCGCTGAGAACCTCCGAGCGGAAGACCTCGATGGCCTCAAGGCCGCCACCTCCGAAGAGTTCTCGGAACGGGCGCTGCGGACTGCGACCGCGCTGCAGGATATCAAGATTCTGCGGCTCCCCGACGGCAAGACGACCATCGTCGACGTCGAAGAAGTGGACGAGAATCAACGCCGAGTGACGGTGCAAGTCGGCGAAGACAAGAAAGAGGTCTTCTACGAACTCACGCGGGACGATGCGGGCAAATGGCTCGTCGACGACGTCTACCTGAAACAGAAAAAGCAGGGGGTCACCGCGTTTAAGTCCGTCACCGAACAATTGGATCTGCTGCTGACTGTCCGCGAGTTTCTGGACGGCTGGGACGCCGGCAATCGCGATCAGGTGCTCAAGGTGTCGGCGGCGGAGTTCCGCTCGGCTCTGGAACAGTTGCCGCCGGCTTATCTGGCCAAATTGACCAAGCAGGTA
>JANRLN010000372.1:0-5636 GCA_033762515.1 Planctomycetaceae bacterium
CGTTCTGGAACGCTGGATCTACGCCGCCGGACGGCATTGGTTCTCCGGCGATCACCACGTCCACGCGGCCGGTTGCGCCCACTACGACAGTCCCACCGAAGGGGTTGGCCCCAGCGACATGCTGCGGCACATTCTGGGGGAGGATCTCAACGTCGGTTGTGTTCTCAGTTGGGGTCCCTGCTGGTACACCCAGAAGCGCTACGTTGAAGGGAAAACGTCGGCATTGTCGCGCCCGCAGAATCTGATGCGCTACGACGTCGAGGTCTCCGGGTTCCCGTCGTCCCACGCCGGACACCTGTGTCTTTTGCGGTTGAGCGAAGACGACTATCCAGGCACCATGGTTCTCGAAGACTGGCCCAGTTGGACGCAGCCGGTGCTTGAGTGGGGTCAGAAACAGGGGGCGGTCGTCGGTTACAGCCACAGCGGCTGGGGCCTCGCCCTTCCCGACTACGCTGAGAATGGTTCGCGCGTCCCCGTCAAACAAGGACGTTCGGCCGACAAGCTCCCCGACTATGAAATGCCGCCGTTCGACGGGATCGGCGCCAACGAGTATGTCGTCACCGCCGCCAACGGCGTCTGCGACTTCATTTCCGCGGTGGATACGCCGTCGATCTGGGAACTGAACGTCTGGTATCACACGCTCAACTGCGGCGTGCGGTCGCGAATCAGCGGCGAGACGGATTTGCCCTGCATCTACGGCGACAAAGTGGGTCTTGGGCGGATCTACGTCAAGATCCCCGAGGGTGACGAACTTGACTACGACGCCTGGGTGCAAGGGGTCAAGGATGGTCGCAGCTACTGCGGCGACGGGTTGAGCCACATTTTCGACTTCCAGGTCAACGGCCAGGGAGTGGGCGAACCAAATGCCCGCGGACAGATCAGCCAGGTGAACATCGCGAAACCGCAAGCGGTGTCGGTTTCCTTTGACGTCACCGCCCGGCTCGAACCCGAGATCACGCCGGTTACCGAAGCCATTCGCGCCAAGCGGCTTGACGAAAAACCCTATTGGCACCTGGAGCGCTGCCGGATCGGGGACACGCGCCAAGTGCCCGTGGAGATCGTCGTCAACGGGCAAGTTGCCGCGCGGAAGGAAATTGTCGCTGACGGCGAAGTATCGTCGCTCACGTTCGACGTCCCCATCGAGCGTTCGAGTTGGATCGCCGTCAGGATTCTGCCGTCGGTTCACACAAACCCGGTTTTCGTGGAGATCGGCGCGGAGCCGATTCGCGCCAGCCGCAAGAGCGCCGCCTGGTGCCGCAAAGCGGTCGACGTCTGCTGGAACCAGAAGGTCAATCGCATCCGCGAGACTGAACGCACCGCCGCGAAAGCGGCATACGATCAGGCGGCGAAATATTACGATGCCGCCATGGTCTCGGCCAAAGCCGATTGATCTTGAACCGCGTGTGCCGCGGCTCTGTGAGCTGCGCAGGGGCGCCACCGCGAGCCGACGAACTTGCATGACTCGGAGAGCCGCGGCGCACGTTGGCGTTGGGGCAAAGACCAAGAACCATCGGAAGCCGCTGACGCAACACGGATGAAACACCGATTTTCAGGAGACGTTCAGGGCTGGACCATTCCTTGCCCCCAAGGTTCCGGCCTGGTCTTCATCCGTGTTTTGTCAGCGGCCCAACGACAGACCCCGGTGCGACGAGGTCGCCCGGGGTCTGAAGAGTTCCTGAATTGGGTCAGCTCGCCGATCGGGGTTACTTCTTCGCCAATTCCGTTTCGATCGTCTTCAGGACTTCCGGGGCGTCGGGCTTCACGCGGGTGGCGAAGCGGGCGACGATGTCGCCGTCCTTGCCGACGACGAACTTCTCGAAGTTCCACTTGATCGGACCTGCGCCAGGCTCATGCGCGGTCAGGGTCTTGTACAAGGGAGCCGCATCGGAGCCGTTGACGTCGATCTTCTCGAACAGGTCGAACGAGACGTCGTACTTGGCTTTACAGAATTCCTGGATCTGGGCGGCGTCGCCCGGTTCCTGACCGCCGAACTGGTTGCAGGGGAATCCCAGGACGGCCAATCCCTGGTCTTTGTACTTCTCGTGCAGTTCCTGCAATTGCTCATACTGCGGAGTCGCGCCGCACTTGCTGGCGACGTTCACGATCAGCAGGACCTTCCCCTTGTACTTCGACAGGTCGACGTCTTTGCCGTCGAGCGATTTCATCTTCAGGTCGGTGACCTTCGTCTCGGCCGCGCTCGCCGTCATCCCCATGGCCAACACCCCCGCCAGCAAACTTGCCACGAACATCCGCATGTCAAGGTCCTCACACATAGTCTAGTCGGCACGGCTCGGCCGTCACCGCGACGGGAGCACGTATCAGTTTTCGCTGATTACAGTGTAGCCGGTTCGTCGGCGGGGAACAGGGACTACAATCCGGCGATTCTGGAATCGCGAAACCGCAAGCGGAATCGGCGAGACCTGTTCAGCAATGGTCAACCAGTTTGAGAAGGTGGTCCGTGGGTTACCGAAGTCTGCAGGATTGCGTGACCGACCTCGAACGAACGGGACAGTTGCTGCGGCTCGATGTCGAGATCGATCCGCACCTCGAAGCAGCGGAGATTCAACGCCGCGTCTACCAGGCGCGGGGACCGGCGATCCTGTTTAACCGCGTGAAAGACTGCCGATTCCGGATGGTCTCGAACTTGTTCGGCACCATCGAGCGGACGCGGTTCCTGTTCCGCAACGCCCTGGAATCGGTGCGGCATCTCGTCGAGCTGAAGATCGACCCGGCGCAGTTCGCCAAGAATCCCTGGCGCTACCGCGACGTTCCCTCCTCGCTGTGGAACATGTGGATTCGCCGCACCCGCAAAGGCCCCGTGCTGGAGCACGAAACCACCCTCGATCAACTGCCGCGACTGCAGAGTTGGCCCAACGACGGCGGACCATTCGTCACCCTGCCTCAAGTCTATTCGGAACATCCCGACCTGCCGGGATTCGCCAAGTCGAATCTGGGAATGTACCGCGTGCAGCTGGCCGGGAACGATTACGTCCCCAACCGCGAAATCGGGCTGCACTACCAGATCCACCGCAGCATCGGCGTCCATCACGCCGCGGCGGTGAAACGGGGCGAACGGCTGCGCGTCAACCTCTTCGTCGGCGGTCCCCCGGCGATGACCCTGGCGGCGGTGATGCCGCTCCCAGAAGGTCTTTCGGAACTTCTGTTCGCCGCGGCGCTGGGAGGCCGACCGATCCGCATGGCGACGCGGGCCGACAGTCTGCCGGTCTGGGCCGACGCCGACTTCTGCATCACGGGTTCCATTGATCCGCACGCGACGAAACTCGAAGGCCCGTTCGGCGACCATCTCGGCTACTACAGCCTGCAGCATCCCTTTCCGGTGATGCAGGTGGACCACGTCTACCACCGCCGGGACGCGATCTGGCCGTTCACGGTGGTGGGGCGGCCGCCGCAGGAGGACACCTCGTTTGGCGAGATCATCCACGAAATCACCGGGCCGATCATTCCGACCGTGCTGCCGGGATTGAAGGCGGTGAACGCGGTGGACGCCGCCGGAGTGCATCCGCTGCTCCTCGCGATCGGCAGCGAACGGTATGTCCCCTATGCCTCGCAGCGTCGCCCGCAGGAACTCTTGACGATCGCCAACGCCATTCTGGGGCAGGGACAACTCTCACTCGCCAAGTACCTGTGCATCGTGGCTCATGAGGATGCGCCCGACCTCGACATCCACGACATTGCCGCCTACTTTCGCCACCTGCTGGAACGCATCGACTGGCGGACGGATCTCCATTTTCACACGCAGACGACGATCGATACGCTCGACTACTCGGGGCATGGTTTCAACGCCGGATCAAAAGTGGTCATCGCCGCCGCAGGGCCGAAACGCCGGGAACTCCCGCGGGAGTTGCCACCGGACTTCGCACTGCCGGATGGTTTTCACACACCACGGATCTGCATGCCGGGGGTGCTGGCGATCTGCGGGCCGGCGCTGCGTGCAGCGACTGAGACGCCCAGGGATCGCGATCCCTGGGCGTCTGCCGCGCGCGAAGTCGACGAGGCTCTCGCGAAATTCCTGCGCGAGGTGCCGTTGTCGCATCCCCTGAATCAGTTCCCGCTGATCCTGCTGGTCGACGACGCCGAATTCGCCGCCCGCACACTCAACAACTGGCTGTGGGTGACGTTCACGCGTTCCAACCCGGCCGCCGACATCCACGGCGTCGGCGAATTCACGCGTCAGAAGCACTGGGGCTGCGACGGCAGCCTGATCATCGACGCCCGCATCAAGCCGCAGCACGCTCCGCCGCTGATCGAAGACCCGGCCGTCACGCGGCGAGTCGATCAACTGGCCGCGCCGGGCGGGCCGCTGCATGGAGTGATCTGAGGAGGGGAAGGCGTCAGGCTTTAGGTGGCAGGCGGCAGGCTTGATAAAGTATGGCGATTCCGCGTTGACCCTCGACGCCTGCCTGCTCATCCTTCCCCCAATCCCTCGAACAACGCCGACCCCACGCGGATCATCGTCGCGCCTTCCTCGATGCCGACTTCGAAGTCGCCGCTCATCCCCATCGAGAGCTGCGAAAGTTGCGAACGATCGGGGAACAGCAGAAGTTCGTCACGCAGGTTTCGCAGAGCGCGGAACACCGGGCGGGATGACTCCATGTCGTCCGACAACGGGGCCATTGTCATCAGGCCCTCTGCCCGCAGATGAGGCAACGCGTGCAATTCGCTCCAGACGGCGCGGAGTTCTTGAGCTGAAAAACCATCCTTGGCCTCCTCGCCGGAAACGTTGACTTCCAGGAGCACGCGCGCCGACAGGTTCGATTTGCCGGCGTCCGTGCTGATCTGGCGCGCCAGCCGGACGGAATCGACCGAGTGAATCGTCACCACATGCGGCAGCACCAGGGCGGCCTTGTTCCGCTGCAAGTGCCCGATCAGATGCCAGCGGACGTCGGCCGGGAATTGTGCGGCCCGTTCCACCAGTTGTTGCGGCCGGCTCTCTCCAAAATCGCGCAGACCCAGTGCATACAACCCGCGGACCCAATCGAGGTCTGCATATTTCGTAACGGCGACGAGCGTGACGTCGGCCGGAGCACGCTCGCATCGCCGGCAGGCCGCCGCGATCCGCTGTCGGACGGCGTCCAGGTTGGCGGCAAGTTGCTCGTGGTGCGTCATCGGTCTCAAACCCGCAACACGGAGCCCTTGCCGACGCAGCGTCGCCACGCCGAGAGTTGCCCCAGGTGCGCCGCTGGATGGGTCGAGAGCATGTGCGTGAGCAAGTCTCCCATCAAAGGAAACTCGGCGGGGAAGAACGGGGTTTGATTCGGTGCGTTCAATTGTGCGGAGGTCGCGGACGACGCCAACGCGATCGCCCGTTCCGAGTACCGCTGCAGATCGCTCAGCAGTTCGGCTTTGCTCGGATAGCGGCTGCGGTCGGCCTCGGGCTTGGAACCCGGTCCGTAGGTGACCATGGCCCGCGTGCCGGTTTGCATCGGCTGGCCCACGACCTTGGCCACCAGATCGGCGACCAGCGCGAGATGCCCCAGAATCCACGCCGGGTGATTCATCCCCGGATGCGGGATCACCGTCAGGTCGGCGTCGTCGATATCGGCGACCAACTTGTCGGCATAGAACAGTGTGAAGCGAAAGACGGTGAGCGTGTGTTGCATGGTGGGACTCCGTTC
>JANRLN010000373.1:0-6793 GCA_033762515.1 Planctomycetaceae bacterium
GGATTGGAGGTGCGCGTCAAATTGTTCCTGGGCGGCGCCGTTGGCGCCGATTCCGGTGCGTTGCCGAGTCCACCGATGGGAACCCAGTGGGCACACAACTTCCCAGCCCCCTCCGTTAACTGGACCATCAGCGACAACTGGGAGTGCAAACTCTATGTGGGCGGCCAAACGACTGCTTCCGATACAAACCCCTACAAGGTGGTCTCCGGCATCATGCCTTGAAGCAAGTTCTCCGGCAGGGGTCGACCCCGCTTCTTCGCTTTGATCATCGCGGTGATGAATGACATTGCGTGTGTCGAGAGCATCTTCGACGACAGGATCTTCTCGAAATCGCACGACCGGCCCGCTGGAATGCCAACTGGGTTTCAGAGGGCGAATTGCGATCCAGTCAAACCCGCATGCCTGCCGGCATCGCTGACGTGTTCTCTGGAAATCAAAGACCCACACAATGGCAACCATGCTGCGTCTGATGCGGGCAACCTTGTGGACAACGGTCCTCTGCGGCTGCGGGACCGAACGCGCTCCGCTGCCGGAGTTGCCGAAGCGGGAGCGGCCGCTGCCCGATGCCGTCGAGCTGCTCAAGCCCGGCGTGATTGCCGACGGCAAGATCGTGGTTCAATCGCTCACCGGCGAACCCATCGAGGAGATCCCGCTGACGACGGAATTCCTGGCCCGCTTTTCATTTCGTCTGGTGGAGCCGCCGCCGGGAGGACTCAAACGCATCCGCGTCCAGTTGATCACGTACAATTCGCGTCACGAGCCGTTGATCGCGTGGGAGAGCGTCGGCCCCCCCATCTCAGACGGCAACCAGCGCTATCACTACGACGCCCAACTGCGGAGTCCGCCGCATCTCGGAGAATTCTTCGTTCGCGCCACGTTCAACGACGGCCATGCCCTGGAAGAGCGATCCCTCCAATTGATCGATTCCTCGGCGAGTCAGTAGGCCAATCGATCGGGTCGGATTCAAAGTCTGCAACAAAACAACCTCCGAACTCCTAGAAATTCGGCTGCGTCGCCGCCGCAGGAGTGATCTTCACCCCCCACGCGCGGCCCAGCACCTCGAACATCTGCGGGTCGTGTTTCTCCAACTCCTGCTTGTCGAACGGGAAGAAGTCGTTTTTCGAGAAATAGGCTTCCGTCGTCTCGGCGAAGTACTCCTGCGGATTGGTCATGGCGTAGGCCTTGTCGCGGTGACGCTTCCCCTCCGCGTCCTGACGTTCGACGTCGTCGTACGTTCCGCTGGCCTTCGCGCGGGCGTGGGCTGCCTGGATTTCGGCATGATCGTTGCCCAGCACGCGGTCGTGATAGGCGTGCGCCAGTTCATGCAGCGCGAAGTTCGGCATCCGCCGGGTTTCCTGCTCGAAGATGCGGATGTTGGTGAACTCCACGGCCTTCTCCATCGCCGGGTCACGGCCGTGATCTTTAAGCCACTGCGCCCCCGGATGGTACTCCGCCTTCGGCCCGGTCCCCTCATAGACGGGGGAGAACCACAAGGGCACCTTGCGCAATTCCGCCACGGCGGGCGCCGGGACCACGCGGACGATCTCCTGCAACTGGGCGTCGAGCAGTTCCAGCGCGCGGGCCAGCGCAACCGGGTCGTCCTGCTCCAGCTTGCGGCTGATGTGCAGCGTCCAGCCCTGCAGCGTCCGCGTCGACGTTTTGGCATCCGTCTTGGCCGCAGCGATTTCCATTTGTGCCCGGCGATCGCGCTCCTGAGCCTTGGCTCGAATGACCGCTTTCGCGTTCGCCAGCCGCTCGGGCCAGTCAAACTTCGGAGCCGTTGTCGGATCGTAGCCCTGCAGGTGATCTCGCAGGCGCGTCTGCGGCTTCGTATACCGCAGTTCCGTGTCGCCGAATACTTCCTTACACATCGCCGCGAGTCCCGGGTCGTACTCGATTAACTCGGCGCGTGTATTGACGTGGTTGTGATCGTGATCGTTCTCGCGGTTGTTGTCGAACCACGACTGCACCCCTTCGGCGAAATACTCGTGATGATTCACCGACGGGTATTTCCCCTTCCACAACCCCTGCGCCATCGCCTTGTCGTAAGTCTCTTTCAGCCGCTGGTCGAACGTGGGGTCGACATTCTCCATGCCGCGCAGGTGAATGCTGTGGGCCAGTTCATGGATCAGGATGTTCTCGGTGGAATACGGGTCTCCGTCGTAACACAGCAGATTCTCTTCGCCGCACGAGCAGAAGGGGTCGGTCTGGCTGCCGCCGGTGCCGCGGGCACGGGCGTCCCAGTAGTCCTTGGCCGAGAGTCCGTCAGCGGGGTTCGGGTCTTCAAAATGGGCGAACTCCGGAAGATCGGTCGTGTACTCGTTGTAACCCAGAATGCACAGACGCGAACCACTTTCGATCATGGCCTGGCGGACGTCCGGCCGCTGGGCCAGCATCAGGCGGATGAGGTACGCCGCCTCCTTGAGGGCGTAGTCATTCACAGTCTCCGAGGCGACAATCGGATAGCCGTCGGCGCTGAGATACTTGGCGTAGAACCTCGGAATCCCCTGCCCTTCCGGCGGCGAAACCACCTGGTTCACGGGAATGTCCGGAGCCGTCTGCGGCACGGCTCCCATGAACCGACGCGCTTGAATCCAGCGCAGCGACGTCACGGGGACTTCCACATGGTCGTCCCGGCCGACGATCAGAAAGCGATGCCCGAGTGTGGTTGTAATGATGGCGTCCGCCCCTGGTTCGGCCGAGGCGGTCTTTACGCGCTCAGAATCGCTTTTCAACCAGTAGACGTCCACGGCCTGCTCGCTGCCGTTAATGATCTGCAACCGCGGCCGCGGGGTCTCTTGCGCCGAGACCTCGCTCAGAGTCGCCATCGTGAGCAGCGCCGCGAAACCGAGTTGAGTCGGGAAATGAGCGATGACATGCATGAAGAATTCCTCTTCGGAGAATTTGAAATGATTCTGAGGAGCGTCAGCCGCGAAGAGACGCAAAAAGTCGCCAAAACAATTAGGTCGGCGAAAAACAGTGAACCTCTTTTGTTCTCGTAAGTTTTGCGCCTTTTGTGCCTCTTTGCGGCTAAAACACTTCGACCACTCGCGGCCCCAGCACATCGAATCTGGGGCGGATGCCCAACCCCGGCTCGGTGCCAGCCTGCAGGAATCCGTTGTCGCGCTGCGGTGCCCCATCGGCGGCGCTGACGGTCACGTAGCTGTTGAAATCCGTGCTGGTGAAGCGAAACTCTTCCGGCGTGCTGTGGGCCAGGTGGGCGATCGCCGCCGTGGTGATGTCCCCACCCCAACTGTCTTCGAGGGTCATGGCAATCCCCATCGCGACGCACAGGTCGCGGGCCTGTCTCGTTTTCGTCAACCCGCCGAGCTTGCTGATCTTCAGGTTCACGACATCCATCGCCAGATCGGCCTTGGCCCGCAGCAGCATGTCGAGACCGTCGATGTTCTCATCAAGAACAAACGGGTGGTCGGTGCGGCGTCGCACGGCGAGGCATTCTTCGTACGTGAGACACGGCTGTTCGATGTAGACATCGACGTCGCGGACGGCTCGGACCACGCGCATGGCTTCGTGCTGCGTCCAGCCGGTGTTGGCGTCGGCGACCAGTCGATCGGTCGGCTGCAGCATCTCGCGCACAGCGCGGATGCGTTCGATGTCGAGATCGGGGTCGCCGCCGACTTTCAATTGGAACCGCGTGTAGCCCTGATCCCGATACCCGGCGACCTTGCGGGCCATCTCCTCGGGGGCCTCCTGGGAAATGGCCCGATACAGCCGTACGCGTTCGCCATACCGGCCCCCCATCAAGACACAGACGGGCAACCCGGTCGCCTGGCCCAGAAGATCCCAGCAGGCGATGTCGATTCCCGACTTCACATACGGATGCCCTTTCAGGGCGGCGTCCATGCGGTGATTCAGCTTTGTCAGCTCGCGCGGATCATCTCCCAGCAGATGCGGCCCCAGCTCGCGCAATCCGGCCCGCACCCCCTCCGCATAGGCGGGCAGATAGAACGGACCCAGCGGACACACTTCGCCGTAACCGACGAGGCCGGCATCCGTCTCGACGCCGACGATGGTGCTGTCAAAGACGGTGACCGACTTCCCGCCGGACCATTTGTAGGTCCCTTCGACGAGAGGAAGTTCGACGCGATGGGCAAAGATGCGGGTGATTTTCATCGAAAGCGGTGTCCGCTGGTGGTGTGCGGGCATCATACTGATCGCAGCGATGCGAGGCATCCGAGAGGACGCGGGGGGCCGACACGCTGCGGCTCGCCGCTTGTCTCGCCGGCGGCGCGAACCTGCTAAACTGCCGGGGTGTCCCCCCCCACGAAGGAGTTCCCGCCCCGATGCCGTATGTCTGGTTCCTGATGATCTGCAGCATCTGGGGGAGCAGCTTCATCCTGATGAAACGGGCGGCCGTCTGCCTGTCGCCGACGGCGATCAGCGCCGGCCGCGTCGGTTTTGGTGCGTTCGTGGTGGGTCTCCTCTTTTGGCGCCTGCGACAGCGTGGACGCTTTCGCCCACGTGACGCCCTGCCCCTCGCCATGGTGATCGTTACCGGGTTCGTCTGGCCTTACACGGCGCAGCCGTGGCTGATTGCGAAACATCAGAACAGCGCGTTCATCGGCATGACGGTCGCCTTCACACCGCTGCTGACGCTGTTGGTCTCGGCGGTGCTTCTCAAGACGCACCCGTCCCCCCGGCAGATGATTGGAGTGACCGGCGCGCTGGGCTGCCTGAGCCTGCTCATGTGGGACGGCTGGCAACAGAGCTTGCCGGCGATCGACTTGGCCCTGGCGATCTCCGTCCCGTTGGCTTACGCCTTGTCGAACGTGTGGACGCGGAAGTCGCTGTCCCACATGCCGACGGTGGAAGTGACGTTCCTGTGCCTGGCAGGATCGGCGGTCCTGCTGGTCCCGGCGGCCTGCTTGGCTCCGGCCCCCGCCACCGCGACGGCAGGCGGTCTCCCGTGGGCCTGGGGAGCGGTCGCCATTCTGGGGACCGCCGGCACAGGACTGGCGACGTACCTGTTCATCCGCCTGATCCAGGAGCAAGGCCCGCTGTTCGCCGCGATGGTGACCAACATCGTCCCCTTGGGCGCCATGGCCTGGGGCTGGGCCGATGCGGAGGTCATCACCACCCGACAACTCCTGGCGATGGGCGGGGTGATTGCCATGGTGGCGCTGGTGCAGTACGGAGCGGCGGTGAAGCCGGTGGTTCAGTCACAGCCAGCACCGGAGCTTGCCGCGGCGGAGACGTGAGGTGACTTTGTCAATCTGGAAGACAGCAATTCGTCAGGAATTCTCGTCGGATAAGTCGCATGAATTAAGAATTGACGTTGTCCAGATCGACTGCGAAAGTCAGGGACACGGTCTACGGAACTTCCTTAGATCCTCGTTCGGTGTCAAGCAGCAGAGGTGACGTGATGACTCCGGTGCGGCCATCGGTTCGCTACCTCATCCTATGTGAGGATATCCACGCCGATTTGGACAACCCGAGGCGAGTGACGCTTGTCGGATTAATCAGCAGCATCGTATCACTGGAACAGCCGCCTTTTCCGCTCCTCTATCGCGAGATCTGCGTTTTCCTCCAATTGACCGGGTGTCGCGGCCCCGCCGACGGACGGATCGAGATTCAGCACGCCGACACTGGACAAGTTGTGTTTCGGAGTCTGACCCGAACAATCCCACTCGGTAACGATCCGCTGGAAATCATCGGAGTCACGTTCCGCATACGCAACTGTTTGTTCCATGAGCCTGGACTCTACTGGGTGCAATTCTGGTACAATAACATCGTCATCGCACAACAGCCTCTGCTCTTGAGGTGAGACCATGACTCCCCCCCCGAACGCGACCGTCGGCTGCCTGCTCGTCGGCGACTATGTGGACGAGATTGAATGCCCCCCTAATCTCGCAGTGGGTCGCAGCGAAGTCGTGCGCCCACAGATGGTCGCCAGTTCCACAGACGATTGGGGATGCGCGGACGGGTTGAGGCAATTCACCGTCTTGCTCAAAGACGGTCGGGTGGCAGCGGTTCGCGGACATACCTTAAAGCACGAACCTCACCCTCTCCCTGGGGAAGATGTCTTCAGCGTCATCGTGAGCACCGAGACGGAAGAGGTGCTCGTGGCCCTGTTTAAGGGGGCAGAGGTCGCCGGAATCTTCCAAGGGAACTTACACACTGAGCGCCAGACGGCGTAGGGACTGTGCAACTCTTGGCGATGCCTGGGGTGACTGCGATGGTGGCGCTGGTGCAGTACGGAGCGGCGGTGAAGCCGGTGCTGCGGGTGCAACCGCAACGGGAAATCGCGCCCGCACCAGCGGAAGCGTGAGCGAGAATTCAGCGATTTGAGGCGAATGACTGCGACAGCATCAATCCCTTGCAGCAGCAACTGAACGATCGATTGCTTCATCCGTAGCTGGCCGGCCGTCAGTCCAAATCATCCAACGATGCCAGTTGCGATCAATGTCTTCGGGCGTGAGACCAAGCTTCTCTGCCAATTCTTCCACTGCCAAATTCTGTGCTGTAGCTGTCTCATGATCTACCGACAATCGTTTATCATCAGGGATTCGTAAGATGCCATCGGCATCCAAGAATCCCTGTTCGACCTCCTCGCGTGCTTCTTTCAG
Organism: Planctomycetaceae bacterium; assembly: GCA_033762515.1. GTDB lineage: Bacteria > Planctomycetota > Planctomycetia > Planctomycetales > Planctomycetaceae > DSVQ01. The sequence continues at coordinate 6,588 of JANRLN010000373.1, forward strand.
AACACGCATATGTTCCAAATAGACTCGCTCCTGCCTCGGATTGGGACGTGTTGCCCAATCTCGCGATTGGATCTTCACTGTCTCTGGCGGCCAAGGAGGAAGATTGAGACCAGCAGGCTGCTCCACCTCAGCGAACGGACCGAGATGATTTGCTTCAACCAATGAGGAGCACAAGTTGATACGAATTCGCTTGTGGGTCGCTTCAG
>JANRLN010000374.1:0-2375 GCA_033762515.1 Planctomycetaceae bacterium
CCCATTGCTCATCCGACAGATCGCTGGGGTAAGCCTTCCGAGTCGTCGCGTCCATGCGTCGTTCCTTCCAGGTTCGAGGAACACCCAATGTCGCTCAATCACTGAACTTACCGCAATATCACTTTTCGGATAGACTCTCACTCCCAGACGGTGGTCTGCTGTCGGTAGACGTCGCACAAGTCATCCGCTGAGCGGGATGATGTCATTGAGGACGATGGCTATGATCCGCATCGAAACCACGGCCGAATTCGACGCTGAGGGTCACTTCACCGTCAGCGGGCAAACGACCGCCGCGATCGCGCCGGGGTCGCATCGAGTGGTATTGGAATTGATCAGAGAGGACTGCTCATTTCGCGAGGACGTCGTTCACCCTGCACTGATCGTCGAGAACGGGCTGTTGCTACTCAATTTGGAGCCGACGGTTGACGCCAACGTCACAGTTTCGGACTTAATTGACAGCGACCGCGAAGAGCGTATGAACTATCTGCTGGGCGGCTGAAGACGATGAAGGTGCTGTGCGACACGTCGGTCCTTGTGCCGGCTCTCTGGAAATGGCACGCCGATCACGCCGCGTGCGTCACATGGCTGCTGGCGGCCGTTGCCCGCAAGATCGAATTCTTCGTCGCGGCCCACAGCCTCGCCGAAACCTACTCCGTTGTGACCAGGCTGCCGACAAAGCAGCGCGTCGCACCTGCCGACGCCTGGAGAATCATCGAGGTCAGCATCCTGCCGCATGCGCAATTGATCGAACTTCCATCGACGACGTATTCTGCCGTCCTACGTGATCTCGCCAGCCGGGGAATCGGCGGCGGAATCGTTTATGATGCCCTCATTGCCGCTGCAGCAGAGATTGGTCAGGTTGACCTGCTCGTGACGGGCAACGTCAGTCATTTTGAAACGGTGTGGCCGCAAGGTGTCGGCCGCATTGTGTCCCCGAAAACTGCCATTGCACTCTGAGCTCCAAATCTTCATGCCCACCGACATCCCCAAGCAGTACGACCCCCAGGCCGCCGAAGCGCAGTGGTTTCCGTTCTGGGAGACGCACGGATACTTCAACGCCGATCCCGATCCGCGGAAGCCGCCGCACACGATCATGATTCCGCTGCCGAACGTCACCGGGGCACTGCACATGGGGCATGCGCTCAACGGGACGATTCAGGACCTCCTGACTCGTTGGCGACGAATGCAAGGCTACGTGGCGCTGTGGATGCCCGGTACCGATCACGCCGGCATCGCCACGCAGGCGGTGGTTGAGCGGCGCATGAAGGAGCAGGAAAACCTCACCCGGCACGACATCGGCCGCGAAGCCCTCGTGGAGCGGATCTGGAAGTGGAAGGACGAATACGAGAAGCGGATCATCAGCCAGCAGAAACGGCTCGGCGCGAGCTGCGACTGGCGGCGGGTGCGGTTCACGCTGGATGACGTCTGCTCGAAGGCGGTCCGCCGCACCTTCTTCAAGATGTTCCGCGACGGCCTGATCTATCGCGGCAAGCGCCTGGTGAACTGGGACACGTTCCTGCAGACCGCCGTGGCGGACGACGAAGTTTACACGGAAGAGGTGGCGGGCAAGTTCTGGACGTTCCATTACCCGGTGGTGGACGACGCCGGTCAGCCGACCGCTCGGCAGATTTCGTTCTCGACGACGCGGCCGGAGACGATGCTCGGCGATACGGCCGTGTGCGTGCATCCAACCGATGAGCGGTACGTGGATCTCATCGGCAAGCGGGTGCAGATTCCCCTCAACGGGCGGTTGATCCCGATCATCGCCGATGCGCTCCTGGCGGATAAGGAGCTCGGCACCGGCTGCGTGAAAGTGACTCCGGCCCACGATCCCAACGACTACGCCTGCTGGACCCGCAACAAGGAGCAGATGGGGGATCCCATCAACCTGCTCAATCCCGACGGCACGTTCAACGACAACGCCGGGAAGTACGCGGGGTTGGACCGACTCGTGGTGCGCGACGCCGTGGTGGCGGAAATGGAGCAGCACGGTTGTTTCGAAAAGGTGGAGGACCGCCCGATCCCATTGAAGTTCAGCGATCGCAGCAAGACCGCCATCGAGCCGTACCTGTCCGATCAATGGTTCGTGAAGATGGACACGCTGGCGACGAAGGCGGTCGACGCGGTTAAGAACCGCGACGTGGAGTTCTTCCCCGAGCGCTACGCGAACAGCTACCTCGACTGGCTGGAGGAAAAACGGGACTGGTGCATCAGTCGGCAGTTGTGGTGGGGACACCGGATTCCGGTGTGGACATTGCCGGTCGGTCCTGAACCGCAGATGACGGATGAGTTGGAAGCCCAGATCAACCGGATCTTCGGCAAGAATTCCTTTTTCATGTCGGCCTTCAACGATGCCCTCGAAGCGCGTATGGGCG
>JANRLN010000375.1:0-20748 GCA_033762515.1 Planctomycetaceae bacterium
ATGGCCAGTGTGCGCGGTCCGTTCAGCGGCGTCCCCGCCACGGGCGCCCCGTCGGGAGTCTTCTGCTTGGCGCCCGTGCCGGCGACGGTGTTGATCAGGCCGGTCTGAGCGTCGACCGCACGGATGCGGTGATTGTTGATGTCGCAGATCAGGAACCCGCGCGCACCGTCCAGCGTGACGGCGATGGGGAAGTTGAGCAGCGCCTGCGTGGCCGCAGCACCGTCGCCGCTGAAGCCCGCCTTGCCGCCCGTTCCCGCAACAGTCGAGACCTGCTTGGTCTTCCAGTCGATCCGGCGGATTGTGTGTGTCCTCATGTCAGAGAGGAACAGGTTCCCGACGGCGTCGAAGCGGATCTCGTGCGGCTGATCGAACTTGGCCGCCAGAGCATCGCCGTCAACATATCCCGCTTCGTTCGGCGTGCCGGCATAGACGCTGACGGTCCCGGTCTGAGGGTCCATCCTGCGCACCACATGACCGCCATACTCCGCCCAGTAGAGGCAGTCGTCGGGACCGATATCCAGTCCGAAAGGTTCGCTGACTCCGGCTTCGAGTGCCGGCCCCCCGTCCCCCGAGACCGAATGCTTTCCGGACCCGGCAATGGTTCGAATTTCAGCCGCCGGAGCGGACAGGACGCTCAGGCTCCACACAGCGGCCAACAACAACAGATGACGCACAGCTTGCACTCCCTGAGATGACCAACCTTTGCACACGCCTCTATGGTAGGCATGGCTTGCCGCGGGGGAAACTCATCGCTTCGATGTGTTCGATCGCCCCGTGCGTTTCGGCTCAATAGAGCCACCCTCGTCTCGACGCCCCCCGAAGCGGCCGCTAACATCCCGTCCCCCGCGGCATCCGTGATGATGGCGACCGACCTCCGGGCGACACGATGGAAACCACGCTCCACCGACAACTGAAAGCGATTTACGCCGGACCCAAAGCGACCTGCGAGGTCTGGGTGGATGGGTATCGAATCGACGCGGTCAAGCGCGGGCGGCTGATCGAGATTCAGCAGTCGTCGTTGTCTGCTTTGAGGTCCAAAGTCCGGACCCTGCTCGCCTCGCACTCGGTGCTGGTGGTCAAGCCGTTGTTTGCGCGCAAGGTGATCGTGCGACGCGATCCGCGTACCGATCAGATCTTGTCTCAGCGCACCAGTCCACAGCATCAGTCCGTCTGGGATCTGTTTCTGGACCTGGTGCACTTCGTCGATGTCTTTCCTCATCCACGGCTGACGCTGGAAGTCCTGCTTACCGAGATGGAGGAGCAGCGCCACGATCGCCCGGCGCGGCGCTGGAAGGGCAAGGCCTATCGGATCCTCGATCGCCAGTTGATCGAAGTTGGTGCGCGGCACGTCTTCCGCACGGCAGCCGACCTCCGCAGGCTGCTCCCGACCAACTTGCCCGCGGAGTTCACTTCGACGGAACTGGCAACGGCCGCCGGTCTGCCGCAATGGTGGGCGCAGAAAGTCGCCTATTGCCTCCGGAAGACGGGGGCTGTTGAGGCGGTGGGCAAACGACGGCACTCGTGGCTGTACAGGTCTGTCCGGCGGCGAGCCGCCTGAGTCCGGGGAATTGCGAGGTTCTTCATCTCGTCTTCACGCACGGGTGAATGATGACGGGGTTGTGGAGAAAGAGTTTGCTCCGGCGAAATCGATCCCGCATAATGCGTCGGTAGATCTCCTCAGCCGTCTAAACTCCGCGATCCGTCGTTTCTTCCTTCGCGCGGACTTTGGCGAGCTGCGGCGGGTTTCCCGACGCCGGGCCCAAGATCATTTTGTATTCCGCATTTGTTTCGGCATCATCGTGCAGCGCCGTGGAAGTTCGCGAGGGCTGTGAAAGCGACGACAGCGGCGAGCACACGGCCGGAGAGAAGATCGATGGCAGCACCGAACTCACCCCGACCGCGAGGGCCCGCTCCTGCGGGGACGGAGATGGAGTCGACCCATGTTCCCGCGGCTCCGGCGATGGATGAGACGAACATTTCCGCTGCGGGAGGGGATCTCGAAGCCACCGCGGTCCCGAGCCGTGCTTCTTCTCCGGGCAAATCTCAGGCGGGGCGTTCCACGTCCAGCGTCCCGGGTTCTTCCCGCGCCCCGGCCGAAGGGATGCCGATCGGACCACAGGGTCGGGCGCAGATCGGCGACTATCGGCTGATCAAGAAACTTGGTCAGGGGGGGATGGGCGAGGTCTTCCTGGCCCACCAGATCACCCTTGATCGTCAGGCGGCGCTCAAGGTGCTGGCCAAGCATCTCGCCGACAAGCCCGACTTTGTGAAGCGTTTCTATCGCGAAGCCCGCGCGATGGCGAAGATTGACCATCCGCAGACCGTCCGCGTGTTCGCCGTGGATGAGGACGACGGCATTCATTACGTCGCCATGGAGTTCATCGACGGCAAGAGCCTGCAGGGCTGGATGGAGAAGCTCGGACGCTTCAGCGTGGGGGATGCGGTCCATGTGACGCTGCGCTGCGCCGAAGCGCTGCAGCAGGCGCATCAGATGAACATGGTCCATCGCGACATCAAGCCCGACAACATCATGCTCACCAGTCGCGGGCAGGTGAAGGTGGCCGACTTCGGACTCGCCAAGGCGCTGGACGACGAAGAGATGTCGATGACCCAGTCGGGAACCGGCTTGGGGACCCCCTACTACATGGCCCCCGAGCAGGCCCGTAACGCCAAGCACGTCGACGGCCGGTCCGACATCTATGCCCTCGGGATCACGTTGTATCATTTCCTCACCGGCAAGCTGCCGTTCGGCGGCAATTCCGCGATGGAAGTCGTCCTTGCCAAGGAACAGGGCCGGTTCGTTTCCGCACGCAAGCTCAACCCGGAAATTCCCGAGCGGCTCGATCTGATCATCGACAAAATGATCGCCAAGGAACCGAGTCAGCGTTTCCAGAACTTCGGAGAAGTGATTCGCCTGCTCAGCGGCCTGGGACTGGAGAGTCCTTCGCTGAGTTTCATTGACTCCCCGGACCGAGGGAACGCCCCGGCTCCGGTCACCGCGACCAGCCGTACGGTGCCGACGCTGAATCGTTCGACCGCAGCCTCCATTCCACCCGCGCCGTCCGCGAAGCTCGCTCAGACCCAGTCTGCGAAGGTTGCTCCCGCCGCCATGCGGACCCAGGCTTCAGAACCCCTGGAAACCCAATGGCAGGTCGAGTTCCGCAAACCGGATGGAGAAAAGACGGTGGTCCGCTGGGGGACCAGCCAAGTCCTGACAGCGCTGCGCAGCGGCAACATCGACAACCGGGCCAAGGTCAAGAAAGACGCGGCGGCGACGTTCATGCCCATTGCGCAATTTCCCGAGTTCGCCACGACTGTCCAGGGGCTGTTGCTGAAGAAGTCCGCCGACAAGAAAGCCACCAAGACCAAGAAGTTCTTGCTGCACTATCGTTGGCATGAACTCTTGTACGCCGTCAGGAAGTGGCTCTGGGGCCTCTTCAGCAGCGTGATGGGAGTCGTCAGTTTCGTTCTCTACCTCGCTATTCTGGCGGGGATTGGCTACGGGGCGTACTGGTACTGGACGCAGTATGGCACGCAGCATTTGAATCAGGCCAAGCAGGCCATCCAGAACGCTCAATCTGCGCAACCCTCACCGTCGCCTCCCGCCGCACCTGCGGCACAACCCCCCGCGCCGTGAGGAGCGAGTGCAGATTGCAGTGCGGTTCTCGGACGCACCTGCCGATAGCGCCACGACCTGTTCCGGAGTTTGAGCTGTTTCCGTGGTGAGCCAATGCCCCGCCCCGCGTCAGCCCGTGTTCGCTGGACTTTCCCCGCCGGTTGGCTGTGGCTCCTCGGGGTCTGTTTCAGCGTCCCGGCCGCGGCGGGCTCGATCGAACTGAAGTGCGGCATGGTGCTGGAGGGCCGGCCATCGCTGCTGCTGTCGCTCACGAAAGTGATCAACGGCAGCCCCGGGCCGGTCCCCATTCATCACATCGTTCTCGTTCAGACCGGCTGGCAGCGCTACTACGTCCCGATGCGGCAGGTCCCTCCGGACAAGCTCAATCAGGAAAATTCGCTGCTCCGCGAAGAGGAGTTCGTCGTCCCCCAGGTCAGACAGGGGCGCAGCGACATGCTGCAGAATGTCGGCAGCATCCTCGCTTCGACCCCTTACGACGGCCAATTCGGACGTCGCAGGGTCACGCTCGCCACGGCGAAAAAAGAGATCGTCGTGGTCCAGGGGATCACGAAGATCACTCCCGACCACATTGTGGTCAACAGCTTGAATTACGCCTGGGATTTCGGGGCGGGATTGAATACCGTCCCGCAGGAGACGATCGTCTCGATCCTCAATAATCCCCTCGTCTGCAAGCCCGATGAACCACAAGATCGTCTGGCGCGGGCGAGGTTCTATCTGCGGGCCGAATGGTATCCGCAGGCCTTCGCCGAGCTGGACGCCATCGCCCGCGACTTTCCGGACCTGCAGGATCGTGTGACGGCGTTCCGCGAAGAACTGCTGCAACTCTTCGGCCGGCATGTGCTCGGCGAACTCGCGTATCGCCGCAAGGCGGGACAATTTCGACTGGCGGACGAGTCCGCGCGCAAGTTGCCGCAGGAACTGCTCGGCGGCTCCGTCCAGCGTGAAGTCCAGCAGTTCCTGGCTGCCGGCCAGCGTGAGATTGACGATCTGGAACGCATCGCGGCTCTGCTGGGCGAGTTGCAGTCGCAACTCAATGAAGCGGCGCAGCGGGAACGGGTCTCGGCGGTGCGAACGCAGTTGCTTGCGGAACTGGACCGCGCGGGGCTCGATCGCCTGCGTCCCTTTCTGCAGGGAGTGATCGACCCGCAGTTGTCTGCCGAAGAAAAACTGTCGCTGGCGTTTTCGGGGTGGGTCATCGGCGGGGAATTCGCCACGACGGATCTCGCCAAGTCCCTGCGTCTGTGGGAGGCCCGGGGGCTGGTTCGCGAATACTTGCGTGAAGAGAGTCCGCTTGTGCGCAGTTCTCTGTTCACGGAATTGCAGAAGATCGAAAGTGCGGGACCGGTCAGCGTGCGGCAGATGCTGCAGCAGATGCCCCCCGTGCTCGACGCGGAAACCGTGCAGCCCGGCATCCCTGCCGAAATCACGCTGCCGAAGCAGGGAGACGCGGAGCCGCTCCATTATCACGTGGTGTTGCCCCCGGAGTATTCCCCCCACCGGTTGTATCCCTGCATCGTCGCCCTGCGTCCCGAGCACAAGACGTCTGAGCAGACGGTCGCATGGTGGAGCGGAACCTCCGACGCGCCGGGGTGGGCGCAGCGCCGCGGCTACGTCGTGATCGCCCCGAATTACGCGTCCGAAACCCAGCGCGAATACCCTTACAGCGCCGCCGCTCATGTCGCCGTCTTGGACGCGCTGCGCGACGCCAAGCTGCGATTCGCCGTAGATCCCGACCGCGTCTTTCTGGCGGGGCACGACATGGGGGCCGATGCCGCGTTCGACATTGGACTGGCCCATCCCGACCTCTTCGCCGGCGTGATGCCGATCGGCGGAGTCAGCGATCATTACGGGCGGTTCTGCTTCCAGAACGGCCAATACACGTCGTGGTATGTCGTCCGAGGGGAGCTCGGACGTGACGCCACCGCTGAGCCGATGTCAAAATTCTTCGATCGCATCTTCGTGCTCGGCGCCAAATTCGATCTGATCTACGTCGAGTATCTCGGCCGCGGACTGGATCCCTATGCAGACGAATTGCCGAAGCTTTTCCAGTGGATGGAACTCCACACGCGCCGGCCGACTCCCAGCGAATTCGAGTACCGCACGCTGCGGCAGTGCGACAACCACCCCTACTGGATCACCGCCGATCCCCTGCCCCGGACCTACCTGTTGCCGCAGCCCGCCGGTGCCGCGACGGGGGTGAAGGTCATGGAGATCAAGGGGGACATCACCGTCGGCAACACCATTTCGCTCTCGTCTCCCGCCTCAAGGCACGTGCTGAGATTCTACGAGGGACTGGTCGACTTCGATCGCAAGGTGACGATTCGCGTCAACACCAAGTCGAAATTCTCAAAGTTCCTGGAACCCGACCTGCAGACCTTGCTGGAAGACTTTCGCCGCAACTCCGACCGGGCGCGGATCGCCTCCGTGGTATTGGAGATCTGAGGCGGTTCTTCGCGGCAAATGTCGGGCGGCGCGGCCGTCGGCTTTGAAATGCCCACGAAACCGCCTGCACCTGTGGTTGAGCGGGCTATGGACGGTGGGATATACTCGCCCCGCCGCTCAACGTCTGTCGCCGTGGTTCACGGTTGAAATTCCGCTCGGTCCTTCCGCTCTGCAGGTTCAAGAAGGCCTCTATGACAAGTCTGTGGTTGGATGGTGCTTGCCGGCAATGGATCCGCCCGGGCGTGTGGTGCCTCGTCGCAGCAGTGCTGTCAGGCTGTCAGCCGGGTGCGACGACGACGACCGCCTCGAATGAGATCCTCATCGGCCACTATGGTTCGATGACCGGTTCGGAGGCCACGTTCGGGATCTCCACCGACAACGGCATTCAGATGGCGGTCGAGGAAATCAACGCGGCCGGGGGCATTCACGGCAAGCAGGTCAAGCTGATCACCTACGACGACAAGGGAGACGCCAGCGAGGCGGGGGCGGCGGTCACGCGGTTGGTGAGCAAGGATCGCGTGGTTGCCGTACTGGGGGAAGTCGCTTCGGGGTTGTCGCTCGCCGGAGCGCCGATCTGCCAGGAGAACGGGGTGCCGATGGTCACGCCGTCGTCGACGAATCCCAAGGTGACCAAGATCGGCGACATGATTTTCCGGGTCTGCTTTATCGATCCATTCCAGGGCTCGGTCGCTGCGAAGTTCGCGCGGGAGCACGCGGGCCTCAAGGCCCAGAAGGCCGCGATTCTGTACGATCAGTCCGCCCCCTATTCCGTCGGGCTCCAGGATGAATTCGAGAAGGCGTTCATCACGCTGGGCGGTGAAGTCGTCTCCAGCCAGCAGTATCAAGCCGGTGATCAGGACTTCTCCGCTCAATTGACGGCGATCCGCGCCGCCGGGCCGGACATCATTTTCGTGCCCGGCTATTACACCGATGTGGGCAACATCGCCCTGCAGGCCAAGAAGCTGGGCGTCACCTCTCCCATGCTCGGCGGGGACGGCTGGGACTCGTCGAAGCTGGGAGAGATCGCCGGGGACGCCATCAACGGCAGTTTCTACTCGAATCACTACTCCCATCAGGATCCCAGCGCGCGTGTGCAGGACTTCATCAAGAAGTATGCCGCGAAACATCAGCAGACTCCCGACGGACTCGCCGCACTGGGGTACGACGCCGCGCGGATCTTATTCGAGGCCATGCAGCGGGCCAAGTCGCTGTCGGGGGCCGATCTTGCCGCCGAGCTGGCGAAGACCAAGGACTTCGACGGCGTGACCGGTCGAATCTCGATCGACGCCGAACGGAACGCGGTCAAGCCGGCCGTCATTCTGGAGATGAAAGATGGTCAACCGACGTTCGTGACCTCGATCGCGCCGGGGACGTGAGCGACCTGGAACCTCGAGGTCTCTGTCGACGGATTCTTCTGTAATCGACGCGAGCGGATGGCTGATTTTGCTCAAACACTGGTGACGGCCCTGGCGATCGGCGCCCTGTACGCGCTGATCGCGCTGGGCTACACGATGGTGTACGGCATCCTGAAGTTCATCAATTTCGCCCATAGCGACATCGTGGTCTTGGGCGCCTGGAGCAGCTACTCGCTGGCGATCCGTTTGCTGCCCCGGCTGGGGTTGGATCCGCACAATCCGACGAGCACGCCGCCGTTGTGGGTGGGCGCCGTGGTCCTGATCGTGGCGATGTTGCTCTGCAGTTTCGTCGGCTATGTCATCGAGCGATTGGCTTATCGACCGCTCCGCCGCGCGCCGCGGCTCAATGTGCTGATCACCGCCATCGGGGTCTCGCTGCTCCTGCAGAACATCGGCCAGCTCGACTTTGTATTCGGCGCCAGTCCGCAAAAGATGCCCGATTTGCTGCCGGACTGGAAGCTGGCGACATTTGCATTCGCCGAAGGTGAGACGACGCGCCAGGTGGTGATCAGCCTCGTTGACGCGGTGATCTTCGGGACCGCGGGGACGCTGATGCTGGTTCTGGAGTATCTTATCTTTCACACGAAGCTCGGCACGGCGATGCGGGCCGTCTCCTTTAATGCAGACACTGCGGCGCTGATGGGCATCCCCGTGGACCGCGTGGTCTCGTTCACCTTCGTGCTGGGATCAGCGCTCGCGGCGGCGGCCGGTTTCCTGTATGTCCTCAAATATCCGGGAATGAGTCAGCCGGCCCACACCATCTGGGTGCTGCTCGGACTCAAGGCGTTTATCGCGGCGGTCATCGGCGGGATCGGCAACGTTCGCGGAGCGGTGCTCGGAGGGTTCGTGATCGCCTTCGTGGAACAGTTCGGAGCGTTCTACGTATCGTCGAACTATCGCGACGTGTATGTCTTCGCCCTGCTGATTGTGATCTTGCTGGTCAAGCCGACCGGTCTGCTTGGTTCACCGGTGCGGGAGAAGGTGTAGCCATGGCGAATCCTGCACCCAACCCCCTCAATGCAAGCTGGCCGTCCACGGTCTGGCATGGGTTGCAACCCTATGCCGCGGGCATGGTGCTGGCGGTGATCCTGCACTTCACTCTGCCGGGAATGGTCGGACCGTACTATTCGCGAATCGTCATCGATGCGGGGATCGCGATGATCCTCGCCGTCTCGCTGAACATTGTGAATGGACTCACCGGGCAGTTTTCGATTGGTCATGCCGGCTTCATGACGGTGGGGGGCTACTCGGCGGGGATGCTGACGTACTACGGCTCCCTGTGGCTCTGGGATGCCCCCGAAAAACATGGCGGTTTTCTTGGATCCGGCGAGTGGCTGCTCGCCGGGTCATGCCTGGCCGGCGGTCTGGTCGCCGCCGGGATGGGCTACGTCGTCGGATTGCCGTCGCTGCGTTTGCGCGGCGACTATCTGGCGATCGTCACCCTGGGTTTCGGCGAGATCTTGCGCGTCGTGCTGCAGCAGACCGGAAAAGTGCTGGAGGACCCGGAGGCGCTCCACGCTGCAAGCTGGTCGGACCTCCTCTGTCCCCCCGCCGTCGGAGGTGCGATCGGCTTCAGCGGAATTCCCAAGTACACGAACCTGTTCTGGGTGTATGCCTTTGTCACGTTCACCGTGGTTGCGGCGTACCGAATCAAATACTCCAGCATCGGTCGCGGGATGATCGCCGTGCGTGAAGACGAAATCGCGGCTCAGGCGATGGGAGTCAACATCGCCCGGCAAAAGGTGCTGGCGTTCGTGCTCGCAGCCTTCTTCGCCGGGACTGCAGGAGGACTCTTCGCCCACGAAAGCGGCGTGATCATCAGCCCCAAGTACGCCGGATTTCAGCGCTCCTTCGATTACGTGATCATGACGGTCCTCGGGGGCCGCGGATCGATCAGCGGGGTGATGCTGGCGGCGGTCTTGCTGACGTCGCTGCCCGAACTGTTGCGGGATTTCGACCAGTACCGACTGATCGTCTTCGCAGTGCTCCTCGTCGGCATGATGTTGCTTCGACCTCAGGGGCTGTTCGGCATCCATGAAATCTGGGAGTTCTTCCCGCGACACCGGGCCTCTCCGCGGAGACCCCCCGCATGATGGACAGCGCTGCTTCGGCAACGCCGCTGCTGCAGGTCGAAGAGATCGGGATCTCGTTCGGCGGCCTCAAGGCGGTGCAACAGTTTTCGCTGCGGCTTCCCAAGGCCGGCTTATTTGGCCTGATTGGGCCCAATGGGGCGGGAAAGACAACGGTTTTCAATCTGCTGACCGGCGTCTATCGTCCCGATGCGGGAAGGATGCACATCGAGCAGCTCAATCTGGTGGGACGCCGACCTCACGAAATCGTGGCTGCCGGGATCGCGCGCACCTTTCAAAACATCCGGTTGTTTCCGAACCTGTCGGTGCTCGACAACGTTCGCCTGGCGGGCCAACTGCGGAATTCGCATGGTCTGGCGGCGACGCTCTTGCGCACGCGGCGCAGCCGAGAACAGGAAGAGACGCTGCGACATCAGGCGTTGGAACTGCTGGCGATCTTCGACCTGCAGGATCGCGCGGCGGAATTGGCGCACGGCCTCAGCTACGGTCATCAGCGGCGCCTGGAAATCGTCCGCGCCCTGGCGACCCATCCGCAGGTGCTCCTCCTGGATGAACCGGCCGCGGGCCTCAATCCGCAGGAAAAGCGGGCGCTGGCGACCTGCATTCGGGAGATTCGCGACCGCTTTCAGCTCTCGATACTCTTGATCGAACACGATATGGGGCTCGTGATGGACATTTGCGAGAGAATCGTGGTTCTCGATCATGGCGTCACGATCTGTGAGGGAACCCCCGAACAGGTGCAGAATGATCCGAGCGTGATCGCGGCCTATCTGGGATGCGTCACCGGGTAGCGGAAATCCCCCATCAAAGCTAGCTGTTCCCAAGGAAATTGCGTCACACAGTCCGTGCGAATGGCTGACCCGAGCCGGTGTGGGATTTGAAAATGGCTGTTGTTCGTGATTTGCCTCTGGAGAGTTGGAATTTCTCTGGCCATTGAAGAGTCACGAGATGCCGTTGCTCGAAGTTCAAGACCTCAACGTTTCCTACGGCGCCATTCAGGCGCTGCGGGGGATTTCGTTGCATGTGGAACCGGGAGAGGTGGTGACGTTGATCGGCGGCAACGGCGCCGGCAAGTCGACCACGCTCCGCTCGATCTCGGGTCTCCTCGCGCCGCGCAGCGGCGCGATTCGCTTTGACGGTCGCGAGATTCATGGACAGCCGCCGCATTGCATCGCGCAGCGGGGCCTGGTCCACGTCCCCGAGGGACGCGGAATCTTTGCGAATCTCACGGTCGAAGAAAATCTGCAACTCGGCGGCTGGAGCCGATCCGACAAGGGCGAGTTGCACCAGGATCATGAGCGTGCGCTGGAGTTCTTTCCGCGCGTGCGCGAGCGGCTGCGGCAAAACGCCGGCACACTCTCGGGAGGCGAGCAGCAGATGCTGGCCATCGCCCGCGCGCTCCTGGCGCGGCCGAAACTCCTGATGCTCGACGAACCTTCGCTGGGGTTGGCGCCGCAGGTGGTGCAGACGATCTTCCAGGTGATTCGTGAGATCAACCGCGAAGGGGTGACAATCCTGCTCGTCGAGCAAAACGCCAGCATGGCTCTGCAGGTGGCCCATCGCGCCTACGTATTGGAGGTGGGCGCGATGCAGACGTCAGGCCCCGCCGCGGAACTCGCGGCAAGCGACGAGATCCGGCGGGCGTACCTGGGCGGCCATTGAGCCATCGCGTCGAACTGACGAACGTTGCGCAGGGCGCCCCAAGTTCCAAATCTCAAGCATCGAATCTCAAACAGTTCTCAACGATCAAAGCTCAGACATGCGACCGCCGGCCCCGTGTTTGAGATTTGGCATTGGGAGCTTGTTGGAAGTTTGGATTTTGAGATTCGGAACTTGTGACGGCGCAAGACACGATGCAGCGCAGCATCGACAATGTCAGCGCCGAAACTCCATCGTCGGGCCGTTGTCGATCACAGCGAATTTCAAGTCGCCGTTGGACAGCAGGTCGATATCCGCCAGCATCACGCCCCCGGTGTCGGGTTCCATGGCCAGACTTTTGGCACGCACGGTGTAGGCCCCCTTCGACGATTGCGACTGGCCGTCCTTTGTGTAGGTCCAGACAAATTCCTCCTGAGGCGTCAGCTCCAATTGATACTTCGCGCCGTCCTTCGAGGCTGTCCAGGTTCCCTGGAGCTTCTCCAGCGGAATGTCCGACTTCTCAAAGTTGGCGGGGGGCGCATCGTCGGCTGCCGTCGGGGGAGGCGCCGACTCGGGCTGATTCATCTTCAGCAACTGCGCGGCGACGGCGTCCTGCGGCGCCAACTTGACCACGGCCTGCAACTGTTTGACGGCCGCCTCGGTGTGACCGCAGGTGAGGTAGTGATAAGCCAGCAGGAAGTGTGCCGCGGCGTCATCGGGTTTGGACTTGGTGACCGCTTCCAGCTTGCGGAGTTGTTCGGTGTAAACGCTCGTGGAGGAATACATGCTGGAAAGCGTCGTCCAGTCCCAGCCGGGCCCGACGGCCAGGATGGCATGCACCGTCGCGGCGGCTTCCTGGTATTGGCCCAGTGAGAACAGGCACAGAGCGCGAAACTCGTTGACCACCGCATCCTTGGGAAGGTCCACCAGCACCTGGTTGATCAGCGCGAGCGCCTCAGAGTACCGACCTTCGTAGTAGGCAACGCGGGCCTGATCGAACTTGTCGTCCGCCGCCGCCGGGACGGGGGCTTCCTGCAACGGCGTGCCGTCGTCGGTCGTTGCCACCTGCGTCACCAGCGGCTGATCGTAAGTCACGACCACCTGGTTGTTCACGTAGACCGGCTCGGTGTAGTACGGGTTCGAATAGCCCCACAGTCCCCAGCGATACGACAACGCGTTCAGCCCCCAGCGGGTAACGCCGAAAGCCATGGCCACAGGGTACTCATTCCACAGGTAGTTCCAGTGAAAGCCTGGTGCGGCGCAGTAGCCGTGATACCACCCGGCGTAGTGTCCGTAGTTGTAGTTGTGCCAGTGGTTCCAGTCGCAGTTGCCATTCCCCCAGTGGTCCCAGCGATCGTTCCAGTGCGTGTTGAGATTGTTGAACTGCAGGTTCAGGTTGTTGTGGCGATTGTCGATCCAATTGTTGCGATCAGGGTTGAAGTTGTCCCACGGCCGTCCGGCGCCGGGGAAGCGGTCTCCACCCAATCCGGGCAGATTCGCAATGGGCCAATCGGGACCGAGGCCATTCCCCGGGCGATGATCAGGACGAAGTCCGGGTGGATTGCCGATTCCGGGCCGGTCTCCGATTCCCGGTCGATTACCGATGCCGGGGCGATCACCGATCCCGGGGAGGTTGCCAACTCCGGGACGATCACCGATGCCGGGACGATTCCCGATCCCGGGGATGTTGCCAACTCCGGGTCGATCACCGATGCCCGGACGATTCCCAATGCCTGGCAAGTTGCCCGCTCCAGGCCGATCACCGATTCCGGGCCGATCACCAATACCAGGTCGATTCCCGCCGATGTTTCCCGGCAGCGTTCCCGGTCTCTGCAAGCCGCTCCCCCCCGCACCGATGTCGGGGCGAGATCCGGGGCGAAGGCCGCCGGAGGAACCCGGAAGGTTGACAATGTTGCCGGGCCGCGAGACGCCGCCGCCGCCGATTCCGGGGGTGCTGGGACGGCTGGGCAACGAGGGACGAGCGCCGCCGCCGCCGAGATTGCCGCCTCCGCTGGGGAACGAGGGGCGGGAGGCGGGTCGGGTGGCAGGCCGAGAGGAAGGGGCGTTGAACGACGGCATGCTCGACGGGCGGGACGGCATCGAGGGGCGTGCTCCCCCGCCCGAAAAGCCACCCCCACGGGCTCCGCCACCCCCACCGAATCCCCCTCCACCGCCGCGGCCTCCCCGGCCATAGGCCAGCGTGGCCCCCAACATCACACACAGGAACGCCACGATCGTCGTGCGCATGCAGATTCGATTCATCTCGGATTCCCTCTCAAGCCGCTCAGGCAGATGCGATGGGGTCGTCGTTGGCGGTGTTCTTTCAGCCGAGTCAGGAGAGACTATTCCTTCGGTTCCGGCGGCGCCCGAACAACGCGGGTTTCGCTGTCGGGAACGGACTCTCCACCGACCGCCCACCGAAGTTGGCTGACGATCATGGCGTCATCGCCGTCCCGCTCAAACCGGAGCACTCCGGTTGCGGTTGCGCCGCCCGCCAGCGTCGCCGTCAAGGAGACATCCCACACGCCGTCGTGCCGAGCCCAGGTTCCTTCGGCGAAGCCCCCTTCGGCATCGAAGATCCAGGAGCGGAACTGCTTCCGCAGAGGATCCCAGCCCACGCGGTGTGAGCCAGCGCGACCGGTTCCGTCGGCCGTCTTCGTCACGAACTCGGCGATGAGATAGTTCTCGTCATCCGACCACTTCCATTCGCTCGCCACCACGCTGTCGGGCGATTCATCGCTCCAGCGACCGACGAGCCACGCCAGCGTCTTCAGTCGCTCGTGAGCGGTCATCTCGGCCGGCGACAACTCCCGGACGCCGGCAATCCGCCATTCGCCGTCCTTCTGCTGAACGTGGGTGGCGGAATAACGCAGCGTCGAAACGGCCCCATCCCCTTCCGGACGGAACTCCGAAATCCCTTCTTCGACGATCACGTTCTCCGCGATCGGCCGGATCGAGGTCAATTCGATCGACAGCGTTCCTTTCGGGGACGATTCAAACGTGGCGATGAAATCCGCTTCAATCGCGGCGCGGCCGTGCAGGACCCGCCCGTCAGCGTCGACGTATTCCGCCGATTCCGTGAAGAACCCGGCGAGCTTTGCGGCGTCGCGCTCGTGAAACGCCTTGATATATTGCTCTGCGGATGTCGCGACGAGTTCCTCCAACTGGGCGGCGCTCCACTCCGCCGCCAGGCCGCACTCACCCAGTCCCCCGGCCAGCACCACACCGAGGATTGTCCGTCCGAGTCGACTCATTGCTCCCCCTTTCCGCATCCGCAGGTTCCTTGTCGGCTCCCTTCACTTTAGCAAGCGGCTGGTCAAACTCACATTCTGAAGTTGCAGGAAGCGTCGGGAAGTCGGGGGAACCCGAGTGCATCGCCGAGAAGCATTGTTTATTCTTCCCATCGAGTTCCTCTGCTCCGCGAATTCCTGCAGCTCATCGTGAAACAACCCAGTTTATGGCGCAGTTTCGGCCATGCCTTCGACGGCATCTGGCTGACGGTCCGAACCCAGCGTAATGCGAGAATTCATGGATTTTTCGCGATCTGCGTGATCGTCGTCGGAGTCTGGCTGCGACTGGATGCGCTCCGGTGGAGCATCCTGACGGTTATGATCGGGGCGGTGCTCGTGGGGGAGACGATCAATACGGCCGTGGAGGCGCTGGTGGATCTGTTGGCGCCGCAGTTTCATGAACGGGCAAAGGTCGCGAAAGACGTCTCCGCCGGCGCGGTGCTGCTGTTAGGAATCACCGCCGTCGTCGTCGGGCTCTTGATCCTCGGGCCGCCGTTGTGGGAGAAAGTGTTCGGACACTGAAGAAGCCCAGGGATCGCGATCCCTGGGCTTCTTCAGGCTCGCCTGCGCCCCCAATGACCGCTGTTATCGCAGCCCGTCGATCGAATCAAAAATCCGCTTCCCCGCTTCCAAAACCTGCCCGACGACCTGCTGCACCTTGCCTCGGTCATATTCAGTGTGCAGGCCCCGCAGTAGCGCGGCCGCGCGGGCCGCGTCCAGATGCATCGACATTGTCGGCAAAAGTTCTTCCTCGATGTTCCACGAGCGCTGATGCTCAATATCGGCGCATGTGGGAACGAATGCCGCTACTCGGGCGCCGAAGACTTCCCTGGCATATTCCACCGCCGCGCCGATATTGCGTTCCTTGGGCGACGACGGCCAGCGCCACTTGTAGGGCGGGGACCACTCCATCACGGGACTGAGGCCGTCCACCTGATTGAGGACAACCACAATTCGGGGCGGCTTCAACCGCGGCTGCGCGGAAAACCACGCCTCCAGCGACGACAGCATCTTCACATCGGCGTCCCGGGCGGGAGAGCGCGCATCGAGCACCAGCAACATGAGGTCGGCGGCGCGGACCGCTTCTTGAGTCTCACGCAGTTGGGCGCCTGTGGCCCCCGCGTCGCTGTAGCCGGGAGTATCCAGCAGCACCACCTCGTCCGACCGGTCCGGCCAGCGGAGAGTGTAGCGTTTGACGTCCATCGTCGAGGGCAGGACGTCCATCACCGCCTGCTGACTCCCGAGCACACAGTTCACGAGGCTCGATTTTCCGGCCTTCACCTGTCCGACCACGGCCACCGTGATGGTCGTCGCGGGCGGCGGTTCGACGGGCGACGGCGCTGGGACCGCCGCCTTGGGAAGCTCGTCGCCATGAAGCTTGCGCATCAGTTCGCGATAACGCTTCGACCCGGCCCGCAGGCGGCCGCTGTTGAGTTCGATGAGATAGTACCCGGCCTGCCGGACGTACAAGGAATAGAAGGCCCCGAGCAGATTCTGCTGCAATTGCTTGGTGAAGGGCTCCATCGCCACTTTCGAGACCACATACCGGGCGATGTTCAGCGGGTTCATCGCGATCGAAGCGACCCAGCCCGCGTTGCTGGCCGTCTGCCACCACGTCGGGGCATGGGACAGCATCCGCCATTGGGCCACCGTCACCAGGTGGCTGGCGGGAACGTATTTCAGGAACCAGTCTTCGACGTCCTCGGAGATCAACTGCGTCGCCGCGAGAATTTCGACGACGGATCGCTCACCCAGCGGGTCCTTCGACTTGGGGTGATAGTGCTGAGCGATCTTCAGCGCCAAGTTTTGCGTCAACTCGGTGTAGAACTGAGGATTCGTCAATTGCTGAGCCGGGACCTCACCCACGCGAGCGTGCTCCGCGGCAATGATCTTCGTGGCTTCCTGATCCTGGGGCGTCCACTGCGAACAATCGATCTCCGGCATCGGGATCTTCAAATCGCTCGACCAGCGCCGTGCCAGGAAACCCCCGATCCCCCAGCAGACCGGCAGCGTCCACCAGAGCCACGCCCAATGTCCGGACCGATACAACGCCCACGCCCCGAACCCGGCGAACAGCAGCACCGGCAGAGCGGAAAGAACGGCGACGGTGATGAGTTTCCAGCGGGGCATGCGCTTGGCTTCAGGCGTTAGGTGACTGGACTGGTTTCGAGGCGTCGCCCCGCTTCCATACTTGCAGCGCCTCCTGCAGCTTCTCGCCCCAGACGGACTTCAAATCATCTTCGGTGGGGACGTGGCCGGCCTTGATTTCGCTGAAGTACCAACAACAAGCTTTGCCCAGGGAGACAGTATACGCGAACGACAACGCGGCATTCGCCGTCATGCCCACAAAGGGGATGAACTTGAGCGGCGCTCGAATGGCAAACCGGGCCAGGATCTGTCCCCCCAGCGCGGCGGCCATCTTCCAGACCAGATCGGCCTGGAATTTCTGGCCATAGAGGTCGGCCAGCACGTAGACCATTCGGCTTTGAATCGCCAGCACCGCCGGGATGTCGACCAGCGGCAACGGCGTCGCCGCGGCGGTCGCCGCCAGACTGCTGTAGCTGACGATGATCGGCCAGGCTTTCCGCGCCGTCAAATCCTGCAGTTGATCATGGACGTCGTGCAACAGCACCAGCGTCTGGCGAAAGGCCGCCGGCAGCAGTTCCTGCAGTGTCTGGTCCAGCCGCTCGCCCCCGAATTCTGGAACGTGGAAGCCTTCGTCGGCGGGGGTGAGATCGATCGGGACAATCCGATCCACCAGCCCGGCGAAGCGTTCCTGCTGCATCACCAGGCAGCGCCGCAGGTCGCCCGGCAGCTCCGGCGGCCAATCGGCGTGGTTGACGAACGGATCGGGGAACGGATGCTGCTGTCGAGGATAGGCCTCATGCAGACAGGTCAGCGCCAGCACCACGGGGCGCGTCGGCTGCTGCTGCCGGATCACACGAAGCGGCGTCAAAATCGGTTCCAGCGCCTGATCGGTCACCCGGGCGGTGACGATCATCAGGTGCGTTGAGTCCGCGAATTTCGCCAGGTCTTCCTGCGGATCGTAGTGCGCTTCACCGAGTCCGCGGGTATCGAGAAACTTGACGATCGGCTGCTCGACCGAGGGAAACTCGTACTCGGAAGAGAGCTTTGTCTGCGGTCGAAAGCCGTTGCCGATTTCGGCGTCGGTGGCGCCGGTGAGATACCGCACGATGGACGTCTTGCCGCTGCCGGTCTTGCCGAACAACCAGAAGACAGGCAACGGCGTCTTCTGCAGCAGTCGCTGCCGCTCGCGCGCGAATTCCTCATCGGACATCGGTGTCCCGGCGAACCAGGCGGCAAGTCGAGACATGATCGGCACGGCGGCTTCCCGGAAGCCCAGGGACCGTAGTCCCTGGGCTTCGACGCGATGGACTTTACACAAACACAAACTGGACGAGCGAAAAATCATCAACAAACGGTTCTCCCTGCGTCCATTGCGACAGCCGGGAGTAGACTTCCGCCGTCTGTGATTCCACAACGTCGCCGACCTCGCGGAGGATCACCGACAATCCGTCGAGTCCCAGCATCCCCCCGCGCGCTTGTCGAATCTCGAAGGCGCCGTCGCTGAATAAGGCCAGTCGCGTTCCCGGCGGCAGGGCCAGCGATTCGACCTCGGCCTCTCGACCGCTGCTGACGCCGATCATCAGTCCCCGCGGGCCGACGCGTTGCACCGCGGGATCGTCGGTCGAAAAGACGAACGCCGGATGATGTCCGGCGGCCGAGCAGCGCAGCTCGCGCGTGCCGCGATCGAATACACCGTACCAGATGGTGAAGAACTTGTTGTGATGTTCGTCCATCGGGAACGTGACATCGAGCGCCGCCAGGACCTGCGCGGGATCGGTGAAATCGCAGTCGGGGAGCGACTGGCGTCGCAACGCGGCATGCACGCTGCTGGCGAGCAGCGAGGCCCCCACGCCGTGGCCGCAGACGTCGAGCAGATAAAACGCGAACCGGCGGTCATCCAGCCAGTGATAGCCGAACAGGTCCCCGCCCAATTGAGACGAGGAGACATAGGTCCAGTCCGTTCGGACGGGACCTGCGATGAGCGGCGCCGGCAGCAGCGACCGCACGTAGTCTTCCGCCTCACGCAGTTCTCCGGCGAGTCGTTGCTGCGTCTGCAGCAACTGGGCCTGCGTCTCCAGCAGCTCGCGTTGCATCGCCACGAGTTCGACCAGATGGAGTTGTTCTTCAGCCATCTCGGCGAGGGACTTCAATAACGCCTGCTGACGATCGTTCAGAGTTCGCGGCTCCCGATCGACGAGGCACAGCGTCCCGATGTTGAATCCCCGCGGGCCTGACAGGGGATGCCCGGCATAGAACCGGACATAGGGTTCGCCGACAACCAGGGGATTGTCGTCGAATCGGTGATCGAGACGGGCGTCGGGAACGATCATCAGCCGGTTTTCGAGGATTGCATGCCCGCAGAACGATTCCTCGCGGCCGGTTTCGTCAACGGTCACCCCGCATTTGGCCTTGAACCACTGGCGATTCGAGTCGATGAGGGCGATGTAGGCCACGGGAACTTCGAACAACTGCTGCGCCAGCCGGACAATGGCGTCAAAGCGCTCTTCGCTGGGCGTGTCCAGAATCGACAGCGCCTGCAGTTCCGCAAGACGTTCAGCTTCGTTGGCGGGAATCGGAGCGGGCAGCATCGGCGGCGTCGCCTGTCGTGACAGTGATCCATCTGGTCCTCAACAGCCTACGCTGTGGAGTCGCCGGCGCACAACGGGAGGCGGGCCTGGAGCACAAAGACGCGAAGATGCAAAGACCTGATCCGCAGGACGACCTCACGCGCGATGCCACCCCGACTCTTTGGCTCCTGACACGACACCTTGATGGGGGACATGAGACCATGCCTGCTGACGAACACTCCGGTCGAGCGAGGAGATTCCTGGACTCAAGGTCATCGGTGAAACACAGTGCGATGTGTTCATGGACAGCCCGTCGTCTTTGGCACGCGGAATAGTTGCAAAGCCAGGCGCTCGCAGCATAGTCTCCGGTGATGCGTTACCTATTCCGTGCCCCAGTGTTTCCCGTGCTCTTCAAGCGAGGTCCCAGAGCGGTATGTGCCGCAACACCCGCGGACCTGGACTCCTATCTGAAGGCCAACGCATCGCAAATGGAGAAAGAGTGTGCGTTAATAGACTCTCGTTGGGAAGGTTGGGCGTTATTCCCGCAGGAGGCCCTGATCTCGCCAATGGCCATGAAGAAACGCTACTCGAAACGCGAGTTTCTGCTGTTTTGCGGGGTCAGCGAAGAACAGGTCGCGATCACGAATCTGAACAAATATACTCGCGACCAGATCTTCGAGTATGTCGTTCATGAAGCTCTCCGACAGGCCTAACCACGCGGCGGCGCCGCTCACCGTGAATCGCTGCCATCCCGATTGAGATCTGCGTCATCCGGAACAGAATCTTCGTGGGATTCTTGGACAACGCCATCAACGTCAGGTGTCGAAAGGTAGCTGTCTGTCATGCGCCAAAGGATGGCGACGGGGATCAGGCCGAGAAACAAGACGGGAATGATCTTGAAAACTCCTTGCAGAAGTCTTCCCGAAGTGGGATCGGGTCCGACGTCCTGCAATGACAGATAGACTACGAACAGACAACCCAGCGCTCCCGGTCCGAAGATCATCCAGACCCCGATCAACTTGAGAAGCGTTGGTCGTTGAAACGCCCGACGCACCATCTCGGCTTCCGACCGAATTGACGCCAGCGGGTCAGTCGCAGCAAAGCTCGTGAGCGGGACGCCGCATACCGGACAAAAGTGGTCTCGCTCCGCAATGGGCCGGGCACACGCGGGACACAGCACTCCGGTGCCGACAGTTTCTTCGGCGGGCGAGTCGTCGGTGGCTGACATGCGGCTTCGTCTCCTGCGGCAAAATGCCCGGCTCTAACTCGTGAGTGATTGTACAAGCACCTGTTCAGGTTCGCGACAAGATTCGCCGTGTCGGCGAGTTCCTCAGCCATCCTTGGCGGCGTTTCTGTCGCGAAGCAGCCGGGGATGGTATTCTCTCGGTTTCTCGATTCCCGCATCGAATCCAGAGCGAGACCCTGCCGTGATTTACGCGAATATCTGGTTGACCGTGAAAGACCCCGCGGACGTCGACGAAATCCGCGAACTCCTCCGCGAGCAGTGCCGTCTGTCCAAACAGGAACCGGGCTGCGAACGGTTCGAAGTGTATCAGTCAAAGAACGAACCGCTGAAGTTTC
>JANRLN010000376.1:0-6398 GCA_033762515.1 Planctomycetaceae bacterium
GATGCGGCGTACTGTCGGCGGTTTTCGTCGACAGTGGAGATGCTGTACACGTCGCAGCCAATGCAGTACCTGCCGGTCATCGACGTGGCGACCGTGGATGGATGTCCGATCTCGGTGGTGCAGTTTACGGCACACCACACACTTGCGGACGAAATGGGGCCCGCAGCCCGACCCGCACCTTCCGTGGTTGAGGACATCTGCAGTTGGCTGCCAACCGTCTGCGCCGGGCTGGATGAGTTGCACGCCAAGAAGATCTGGCACCGCGACCTCCGGCCGGGAACGCTCTGGCGGAGCATTTCCGGTCAAGTGTGGATCGGCGATGTCAGCCTCAGTCAAGTCGTCACCATTCGCGAACAACTCTATGGTCGCCAATTGACCGACACCGGGCTGGCTTTCGGCACCCCTGAATACATGGCGCCGGAGTTGATCATCGGCGTCCGTTACAACGGTGCGGTCGATCAATATGCGCTGTGCGCGACGCTGTTTGAACTGATTGCCAGCCGACCGGCGTACGTGGGAAGCAGTCCCACGGCCGTGCTCCTGGCTCATACGCGCGAGCCGGTTCCCGATCTGGCCTCCATGGTTCCCGACGTGGATCCCGACCTCGCCGATCTGCTGATCCGGGGCATGGCGAAGGAGCCGCAAGACCGCTTTCCCAGTTGCCTCGCCTTTGCGCAAGCGTTCCTCTCTAGCGTCCGCGGGGAACCGATTCCCGAACAAGCGCTGGAGCGCGCACGTTCCAGCGGAGTGTTCGACCGTCCGATCACCGCGGAATCCACATATTCGGAGTTCGAAGAGGCCGTCGAAAGCGACACTCCGCCCCCCACTTCCTCCAAAGTGTCGACCGCGCGCATTCCGCAGACGGTCACCGCCGGCGAGTTGACGTCGCAGCCGGAGCCCCGTCACTGGGGACGTTGGTTGATGGTGGCTGTGATCTTGGTGGGTCTCGGAGCGGGGGGATGGTTTGGCTGGCGCCAAATCACAGACGGAGGAACAGCTGCCGAGGTCGCGCAACCAATCGCCCGGAAGCCAGTCTCACGCGAGGGCCAGAAACGGTTGAAGTCGCAGCTCAAGCGACCGCTGGCAGACATGGTTTCCGCGGAGACAATCGAAGCCGCGTTCCAATCCCTGGCGAAGCAAGCGGGGGTGGAAAGTTCCATTGATACAGAAGCCCTCTTTCAAGCCGGCGCGAAGCCCTCTGATCCGGCGCACGTGAAAACATCGGGTCGCAACAGCGAGCAGGCGCTGCATCAACTTATCAATGGCAATTCCGCGCTCCGCGTGATGATGGACGCGGAAGGGAAACGCATGGTGCTAACAACGGAGACCCCCACCGATCTAGCGGGTTTGTCTGCGCTCCCGTTGGGATCGTTAGCCAATCTCGCCCCATTGGCGGAGCAATTGCAGTTGCCCGTCGATGAAGCGTTGGCCGGGAAACCGCTGGATGAGGCGCTCGCAACGATTTCTGAGGCGGCTCGCATCAACGTGCAGATCGATCAAGAAGCACTACGGTCCGCCGGTATCGAGCCCGGCCCGGTGCCCGACAAATATCGACTGGAGGAGGCCACGGCGCAGGAGGCCCTGACCGAACTGACCAAAGCCTATGGCAACCTGGAAACGATGGTCGATGAAGCTCAGCGGAAGATCACGATCACCACAGCAGAGATCGCCAAACAGTCCGGCGCCCCCACGGTCGCCAGCATTCGGCCCCCGCCGGCTCCCGGCGCTCCATCGAGCGCGCGATCGAAGAACTCCGCGGATACCGCCGCCGGCGCGCCGGCAGCCGTTGCCGCCAATCGGCAGCCCGCGACGATGGGCGACGCCGCCCCCGGCACAGCCAAGAGTTCCGTCGTGGAAGGTTACCGCCCACCTCCCGAGCCGATCGTCCAACTGAGCGCCGGAGTGATTCTGGAATCCCGTGAGTCGAACAACAACGGGCTCGGGACGGAGTTCCTGCTCGTCACGCCGGGGGAGTGTTTGATCGGCGCGCCGGACGGCTGCCCCTTTGCCGACTCCGACGAACACCCGGAGCACCTGGTCAAAGTCTCGCGGTCCTACTGGATCGGTCAGACCGAAGTGACGTTGCGGGAATTCCGGGCGGTTCTCGAACGGGATGCCGTGTCGTTCGACCCCGAGCGACTGCAGACCGCTGAATTTGATGATGCGGCCCGTCGGCCGGTCACGTACGTCAGTTGGTTCGACGCCATCGAGTACTGCAACGAACTCAGCCGTCGCGAGAAGCTCCCGCCGGTCTACGAGTTGAAGGACGTGGTCCGCAATGAGGCCCGAACAATTACCGCCGCGAGCGTCTCGTACGCGCCGGGCGCCGGTTACCGACTCCCGACCGAGGCCGAATGGGAGTTTGCGTGCCGCGCCGGGGCCCGTTACGCGGAAGAACTCTCCGATCCGGAAGCCGAGCTCGAACCTGTGGGTTGGTTCGGGACGAATTCGAGCGGCTGGTTGCAGCCGGTGGGGAAGAAGTTTCCCAATCGCTGGGGATTGGTCGACATGCTGGGAAATGTCCGCGAATGGACGTTCGACAGTTATGAGGTGGACGCCTATCAACGGTCCGGCCTGTACGATCCCGTGAATGCTGCGGATCTCCCGGAACGCGTCGTCCGCGGCGGTTCCTTCGAAATGCCCGCCCAGCACCTGCGTTCGACGGCACGCGAGCCGCTCCCGCCGGGTCATGCCGACAGCAGCACCGGTTTCCGCGTCGTCCGCTCGGCCGAATGAGGGAATTCCGCATCGGGGATCTTGCATCGACGGTTGGACATGCGTCGTTCGTCGCATAAGATGGAGGCTGATCAGCACTCCACAGCGCGTATGGCGAGACGGGTCCCCAAGATGCACGGTTTGGCTCGGACAATCACAGTCGTCGTCACATGGGGAGCCGTCACAGGGGGAGGGCTGTGCGCGGCGGACGGTCCGCGAAAGCTGAACTTCAATCAGGACATTCGTCCGATCCTCTCCAACAACTGCTTCCAGTGCCACGGCCCCGACGAGGCCGAGCGCCAAGGGGGGGGCGTTCATGGCTTGCGGCTGGATCACGCGACCGGTGCTCAGGAAGACCTGGGGGGCTATCGGGCGGTCGTCCCGGGGGACCCCGCGGCGAGCCTCCTGATCCAACGGATCACCTCACAAGATCCCGAGGCTTTGATGCCTCCCCCCGACTCCGGAAAGTCGTTGACCCCAGCCGAAATCGAGAAGCTGACGGAGTGGGTCCGACAGGGAGGGGAGTATGCCCGACACTGGTCGTATGAGCCGCCCGTGCGACCAGAAGCACCGAATGCGTCGCGGGCCGAGTGGAACCGACACGCCGTGGATCGGTTCCTGTGGAGTCGGTTGGAACGCGAAGGCCTGACGCCGCAGCCGGAGGCCGATCGCTTCACCCTCATTCGGCGCCTGGCCTTGGACCTTACCGGTTTGCCGCCAACGGTCGCAGAAGTCGACGAGTTCGTGCGCGACGCCAGTCCCGATGCCTACGAACAACTCGTCGATCGGTTGCTGAAGAAGCCGACGTATGGGGAACACTGGGCGCGCCTCTGGCTCGATCTGGCCCGCTACGCCGACTCGGCCGGCTATGCCGATGATCCGTCCCGCACGATTTGGGCCTACCGCGACTATGTGATCCGGGCGTTTCAGAGGAACACGCCGTTCGATCAATTCACGATCGAGCAATTGGCGGGAGACCTGCTTCCTGAGGCCGGGGAAGACCAGTTGATCGCGACGGCGTTTCATCGCAATACGCTGACCAACAACGAAGGGGGCACCAACGACGAGGAGTTCCGTAACGTCGCCGTCGTCGACCGGGTCAATACGACATTCGCCGTCTGGATGGGGACGACGATCAACTGCGCTCAATGTCACTCGCACAAGTTTGACCCGATTACCCAGGAAGAGTTCTTCAAGGTCTTCGCGATCCTGAATCAATCGGAGGACGCTGATCGCCGCGATGAGAGTCCGCTGCACGAGTTGTGGACGCCCTCGCAGTTGGAGCAGAAGCGGACGTGGCAGGCGGAGATCGCCGGACTGCAGCAGACGCTGGCCGCCTCCACGCCGGAACTCGCCGCCGCGCAACGCGAATGGGAAGCCGGTGTTCCGCGGCAACTGGAGTGGCACGCTCCGACGGCCGTAGAGTTCCAGGCCGCCAGCGGCGCCAAGGCCCAGAGTCTGGACGACCAGTCGCTGCGGATCGAGACCACGGCCAAGACCGATTCGTACTCGGTGACGCTGGGAGTCGATCGACCGCGCGCTGTGTCGGCACTCCGGTTGGAAGTGCTGCCCGACCCGTCGCTGCCGGGGCAGGGGCCCGGTCGTGCGGGGGGGAACTTCGTGTTGTCGCGCGTCTCAGCCACCCTGCAGCCCGCGGCCGATCCACGCCTCGCGGGACGATTCGTGCGGATCGGGATCCCCGGTTCCCAGAAGATTCTGTCGCTCGCCGAAGTGCAGGTCTACAGCGGCGAAGCAAACGTCGCGCTGCAGGGTCAGGCCGAGCAGAGCACCACCGACTACGACGGACCCGCCAAGCTGGCCAACGACGGAAACACGGATGGTCGCTATTTCGAGGCCAAGTCGACCACGCACTCGGCGGTCTCCGACAACCCCTGGTGGGAAGTTGATCTCAAGACCCTGCAGCCCATTGATCGCATCGTGATCTGGAACCGCACCGATGGCGATGTCGGCAGCCGGCTGAACAATTTTCAATTGTCGATCCTCGATGCCGATCGCCGCGTCGTATGGCAGCAGATGATCGTCGAACCCCCGAAGCCGCAGGGCGAGTATGCACCCAGCGGGATCCGCGGCGTGACGTTCGCCGCGGCGTTTGCCGACTACTCCCAGCCCGATTTCGCAGCCGCGTTTGTGACGGCCGACCCCAAGGATGCGGCGAAGAAGGGGTGGGCGATCGGCGGGCAGACGGGGCGTCCCCATGAATTGATCCTGATTCCCGCGGCTCCCATTGAGCTGGGCCCGGAGAGCAGGCTGGTGGTGAAGCTTGATCAGCAGTCGGCATTCGAAGACCACGTCATCGGTCGATTCCGGTTGAGTTGGACCGAGAATACGGACGCTGCTCGATTCGCTGAGATCCCTGCATCGATCATCGGCGTCTTGCAAACCCCTGCCGCCGAGCGAACGCCGGCGCAGGCGATGCAGCTTGAACAGCATTACCGCGGCATCGCCCCGTTGCTGAAGGAGCCGCGGGAGCGACTGGCCGTGGTCAGCAAACAATTGAACGACATCAAGCCTGCGACAACAGTTCCCGTGATGCGAGATCTCGCCGAGAATCAACGGCGCAAGACGAATATCCAACTGCGCGGGAATTGGCAGAACTTGGGAGCAGAAGTGGCTCCAGGCGTGCCGGCTGCGTTTCACCCGTACGAAGGACCGAGCCAGCCGAATCGGCTCGAACTCGCGAAGTGGCTCGTCGACCGCCGCAATCCCCTCACCGCGCGCGTGATGGTCAACCGGTTGTGGGAGCAGATCTTCGGCATCGGCATCGTCGCCACCAGCGAAGAGTTCGGTTCCCAGGGGGAACCCCCGATGCATCCCGAACTTCTCGACTGGCTCGCCGTCGAGTTCATGGATTCGGGCTGGAACTGGCAGCACATGCTCAAGTTGGTGGTGACGTCGGCGGCCTACAAGCAATCGTCCGTGGTGACCCCTGAGATTCAGCAGCGCGACCCCGAGAATCGCCTGCTGGCGCGGGGACCACGATTCCGCATGTCGGCGGAGATGATTCGCGACCAGGCGCTCTCCGTGAGCGGACTTCTCAGCCCCAAGCAGTTCGGTCCGCCGGTCCGCCCGCTGCAACCCAAGATGGGGGTCAATGCGGCATTCGGAAGCGCGGTCGACTGGCAGACCAGCGACGGTGAAGATCGCCATCGTCGGGCGCTGTACACCACTTGGCGGCGTTCGAATCCCTATCCTTCGATGGCCACGTTCGACGCCCCCAACCGCGAAGTCTGCGCTCTGCGACGCGAGCGGACCAATACGCCGCTGCAGGCCCTGGTGACGCTGAACGATCCGGTCTATATCGAATGCGCGCAATCGCTGGCCCGACAAATGTTGACCGCCTCGGCCGATTCCGCCGAACGCATTCGCTTTGCAATGCGCCAGGCCTTGGGGCGACCTGCGAAGCCGATCGAGATCGATCGCTTACTGAGCTTGCACGACCACGCCCGCGAGAAGCTGGCGACGGCCCCCGAACAAGCGCGGAAACTGGCGACAGTTCCACTCGGCGCGGCTCCGGAAGGGACCGACGTGATCGACCTCGCCGCTTGGACCGTCGTGGCGAACGCAATCCTGAACCTCGACGAAATGTTCATGCGCCGATAACTCCGTTTCCCCATGTCGCTTGCGGCTTCGCGATTCCCCTGCGGACGAATCGCGAAGCCGCA
>JANRLN010000377.1:0-1596 GCA_033762515.1 Planctomycetaceae bacterium
GTCAGGTAATGGGGCACCGACGCGGCGAAACAGGCGTCGCGGACGAGGCGGCTGGTCATTTCGTGGTCGCTCATGTAATCCACCGGCGGAGCGGTGATCACGATGTCGGCCCGCGTTTTCCGCAGCGCCTCGGTCACCCGCCGCCGACCGTCGTTGTCGACGAGGATCGAGAGATCGCGAAACTCCAGGCACAGGTAGTCGGCGCCGAGCATGTCCGCCGCCCGCCGCGCCTCCCCCCGCCGCACGGCGGCGATTTCGTCGGGCGGAAGCTCGGCGCTCCCCAGGTCTCCCGGAGTCATCGTGGCGATCGTGATCGGGCAGCCGAGCTCTTTCAGCCGCAGCAAAGTCCCGGCGCACTGCAGTTCGACGTCGTCGGGATGAGCGTGAATCGCCAGGATGCGCGGCAACGAATTCGGCGTCGACATGGGGACCTCTGGAAAACTTGCGTCAGCGGTGGAGCATGGCGGCAGTATAGATCAAATCTCACAGGCCCGAGAACTGAGGGAGACCTGCCGTGGCTTCGTCCGCGAAGCCGTGGCGTGATCCCGTTTGCAGTAACGAATTCCGCCGTGCCAGCCCGCCCTTGACTCCGAATTCCCGGCTGAGCAGACTGCTGCCAGGGGATAGACGTGAGCACAGACCTGATAGGCGAAACCCTGCTGCACACAATTGATAATCCTGCCGTATAGAGACTTCACGATGATCGCTTCTACCCAAAGTTTGGCCACGTCTCTTTGCATCTCGCTCGCCGCGCTGTTGGTTGGCTGCTCGGGTGGTGCAACGTACCAAGTGAAGTATGAACAGGCAGAGGCCGCGGCTCGCGGTGGTGATTACGAAAAAGCGATTGAACTCCTTAACGAACTCGCCCAGACCTCCAAGAATCCGGCAGTCTTTGGCAGTCGTGCCAACTGCTATTCGAGCTCGGGCAACCTCGATGCGGCACTGACTGACTATCAAACGGCGTTCGACTTGGCCAATGCCCGCACCCCCAATGGCACCGATCCGATCCTGCCGTACCTCTACTACAATCGCGGGGTCGCCTACGACCGAGCCAATAAGCATCAGCTGGCGATCGCTGACTACGAGAAAACCATTCAAACGCGGTCCGACTATCCAGACGTGAAAAACAATCTGGCGTGGTTGCTCGCGACATGTCCCGATTCGACTGTCAGGAATTCCAAGCGCGCCGTCGAACTCGCGGATCAAGAACTCAGGCGTGCACCGGAGGATCCCAGCACGCTGGATACGGTCGCCGCCTGTTACGCGGCTGCGGATGATTTCCCCCGGGCCACGGCGACACAGGAAAAGGCCGTCTCGTTGTGCCTCGATCCTGCAGCCAAGCAGCGATTCCAGTCTCGCTTAGATCTGTATCGAAACCGAAAGCCGTTCGTTGATGCAGAATAGGCTGGGACGGCATTGCGAATCACTCTCCCCGAGTGGCTGGGGCACGGTGTACGCATTCCAACCGTTTCGACGGCCGCGGCCCCAGCATTCGAGTCCCTAGCCACGCGTCCGACGGACTGGGGCCAAAACCATCCCACGAAGAGAACCCGATGGGAGGGGTGCCCCGTGAATGATGATTTGCGTGCGGAATAC
>JANRLN010000378.1:0-10367 GCA_033762515.1 Planctomycetaceae bacterium
ATCTCGCCGGCCTGAATGCGGTTGAAGAGCTCCCCGCGCGAGACGCAGTGCCGACACATGAGACCAACGGCCACCTTCAGACCGCGCTTGTCGGCCTCCTCCGCCAGGGCGAGCATTTTCTTGGAACTCGGCCCGTCGACGGAGACCGGCTTTTCCATGAAGACGTTGAGGCCCTTCTTGATGGCATAGTCGAACATCAGCCAGCGGAAGGCGGGGGGCGTGGCCATGATCACCACGTCGCCCGGCTTCAGGCAGTCCATGGCCTTCTTGTAGCCGTCGAACCCGATGAACTTCTGGCCGTCGGGAACTTCCACTTTGTCGCCGAATTTTTCCTTGGTGGCGTCGTAGGCTCCCTTCAATCGCTGCTCAAAGACATCGGCCATGGCGACCAGTTTCGTAGGACCGTTATTGGTCCCGAGGGCGTTGGCAATCGCCCCGGTGCCGCGTCCGCCGCAGCCGACGAGGGCGATGCTGATGGTGCTGTTCTGTCCGGCGTGCACGCCGGAAGCAAGCGCGCCGGTAATCAACGACGATGCGGCCAGAGTGCCAGTGGTTTTGAGCAGATCACGGCGCGACAGGCCGTCGACAGAAGTTTCGTTCACGGCGAGAGTCCTCATGGAAGCAGACAGCAAGAAAAATTCAGGCACGACATCACCGCGGCCAACGGGAAGGCGGCCGCATCGATCAGAATTCGTCGATGACAGAGTTTAGGCGACGGGCATAGCGACCACAACCCGCGAGGAACATGGGATTTCCGAAAGGTTGTGGGGCTACGACCGAGTCTCAGTTCGACTTCCTGTGGTTGCGATCCGCGGCTCGGTAACGCTGCTCTCAAGACACGCCCATCGTGAAGCGTGTGAATTCCCACCCGTTTCTCGCGCCCTCCATCGCAGCGAGAGTTTCCACATACCCACTCGTCGGGATGGGTCACTGGCAGTCCTTCCTGCGTCGCCAGTGAATCGCCCGACTCAGCCTTACGAACCATCCAGTCAGGATTGGACTTTCTTGCATCAACGCGCTCTCCACCGATTCCCCTGCCACCACACCTGCGGCCTTGAAGTTGTCCGCCCAAAGCACCACAGAGGCACGAAGACTGCCGCACTCACGGAGACTACGACGATGGTCCACCCGGTCCGAGGCATCCCCTCCAATTCACGTCGGGACGAGATCGCCATTGCTCAGGTTCCGCGTTGAGGTCTCCTCTCGCTGTGGTAGAATGCACAAACTAGGCGAACGATCCACGCTTAGTCTCCCGACTTGCTGGAAGTGCGCATGCGGTTTCGGACCACGTCCCCCACACCACCGCAGTTCGATGCACGGCTGCAGCGCCGTCTGCTGGGGTACGTCGCGCTCACCGCCGGGGTCATGCTCGTCTTTCAGTTTTTCGCGGCGAAACCACAGACGGCCGCTCCCGTTGGAACCATTGAGAGTCCAATTTCGCAGAGCGGAAAAGTCCGCGACCGGTCCCAGCGGCCCTTGGCAGCCGACGAGTTCCTGTCAGAACCGCCTGCAGGCACGCGCGATCTGGCGGCGACGCCGCCACCGAAGGCCGTCGGCGCGTCGATGGAATCCAGCCTGCTGGCGACCGTGGAAGACAACACCCTCGGGATTCGCAGACGCGAAGCTCCGGCGTTCTTTTTCCTGCTCGATAAGGCCCGTCAGATCCCCGTCGAGCAACTCGCGGCAGCCGCGGAACCGGGGGTCCAGCGTCTGAATCTCATGAGCGACCCAGCCGATTATCGGGGCCGGCCGGTGACAATTCTCGGTGAGCTGCGGCGACTGCAGGAGTTTCCGGCAGGCGAGAACGACTACGGACTGAAGAATCTGTTTGAGGGCTGGATCTGTACGGCTGACTCGGCCGACCGTCCCTTTCGCGTGGTTTGCTCGCGTCTGGCGCCGGAGTTAACATCGGCCGCAGGCGCGGCGCTCCCTGTCCCTGTGCAGGTCACCGGTTACTTCTTCAAGCGGGAAGGTTACGAATCCCCCAGTGGACTGCAGGTTGCTCCCACGATTCTGGCCAACCGGATTGAACCCTACGCTCCTCTCCATGCACTGCCCCCCACCGAGGGGTTGTGGCCGATCGTGATGGGCATCGTCGTGGGCCTGGGTCTGATTCTGGCGGCGACGCTGGTCTCGTTCGCGTGGAACGCACCGCTGGCGCGACCGCGGTTCCGCAGGCTCCCAAAGTTCCCACCCGAGACCACCGAATCACTGGCAACCGTCGACCTGAGGAGTCTCCGCGACCAGCTCCGCGAACTCGAAGAACGCGATCTTTACGGCGCGTGGCGTCAGCCGTCCGTCGCGGTTGATGCGGGTCACCGAGCAGCGAACGGCCGCGTTCGCGACGACTCGGTTCCGGTCGAACTTCCCACACCGCCCCCGCCCACACGAGCGCCGCGCAGTTCGTTCGGAGAGTCCTCCGAACTGCGTTGAGCCTGGCCGTCATTCGATGTGAGAGCGGTGCATTCGGGCGGGCGTTGCGGTCTGGCCGAACATCGACGCATGCGGTTCGACAAGGTTCCCGCCCCCTTGCGGCAGTCTTGTCTCTGGCACACAATACTGGACGCTCGTGGACATGACGATTCGCGACTCCGGCGGCCTGCCATCCGATGCTGGCGACACTTTCCACCTATTCGCTGCTGGGAATCGACGCGCTGCCGGTGCATGTCGAAGTCGACATCTCGCCGGGAGCCATGCCCAAGACGATTCTTGTCGGACTGGCGGAAGCGGCGGTTCGCGAAAGCGTGCACCGCATCGAGCGGGCGATCGTCAACAGCGGCTACGTGCGGCCGATTGATCGGATTGTGATCAATCTCAGTCCGGCCGATTTGCCGAAAGATGCGGCGTCGATGGATCTGGCGATCGCGATCGGCCTGCTGGTCGCCAGCGGACAATTGCAGTCGGATCGATTATCGACCTTTGGAGCGGCCGGGGAACTCGCGCTGGACGGGACGCTCCGCCCGGCGAAAGGGACGCTGTCGATGGCTCTGGCTGCCAAGGAGCGCGGACAGTCGGGCATTGTGGTGCCGGTGGACAACGCCCGCGAAGCGGCCGTCGTGGAGGGGGTGCAGGTCATCCCGGTCGCGTCGCTGACGGAAGCGGTGGGTTTCTTCAGCGGCGCACTCGACATTCCCCCTAAGGAGTTTTCGTGGTCGGATGCGGTGGAACTGTTCGGCCGCTACAGCATCGACTATGCCGACGTCAAAGGTCAGGAGAGCGCCAAGCGCGCCGTGACCGTCGCCGCGGCGGGCGCTCATCATCTGCTGATGATCGGCCCTCCCGGCACCGGGAAGACTCTGCTGGCGCAACGCGTCGCGACGATTCTGCCCGATCTGTCTCCCGAAGAGAGCTTGCAGACGACGCGCATCTACAGCGCCGTGGGCCGGCTCGATCCCGGTCAGCCGCTGATGCTGCAGCGGCCGTTTCGATCGCCGCACCATACGATCAGCGAAGCCGGGCTGGTCGGAGGCGGCAGCACACCGTCGCCGGGCGAGATTTCGCTTGCACATCAGGGCATCTTATTCCTGGATGAGCTCCCCGAATTCAATCGACGCACTCTGGAAGTGCTGCGGCAGCCTCTCGAAGACGGGACCGTGACGATCTCGCGGGCGATGGGGAGCCTCACCTTCCCGGCGAATTTGATGCTGGTCGCCGCCATGAACCCCTGCCCCTGCGGATTCCGGGGCGATCCGCGGCGGCAGTGCCACTGCAATCCAATGTCGATTGAACGCTATATGGGACGCATCAGCGGACCATTGCTGGATCGCATGGATATTCACATCGAAGTCCCCGCGGTGCCGTTTCGGGAACTGTCGGACAAGAACATCGGGACGACGAGCCAAACCATGCGTGCCCAGGTCTTGCGGGCACGGGAGATCCAGCAGCAGCGGCTGGGAAAGGATGCCCTCAAGCTCAACGGACGGATGTCGCCTTCCGAGATCCGCAAGTACTGCACGCTGGCTCCCGAAGCGGAGTCGCTCCTGAAGCAGGCCATGGAACAGATGGGACTTTCCGCGCGCGCTCATGACAAGATCCTGCGAATTGCGCGGACCATCGCCGACTTGGATGCCGAGCCGCAGATCGGCATCCACCATCTCTCCGAGGCGATCAATTACCGGGCTCTGGATCGCAGCTATTGGCAATGAAAGTCGCCCGCTCGCTCCGAGAGAACTGGGCCGAATGTCTCGGAGCCATGTCGCAGATTAACCACTCGCCGTTCGTATTCGGTACTCCTCTCGCGGAGCGAGAGGGCTACTTTTTCAGATCATCGGCTTCCAGGACTCCGATGTACGGCAGATGGCGAAAGTCGCTGTTGTAGTCGAGTCCGTATCCCACCACGAATTCATCGGGAATCTGAAAAGCCCAGTAGTCGGGAGAAGCGTCGACCTGGCGGCGCGCGGTCTTCCAGAGCAGAACCGCCGTCTTCAGCGAGGCCGGGTGTTGCGCCTGCAATTCCTGCGACAGCCGTTGCAGCGTGCGGCCGGTGTCAAAGATGTCATCGACGAGCAGGACATCCCGTCCGGCGAGGGGCGGCAGTCCGACCAGCGACGTCTGCAGGTCCAGGTGCTCGGTCGTCTCTCCGCGATAACTCGACGCACGAACAAACGCGATCTGATGCCGAGTCTCGACCTGGCGAATCAGGTCGGCAACGAGCACCACGCTGCCGTGCAATACGCCCACGACGAGGAGCGGACGCCCCTGGTAGTCGCGGGTGATATCGCGTCCGAGTGCGGCAACACGGGTGGCAATCTCAGGAGCGGAGAGCAGGACGCGCATGGCGGGCCGGATGGGAGAACGGGGGTGCCGGAGAGACGAATTCACAGGATATCGCGGCGCGACCTGCGATGGGAAACACGAATCACCGGCGGGACTGACGTACCCCCGCTCTCCGGGCGCTACTTGGCGGGAGCGTTGCCGGCCGCGTGGGGATGCGACTTTTCGTAGGTGTCTTTGAGGCGCTGTGTGCTGACGTGGGTATAGATTTGCGTGGTGGTCAGGCTCTTGTGGCCCAGCATTTCCTGCACGCTGCGCAGGTCGGCGCCGCCGTCGAGCAAGTGGGTCGCGAAAGTGTGACGCAGCGTGTGCGGGGTCGTGTGCCGGTCGAGTCCCGTGAGGAGCAGATACTTCTCCAGCATGCGGCCGACGCTGCGGGTGGTCAGCCTCGTACCGAAACGGTTAAGGAACATCGCGGCGCGATCTCCGGGACCGGCATCCTCTGCCGGTTGACGCACTTCCAGCCAGCGATCGAGCGCTTTGGACGCGTGACGTCCGACCGGGGCAATCCGTTCCTTCTTCCCCTTGCCGAAGACCCGCAGGATGTTGGCGTCGCGATCCCAGGATTCGACATTGAGTCCCACAAGTTCGGCGACGCGCAACCCGCCGGAGTACATCGTCTCCAGCAGGGCGCGATCTCGCAGTCCCTCGACCTCGTTCGCCGGCGGTGCCTCCAGGAGTGTGACGACCTGTTCGTTCGTCAGAAAGTGGGGCAGCTTGCGGCCGGCCCGCGGCGTTCGCAGGGCCTTTGCCGGGTTGGCCGTGATCAGTCCTTCGCGCTGACAATACTTCAGGAAGCTGCGCAAGCAGGCCAACCGGCGGGCAATCGTGGTCTTGGCGTAGCCGCACTCATGCAGATAAGCGACGTACCCGCGCAGCGACTGCATATCCAGTTGTGCAGGCTGCGTGATCCCGCCCACGCGGTCGCGAAGGTAGTCGAACAGACTGTTGAAGTCCTCGCTGTACGACTTGAGCGTCAGCGTCGACGAGTTCCGCTCGACTTTCAGGTACCGCAGAAACCCGTCAATGGCGGCATGCATCGGCGGTGGTGTCCTGGGAGACGCCCCGAGAAGACATTGAGCAATGAAAACTCAAAATCCGAATGTCGAAATCCGAAGGAAACAGCAAGCACCAAATCCTAAACAGACATGACTTCGACGGACTGTTTCAGCCTTCAGGTTTGGAACTTCCTTCGGATTTCGACATTCGAATTTCGGATTTCCTCTCCCGCCCTACGTCATCGGCTCTTTGAACCGCGGACGAGTCGTGTGGGGCTTCGGCTCTGAGGATTCGGCCCCCTGATCACGAAGCCGGGCGATCCGCTGGCTCATCACCGCGGCGTCATACCACGAGAACGTCAGCTCCGGGTCGGCGGCGTATTCTCCAAGTGTCCGCAGCAACTGGTCGGCGCTCTCGTCGTCGTACAGAAACACATAGCGTTCTTCGCCACGGACGAGGGCCAACACGTTGATGCCGCGTTGCATGGTCCAGCTTTCCAACACATTGGGGGCGCAGACGAAACCAGTGGACGAAATCCCCACAACAGGATTATCGGCGGGAGATATCCGGTGGATCGGTATTTTCAGGAACGTGACACATTCCGCATCCCAGCAGCGGGTGCGGGAACCGGAGCGCATTGTGAGAATCGATCCCCGCAGCAGGTCTGCGGGAGGAAACACCGCATCTACAACTGTCGTCGGAACTTGACCACGACCCGCCGTTTCGCCTCACCCCCGTGGAGTTGCAGCATTTCGACGACCATCAGATGGGAAGTGAATCGAATGAAATCGTCACTGCGGTGGAGGTAGGCCTCCCAGCCGCCGGAGCGCAGATCCCCGCTGAGTTCCCGATAATCCCGCAGTCGCGCCGTCAGCCTGGGATCGCTGCCGTCAAACAGCCGGATGTATGCCATCAGGGGTTGCCGCGGGTCAAAAGTCCCCACAGGGCCGGCGTCAGCGGGCGCAGCCGCCGACTCCAGCGGTTGAGGGTCTCCGCTGGAGTCCCTCCAGGCGGTCAACCGTGTCCACAGGGATGGCTCGGCCCGATCGGCAAGATCCGCCGATTGTCCGCGGATGACTGCGGCAGGGCTCGACTGACAATCGCTGCCCGGTTCGCAAGTCCGTCTGCGTGACTGGAGCCGGTTTCGCCCCGGAGTCGCCCACTTCCGGGCCTCGTCATGCAAGGGGATGCCGGGGAGGAACTCCCATTGATAGGGGGAGTACCAGCGGACCGCCATGCCGATGCGCGGGGGATAATACGGGGAATAGTCGGTGACGGCCCCGATCACCACCGCGTCCACGTGCAGGATTTCGGCGAGCCGAAGCGCATCATCCGGCGAGCCCATCTCCAGCCGATGATCGTGAATCGCCTGCTCGACCACCCCCACGGGCAGCACTTCAAACCCAGGCGTCTTCTGCAGTTCGGCATAGTAGGCTTGAGCGAACCTGCGGCCGTCAACAGTTGGTTCTTCGCTGAGATTGAAGAAGGGAGCCACGGCCACGGTGGTCAAACCGGCAACCGGGTTCGTGACGCCGACTTCAAACATCATGCAGCCGCTGGATCCCGCGCTCAGAGAAAGAGCGGCGATAACCCACGCACAGCGCACGGCGACATTCCCCCGACGACCAATTCGGCTACGCCGTCGTCATCGGCAGAATCGCTACAGATTCTCCAGTCGAAATTGTCGACCAAGCTTGGTTTCTGTGAGGCGACCTTTGCGTTGCCCGCGCGCGTGAAGCAACGCCTGACACAACGAAACGAGCAGCCGCATCGACGTGTTCGACGCGGCTGCTCGTGGAAAATTCGGTGAGCGAACGCAGGGATTACTTTTCGATCGGGGGGCCCATTGGATCACGACGCTCGGTAATCACCGGGCAGTTTGGAGCCATTTCGGCGTTGAGATCCTTGTACTCGGACCATTGGGCCGGGAGGTTGTCTTCGTGGAAGATCGCCGCCGGCGGACACTCCGGAACGCAGGCTTCGCAGTCGATGCACTCATCCGGGTGGATGAAGAGCATCGCTTCCCCTTCGTAGAAACACTCGACCGGGCAGACGGTCACGCAGTCGGTGTACTTGCAGTTGAAACAAGGTTCGGCGACGACGTGCGTCATCTCGCTGCTCGCTTTCCGTAACCAGGGGGGCGTTGTGAGTGTCTGAATCAGCGGCTGCCGGACGTGGCAGATTCGATTGCATTACCTTCGGTCGGTGAACCTCGGCAGCTTCCCAAGTTTTGCCGCCGCAGCCACCGTGCGCGAATCATTAACGGAGACGAAATCCCCGCTGACAGAATCCTAGTAGTCCCCTGAAAAACCGTCAAGGACGCTGTAACTTTCCGGCGCGTCTCGGGCACCGACCTCTATCGGATGGGTTTCCCCGGTCGCTTTTGCCCGACTGCCCTGTTCGGCGCTGTTTGGAACATGTTTGGTCGAGGAAGCGGGAACGATCTTGTTGCGGGCTCTGTCGGATTCTAGAGTGAAATAGTGCGGGAGTCTTTCCTCGCGGACTTGAGGCGATCCGTGGCGCTCACCGAACTTGACCGCAGCCTGATCCAACGCTGCCTGGCTCACGAGCCCGGCGCCTGGAAGGATTTCGTCGACCGCTATGCCGGGTTGTTCGTGCATGTCATTCAGCATACCGGCCACGCCCGCAGCATCGCGCTGTCCCCGGAGGACGTCGACGATCTCTGTTCCGACGTCCTGCTTGCTGTCTTGAATGACGACTACGCGGTGCTCCGCAACTTCCGCGGCGAATCGTCATTGGCCACCTACCTCGCCGTCATCGCTCGACGCGTGGTCGTGCGGGAGATGATCCGTCGGCGGATGTCGGAAGCGTTGGGACACGTTCGAGCCCACCAAGATTCCGTTGAACAGGGCCTGCACGAAAGCGGACGGATCGAAAATCGAGACCTCGTGCTGCACATGCTGGACGGACTCTCCGAAAGCGAAGCCGCCGTGGTGCGACTCTTTCATCTCGAAGGGAAGTCGTACGAAGACATCAGTCGGCAGCTGAAGATGCCCGAGAACTCGATCGGCCCGCTCCTGACCCGCGCCCGCGAAAAGCTCCGTCGCTCCGGCGTCGTCGCGAAATAAGCGAACAGTCTGGAAACGGGAGACGTCAGGCTGCGGGAAAGAGGCCGTGCGGCACGCATTCACTCCGCGCCGCTGCTTCTGCTCCCGGAACCCTCCGGACCGTCGCCCGCAAAGTCGGAAAATTCATCAAAGTCGATTGCAGGCTCTCATTCGCGACGGTAGCTTGTGGCCCAGATGTGGGCTTCATGCCCAATTGATCTTTGAAATCACAGTTGACTGTGGGAAACACGCCCAATAGTGTGGATCGCGTGAATCGCGCCGCCCCGCCTGAGGCCTTGTCGACGGTGTCCTGGGATCTGTTCATCACCGGAGAAGAGCGACGGACGATCGATGATCGCTTCCGAATCACCCTTCCGCCGGAGATGGCTCAAGGAGTCACCGACGATGAAGGTCGCACGATCGTCACCAAGGAGCGCTTCGGGTGTCTCAGCTTGTGGCGGGCCAATGAGTGGCAGCAGCGCCACGAAGCTGGCGTCGCAGTGCTGAAGCAGAAGATTCTGGCCGGACGAATGGACCAGAAATGGGAAGAGGTGCAGCGCCTGGGACGGTTATTGTCAACTCGTTCGCAGACGGTGCAGCTCGCCAATCGCTCGCGGCTTCTGATCCCTGACGCTTTCCGTGAATTCCTGGGAGCGGCAATCAATCAGGAAGTGATGGTGGTTGGCGCCGTGATCTGCGTGGAAATCTGGAATCTGGCCGCCTGGCTCGACACCTTGAAGTCTGAGATGCCGGCATTCCATCCCCTCTTCAAGGAACTGAGCAGCTAGCCGCTTAAGAGGGGCATCGTGTTTGCGTCCCACAGTCACGTTTCCGGGATCTCAATCCGCAAACGTAGCGAGCATGCCCGACTGGAGTCCTGGAATCTCTGGGAAAGTCGATCGGGCCAATGGCGCGAGAGAAGAACAGACCGACTCGGTTCTCTCCTTTCAGTTCCCCACTCTCACACGAAGAACAGGGACGGTCTGTGGGCAAGGATGCCACTTCTCTCTTCGCGCGGTCGTTGCGAAGGAATCCCGGCAATTCGACACGCTCCGCTTGACTCCTGCCGCGGCCCGGCCGATAAACAGAGGCTGATGCGTCACGCGGCCCGCGAGTCTTGCCGATGTTCGCCCTTCAAACCGACGCTGCGGCAGCCCATGCCTTCTCACGCCGGCGATTCCTGCACGCCGGGTTCCTGGGCGTGGGCGGGTTGACTCTGGGGGAAACCCTTCGCTTGCATGCGGCGAGCGGCACTCTTCCCAGCGATACGGCAGTGCTGCTGCTGTTCGTGCACGGCGGCCCCAGTCATCTTGAAACCTACGACATGAAGCCGCAGGCTTCGTCAGACATCCGCGGACCGTTTGAACCGATTCAGACCAACGTCTCCGGGATTGAGGTCTGCGAACATTTGCCGCTGCATGCGCGCATTGCCGACAAGTTTTCGCTCATCCGTTCGTGCGCCCACGATGAAGCCGACCACTTCGCCGGACATCGGCGGTTTCTCAGCGGTTACGGGCAACTCAAACA
>JANRLN010000379.1:0-2061 GCA_033762515.1 Planctomycetaceae bacterium
CAGTATTCCCTTGCGCTGCTGCCACCAGGGGGGAGGAGCCCCCTTCTTTTTGCGGGGCTTTGAAGTGGGAGCCGGCGGAGCAGTCGTCAGCGTGACTTCGTCTGGATCGCCCCCGACGGTGGCCCCCGCGATGGTCATCATCGAATCGGCCACCGCGGCGGTCGCACCTGACTTGGACGACGTCGCCCCGGTCTTCGAGGCAGGTTTCTTCGATGAGGGACCCGACGTGTCGGCGATGCCCTGTAGGAACTGCTGGAAGTGGGTGTCTTCCCCCCCTGTCGCGGGGACTGATGGCAGCGAGACGCCCCCCTTCTGACAGCGTTCCAGGTCGGCAATCACTTCGCTCATGCTCTGGTAGCGGTCGGCGGCCCGCTTGGCGACCATCTTCTGAAAGACGGCATCCAGGGCGCCCGGCACGTCCCGGCGCGCTTCCCGCAACGAGGGGATCGGATCGCTCTGATGGGCCAAGAGCCGCTCGGTCAACGTCTGCCCGTCATACGCGGCACGCCCCACGATCAAATACCACAGCGTGATCCCCAGCGAATAGATGTCGCTGCGGGCATCGGCGGTTTTCGTGCTCCGCGCCTGTTCGGGAGCCATGTAGTCGACGGTCCCCATCACCGCGCCGGTGCTGGTCAACTCCGCATTGGCACTCGTATCTCCTTCGATCCGCGCCAGTCCCATGTCGAGGATCTTGACGGTGCCGCCGTGATCCAACAGGAGGTTCGCCGGCTTGATGTCGCGATGGATTACGCCCCGCTTGTGAGCGAACTCCAGGCCGCGCGCCGCCTGTAGTACGCAATTGAGCGCCTGATCGACCGGCATCGTCCCCTTCTTCTTGACCACAGATGACAGATCGCTCCCCTCGACGTATTCCATCACCAGGAAGTGCGTGCCGCGGAATTCGTCGGCATCATGGGCGGCAACGATGTTGGGGTGCGACAACCGGGCGGCAGCTTCGACTTCGCGTTGAAACCGAGCCGCCATTTCTGGGGTCTTTGTGACCGTGGGCGACAAGACCTTGAGCGCCACCGTGCGCTTCATCCGGCGGTGCTCCGCCTTGAGGACCATTCCCATGCCCCCCTGGCCGAGCTTGTCCAGGACGACATAGTTCCCGAAAACGAGCGTCTTCCCCTTGGCGGAATAGATCTGCTGCGCCTGATAGGCCGTAAGTTTCTTTTGCTTCACCAGCAGCCGGGCGAGTTGCTCGCCGTCCTGGGGACGCTCAGCCTCGGGCAACGCGTCCATCAAGGTGCTGACGTCGGCCTGGGTCATCAGGCCCGAGTCGCCGAGCTGAGCCAGAAACTGCGGCAGTGGCAGAGCCAAAAGAATGCTCCCCTTGGTCGAAAGCCCGGCGGACGCCGTGGAAGGAATTTCGCGCGGCAGCGTTGGTCGGAATCATCTCATCACTGGTGCATTCGTGTCCAGTCTGCAAATGCCCGGAGGGGATTCGAATTCGGCTGGAACGGAAACCGCAGGTCTGCTCCGTCTCGATCAGCGCGTCTCGCTCGACTGCGGAGCACCCTGATTGCCGAGCCATGGAATTGGGGAGCCATGGGACACTGCAGCATTGCCTTCCCGGCGGGGGGTCTCGCGGCGACTCTCAGTGGAATCGCGCGTCGCAACGTCGTGTCTCCGCAGGGTCGGCTGAGACGTACGGCGCGCGTGAACAATCTCTCCAGGCGCGTGATCGACGCCCGGAGTGTCTGCGAGCCGAGCGGCCGTGCGGACATTCCCAGCAATGCGGACAGCCTCGATTTCTTGGCTCTTGACCGGAAGTCGGGCGAATCACAGATTCTCGCAGAGCCATAAGCCTTTTTCAGGAATTGCTTTGCGACAGAGTGACGCAACTGGCTCCGGCGAACATGATCATCGCGGCATCGTGTTTGCAGATCGTAAGTAAATGCGCTGGTCCAAGCGAGTGGATGTACGTAAGGCGGGAGCGAGTACCGCTCCTCAGCCCCTACGACTGTGCACCGTCCGTCGATCTCTTCCTTATTTTCAGCGAGTTCAGACATGTTCAGGCCGCGTCGTCAGCGGGGATTCACTCTCATCGAACTG
>JANRLN010000380.1:0-2968 GCA_033762515.1 Planctomycetaceae bacterium
GGAACAGCCCGAAACGAGGTGGCCCTGGGTCGCTCACATGGCAATCATGGCGAAGCATCGCCTGCACGATCCGCAGCTGGCCATCCGCTACGCCGACGGGATCCGCGATCATGCCCGCGGCAGTTCCGTACCGGCGTGGGCCCGCCAGATGCACATCTTCCTGCGCGAGGACGTGGGTGAGGTCGAGAGCGCCAGAGCACTGCTTGGCGGACTGCTTGAAAGCGGGACCGTGACAGACCCCCAGGAGTTCGCGTTTCTGGAGAGCCGGCTTCGTGCGATGGAGACTGTCGGGAAATCGTCAGCGCCGACGAAATAGCCACGCCTGCTCGACGGGACAGCCGCCCGCGCGACCCGCCTCGTTTTGGCGCCAACGGAATTGTTGTTGAAATTTCATCAGGTTGAGTAACAGCTCCATAGCGTGTGTTGCTCCTGCGTCCTGCCGACAGTTCCCCGAAATCTTTCAGTCGGCAGACTTTCGTCCATGGCATGGAACTCGCGTCGAGATCGAGGTCTTCACCTTACCAATACTCAGACGGAGACCTCATTCCATGTCACATCGACGCATGCAGCAGGGTTTCACGCTCATCGAAATTGCAATCGTGCTCGTCATCATCGGACTGCTTCTAGGCGGCATCCTGAAGGGTCAGGAACTGATCACCAGCGCGCGCGTCCGCAACCTGATTTCCCAGCAGGACGGGATCAAGGCAGCGTTCTACGGATTCCAGGATCGTTACCGTGCCTTGCCTGGCGACTACCAGCTCGCGAGCCAGAACCTCGGCGGAACCGGCACGATCACCAATGGCAACGGCAATGGCCGGATTCAGGACGCGGCAGCCGGCGGTACGGGCGCGGCGGACGAACAGAATCTGGTTTGGGACCACATGACCCGCGCTGGTTTCCTCAACGGCAACTTTGCCTATGCCGCCGGGGCGCCGACGGATGCAAGCACGCCCAAGAATCCCTACGGTCAGTTCATCCAGCTCGTGTACGACGGCGTCTACTTCTCCACGGCAAGTGCCACGCCGCCGCAGCGTCACAACCTCAAGACCGGCCCGCAGATCCCCGTGGAGATCTCTGCGGAGGTCGATCGCAAGACCGATGACGGCAATGCTGGATCGGGATCGTTCGTGTTCTCGGCGTTTGCCGGCACCGGTACGGCGCCCAACCGCGCCACCTGCTCCAGCGATACGGGCGTCTGGGTCCTGCAGGGCTCGACCGA
Organism: Planctomycetaceae bacterium; assembly: GCA_033762515.1. Classification (GTDB taxonomy): domain Bacteria; phylum Planctomycetota; class Planctomycetia; order Planctomycetales; family Planctomycetaceae; genus DSVQ01. The sequence goes on from JANRLN010000380.1 coordinate 1,220, forward strand.
CGTCAACTGCGGTGGCGCCACGCTGCTGTAGTTCCCGCCTTCGTCCGGGTTGCATGTCAAACGGGGAGCTTGGCTCCTCGTTTGTTTTTCCAGGTCAGTGTCCGCGGCTGACTTCCAGCTCCAAAGCCCCGCCGACGCAGGGAAGGCTCGTTCAGCAGCCATCAAGACCACGCCGGCGACCCTGAAAACCTGACGTTTTGGCACATTCTCTGCTCGATGAATCCTGCAAAGTCCGGGGATTCACAGATGCTGTTGTCAGAAAAGCGCCAGCGCGGCTTCACTTTCGTGGAAGTGGCGCTGGTCATGATGCTGTTCGTTTTGTTGGCTGGTGTCGTGCTGGCAGCAAACGAATTGATTCTTTCCGCAAGGGCGAGAGCGCTTAGCACCGAGCTCGACGCCTATCGCACAGCCTATTTCGGGTTCCTCGATCGATACCGCGCGGCGCCAGGGGATTTCGCCTCGGCATCCCGCGACATCCGGGGCGTCACCGCCAACGGTGACGGCAATGGTCGCATCGAACCGAGCGGCGCCCTCGACGAACCGGCGCTGGCTTGGGATCACCTCAGCAAGGCCGGATATCTGCAGGGGCAATATCGCGCGGGAAGTGCCGGGCCTGTCCCCATCAACGTGTTCGGCGCTCCCGCTCGCATCGAATACGGCAACCGTTTCGCCGGCGCGGCCGGCCAGCGCCACAGCATAAACACCGGAAATCTCGTACCGGCTTCGATTCTGGCGGAGGTCGACCGCAAGCTTGATGACGGTCGCGCCACGACCGGCTCTCTGCGCTTCTCCTCCGTAGACACGGCGGGCTTTCCCACGGCCGACACCCGTTGCTACGACACGCTCGGCACGAACGGCGGGGCATGGCGAATCGGGGACGGCAGTGACGGCAACTGCGGCGCGGCCTGGCTGCTTCCGTAGTCCGGCGGGACATCAACCCTGAAGCAGTAGCATTTCGGCGACGGCCAGATCCGATTCCCGGCCGCGCAGGACGACGACATCTCCCTCCGACAATAGCGTTTCGGGGGTAGGGTCGAGACTCCGGATGTTTCGGCGACGGATGGCGGTGATTTCGACGTGCGCACTCTCGAGCTTGACCTGGTCCAGGGTACGGCCGATCGCCGCTGCGCCCTGCGGCAGCATGACGGAGTGCAGCCTTACCGGCTCCGCGTCGTCTCCATCCGAAGCCCCGCGGAAGAAACCGCGGAACAGACTGTAGCGCTGCTCTCTCGTAAGCCGGATCCGCTTGAGTACCCTGTGCAGAGGGGTGCCGAGCAGCATCAGGGCGTGGGACGCCAGCATCAGACTGCCCTCCATGACCTCCGCAACGACCTCGGCCGCGCCGGCCGCCTGCAACGTTTCGATGTCGGAATCATCCACCGTCCGCACGATGACCGGGAGTTCCGGCCGCACCTCCCTCGAATGCGCCAGGATGCGAAGGGCAGACGGTGTATCTGCGTAGGTGATCACGAGCGCAGCCGCCCGCATCAGGCCCGCCGCCATGAGGACTTCCTTCCGTGCCGCGTCGCCGAACACGACGGACTCGCCGGCTATCGCTGCCTCGCGAATCCGCTGGGGGTCGAGGTCGAGAGCGATGAACTGCTGGGTCTCCTGCTCCAGAACACGTGCGAGATTCTGGCCGGTCCTCCCGTAGCCGCAGATGATCACGTGCCCCTGAACCCCCATGGACCGGACGGCGATCTCGTGCAGGGCGATGGCCCGCTGCATCCACTCCGACCGGACCCAGCG
>JANRLN010000381.1:0-5001 GCA_033762515.1 Planctomycetaceae bacterium
TCCACCGCAAGCGGCTCACGACCCGACCACAATTGTCCAAAGACAAGACCCGTACGACCAGCAACCGCACAATAATACCGTGCAAAGCTGAATCTCAATTTCCTCACCAACCCAATTGTCAAAGAACGTCGCCGCGAGGCAGACTCTCCTGAGTCCCCCTCACGGCTGTGCCGCGTTCGGCGAGGGGAATGATACCGCCTGCCGCCGAGAGGTCAACCGTCCGGCGAAGATTTTTTTAAGAACCCTTCCCGAGGCTGTCGGGACCGGGCCGGCAACCGCATCGTTTCGCGGGATCACAGGTGTTGTGAATCGCGAGGAGGTCCCCCCGGAGGCTGCGCCCGTGGAGTTGTCATCCACGGCAGACGTCGACTGACTCCTGGGTTCCAATGCAGGGCTCGGGGTTGCGGGGAACAGCAGGCCGCAGTGGTCGATGCTTCAGGTCACACAAGAAACCCGGGACGTCTCTGCAGCACCGCTGAGGATTCGCCCTGCGGGCGGGACTTCCACGTCGGCGGTGGACTCCGAAACCGCCGGATGCCCGAGTGGAAGATCCGCGCAACCGAGTCATTTTCGGAATTCCGTAGGGAGCCCGGGAATATCTGCCGGAAACCGGCGTCTCGTTCTTTGCATCAGGGCGAAGTCGCCCTCAACGTCTCACGTGTTGGATCTTTTTGGGAAGTGGATCATGAAGAAGTTCGCTGGCTTCGCGTTGGCTTGCGCCATGTTCGTCGGCTGCGGCGCCCCGGCTCCGGCCCCGACACCCGCTCCTGAAGCGGTGGCTCCCCCCGCCATGACGGGCGAAGCTCCGAAGATGGAAGGTGAAGCCCCGAAGATGGAAGGTGAAGCCCCGGCGCAGCCCGCTGAACCGGCTCCTGCCGACCCGGCTGCTCCTGCGGCTGATCCGGCGGCGCCCGCTGACCCGGCTGCTCCGACCCCGGAAGCGCCTGCCAAGCCGGAATAGTGGATTGGTGGGTTTACGAGGCTCTCGGAACCCGCGAATCGACCCGAGCTGAATTCGCCACAGACGGGAAGGATCTTCATCCTTCCCGTCTGTCGTCGTTTAATCTACGCTGATTGATGCGTGGGAAGCTGGCCGAGCCTGAGATGATTGGCTGCGATCGAATTTCGACTTCCAGCGCACGTTTTGTGCTCCTCAGCCGTTTCAGGTCCTTCACTCTGTCGCAGCGATGCCCCCCCTCACGAAGTCAGGACGATCAGGAATCATGGTTCAAGCCTTGATCGGAGCCACGAAATCAGAACTCGATACTCCGGTCTTGTGCCTGGATGTTGAGCAATTCGAACGCAATGTGCAGGAAATGGCTGCGGTCGTGGCGGCCGGGGGCAAGGCCTGGCGCCCTCATGCAAAGGGGCACAAGACGCCCGCCGTCGCGTGGCGCGAAATCGGCGAAGGGGCCGTGGGCATCACCTGCGCCAAGCTCGGCGAAGCGGAAATCTTCGCCGCGGCAGGAGTCCGTAACATATTGGTAGCCAATGTGTTAGCCGGACCTCGAAAACCGGATCGCGTGGCTGCACTGTGTCGCTGGGCCGACCCCATCGTCTGCTGTGACCATTTCGTGCAGGCGGAACCTATCGCGGCCGCCTGTCGGCGGTTGGGAGTCACCTGCCGGGTGCTCGTCGACATCAACATCGGCATGAATCGGACCGGGATTCGTCCCGGAAAAGACGCCGTGGAATTGGCTCAGGCCATCGACCAGCTCGCGGGACTCGAACTGGTCGGCATCATGGGCTACGAGGGTCACTTGCTCAAGCTCAACGATCCTGTCGAAAAGTCGCAGCGCATTCGGGAATCCATCAGCATTCTCGAGAGCTGCCGGGACAGTTTCGTTCGTCACGGACTTCGCTGCGATATTGTGAGCGCCGGCGGAACAGGATCGGTCCATATCACGTCGCAATGTCCGGCTGTTACAGAACTTCAATCAGGTGGTGGTGTCTTCGGGGACCCGATGTACACCGACTTGATGGGGCTGCAAGGTTGCGGAGCAGCGGTGACCGTGCTGTCGACGGTGGTCAGTCGTCCGGTGTTGAACCGCGCCGTTCTGGATGCCGGACGTAAGACGACCAATCCTGATCTCTGCCCCCCGAAAGTGAAGGGATATCCGGACGCCGTGATTCAGTTCCTCAGCGCCGAACACTGCACGCTGGAGCTGGGGCCGGAATCACAGGCCCTGAGGATCGGCGATCAGGTGGAACTGATCGTGGGCTATGTTGATTTTACAACTCCTTTGCACGACGAGTTTTACGTGTTTCGTGGGCCGCGCCTGGAAGCCATTTGGCCAATCTGGGCCCGCGGGCGGTTGCAGTAGTTCCAGGAGGGAACAAGGGGCCGATGTGAGCACGGTGTGGCGAGCGGTGCTGTCAGTGTGCGTCTGCTTGGGAGGGCAGGCCGGCGGACGAGTTGCCTTCGCTCAGACTCCCCCGGAGTCATCCACCGCAAGCTCGCTACGGCTGCGTGTCGACCGTCAATGGGCCGACCGGTATCGGGACGCCGAAACAGCCGTGGCCGAAGAACGAACCGCGGATGCGAGTCGCTGGCTCGATCCCCTGCGGACCCAGGTCCTGATTCCGACGTCGGAAGGGGCGATTTCGGGGCGTCTGGCCGCCGATCTCTTGAAACGCCGACTCCCGCGCGACCTGGCCGACCGCATCGGAAGCGGTCGCGAGGCCGCCGCGGAAGCTGCCTGGAAGAAATGGCAGGCAAGTCCCAGCATCGAGGGACTGCAAGACTTCTGCGGGCAGTTCGGAGATACCGAGTTTGGCCTGCAGGGTTGGCTGAAGTTGGCCACGCGCCATCACGACGATCGCCGCTGGACCTTTGCGGCGACGGCCTGGGAAGCAGCAGCCGCCCATCCCCGTGCAACTCCCGCAATGCGAAATCGAATTCTGCGGGCTTTGCAGGAGCTGTCCCGGTCTTTGATCACCCCCGAGGTCGCCGACACGATCGACTCCATTCGGCTGCGGCTGTTTCCCTCGACGCTCGTTCCCAGACCGGCAGAGGCTGTCGTCAAGACGCGTCCCGCCCCCATGTCGCGCTGGTCTGCGGCGGCGCCGATCTCCGAGCCGGTCCGCGATGTCTGGCCGAACTGGCTGCGAGAGATGCGCTCCCACGGAGTGCGTGCATGGCCGTCGAGCCATCCCCTGGTCGTGGGAGATCTCGTCTGGTTACGGACTGCCGCCGGGTTGACAGCCTGGCATCTGGAAACCGGCGCCGAGCGATCTCAGATCTCCTTGCCCGAGGGGCCTGTCTTTCTGGAATCGGTGGGCCGTCGCCTGGCCGCTGATTCTCTCTTTGGACGCCTCAGCAGCGATGGCCGCCGCATCTTTCTGGTGCATGGTCCGAGCGGCAATCAGTCGCACCCCTTCGGGTTTGGCGCCGTGAGCGCTGCCAACGAAGCGGCCAAAGAACCCCATAACTTTCTGGCCGCGTACGATTCGGTGACGCAAGAGTTCCTGTGGCGCGTGGGGGGGGCGGCGGCGGGACCGACGTATGCCCTCGCCGACGAATTCTTCTGCGGTCCGCCGCTGGTCGTCGACGACGTCTTGTTCGTCATCGGTCAACAACATTCCGAGCTGCAATTGTTGGCGATTCGCGCCGATCAGGGAGAACTCCTGTGGAAACTGGCGCTGGGGGATGTGCCGCGCGCCCTGGCCGTCGACCCGGCCCGGCAGCGGATCGCGTGCACGCCCATACTTGTTCGCGGACAACTCCTTTGCCCCACGGGTGCGGGGGCCGTGCTCGCCGTCAATCCATTGACGCGTTCGATCACCTGGGTTCAACGACACGGCGCCGCGTTGCGCGAACTGGCCGCGCGGCCGCGGAGCGAAAACACCACGTATCTCCCCGATCTCTGGTGGGAAGGTTGGCGCGAAGCTCAGATCCTCGGGACGGGGAGCAGCGTCATCGTGGCGTCGCCGGAGTCGGAAATGCTCTACGCTGCCGACGTCGACTCCGGACGTCGCCTGTGGTCGGCCCCGCGGGACAAAGGGCTGTGCCTGTTGGGGACGTCGCCCGGTGGAGCGGTGGTGGTGGAACCGTTTGCCGTCCGCATGCACGACTTACGCAACGGCGCTGTGCTGTGGCGCTCCGAGATCGGCGATGTCGTTGGTCGGGGTGTGCTGACTGACACCCATGCGGTCGTGCCGACAGCCGCAGGCGGGGTGGTCCGCGTGGCGCTCAGCGATGGGGCGATCGTGCCGGACGACTCCGGTGCGATTCTTTGGGGAAATCTGTGGTCCGTGCGCGACGGCTGGCTGTCGACCGGTTTCGGGGAGATCACCGCGTGGCAGGATATGACTCGGGAACGCCTGCCGGCTGGTCCGGTCGCCCCGGATGCTCCACTCGGCCCGCAGCAGGCTCGCGACCTCGCGCGCCTCGACCTTGCCGCCGGTGAGCCAGCGGCCGCCCGTCAACGGTTGGCCGGAAGCGCGGACGCAGAGGCTGAAGTTTTGAGGCACCGCGCCTGGCTGGCGGATTTACGCCAGACGCCGCAGCATTGGCGACAGTTCCAAGACTCAATGTTGACCCCGGCAACGCAGGGGGTCGATCGTGTTGCAGCAGTGCTGGCGCTGGGTCGGGCCGCGACGGCCGACGGGGATCCCGTGGCCGCGGCACGACTTTACCTGAGCGCTCTTAGCGAATTGCCAGGCGAGGGAAGCATCGAATTCGCGAATCCGCGACGGCTGGTTCGGCCCGATCTGGCGCTGGTATCCGCCCTCGGCGAACTACTGGCTGACACATCGCCCGGTCAGCAGGAGGTTGCTGAGGAGTTCCGCGTCGCTTGGCGCCTGGCTGCTTCGGCTGGCGATCCGTTTGAGATCCGGAAACTCTCGGACCTCTGTTCCCCATTGCCCATCGTTAACGAGTTGCTGCCCGCTGCGGGCCGCGGACCCTTTCTGGGACAATCATTACTGGGTGTCGAATTGCGATTGCTGAAAGGACATGCAGCCCCATTGCGACGAGCGACGTTGCCCCTGCGACGACGG
>JANRLN010000382.1:0-3081 GCA_033762515.1 Planctomycetaceae bacterium
GCATACAGATCGGCATAGTCTGCGGGTTGGAGATCCTTCAGGAGGCCGCCGGGCATCAGCGAAACCGGGGACTTGCGGCGTTCTTCGATCTCGGTGGTTTCGACGCGGAACGTCTGGTGGGCCGCATTCCGCAGCAGCAAGCCGTCGGTGGACTCGTAGACGATCAGCCCCGACAGGGTTTTCCCCGCACCGGTCTGAATGATCGTCGTCTGGTACCGCGCGGAAACGTCGCGGCTGGGGAGGACGATCGCGGTGAAAAGATCTTCTTTCGAGAACCGACCGGCAACACCGCTGAGGTCAGGTCCCAGCGCTGTGCGTCCCCCATGGCATTGGGCGCACGAACGTGTCTGGAAGAGCTTCAGGCCTCGGGGAACATCCCCCTGCGACCAGTCGACCTTGGCGAGCGTTTCGCGCAACTGAGAAACGGCATCGGCGTCTCCCCCTAAGGCCGACTGCGTCTCGGCCGGCCAATTCTGCAGGCACCACTGCGTCCAGGCGTTCACCGACTCGGCCTGCGGCCGAAAGCCCTCTTTGCCGAAGATGTAAGGCGTCACATAGCCGGTGTTGCGCTGCAGCAACGACACGACGCGTTCCCGCGCGGCGAATTCCCGTTCGTCGGCCCCCAGCCGCCGCAAGGCCTTCAAAAGCGCCAGTTGCTCGGCCGATTCCATCGACGCCGGCAGGGCCTCCAGGGCAGACAGACACGCCTGCACCACTTCGATCTGGGAAGATTCCAACCCCGCGATCATGAGCGGACGTTCTGCCGGTTGAACCTGATCGGCGAGGGTCATCAGCACCGCCCCCTGCACGGCGAAGCGGTTTGCCTGATCTCGAATGAGCTGGCGATGGGCCGGATCGCTCGACGCCCCTAACAGGAAGACCACATCGTTGTTCCAGGGGTAGTCATCGTCTGCGGCGATTTGCCGGGCGAAGGCCCGGATGGCGTCGTTCAACCGGCGTTCCGGCATCTCGCTCATGAAAAGAACGTGGCCGGGCCGGCCGAAGCCGGGTACGTCGACCATCACCGGGGCCAGAAACTCGTCGAAGGACGCCAGGGCCTTGTAGAGGTCTTTGAAGCGGTCATTCCAGGCGCTGTCCTGCGGCAGCGCGCGTTCGGCGAACTTGGCGTCAATGCGGACCAGGGCCTCGGCGATCTGCTGACGCTGATCGGTGGTTCGCGGTACCGGAATGCGGGCCGCCACCAGCAGTTGATGAATGTCCTCCACGGGGTCGGATTCCGCCGTCAATGGTGCGAGAATACGATCCAACAATTTCTGATTGACCGGGCTGAGCATCGCCAACACACGCGACAATTCTGTATCAATCAGCGGTGATCCGGTCGGATACAACTCGGCCAGTTGAATGCGCAGGTCGTCCCAGTCGCGTTCCAATTCCGCGGGATCAATCCCGGGGGCGTAGGAGTCGAACGCGGCGGGATGCCGATCAGAAGGCCACAGATCCCCCAGCATCCATTGCACGAGCCGCAGGGCGTCGAGTTTCAAATCCGGGGGATAGTCTCCCTCTAGCAAAGCGATGGTGACCGGCGACATCGCTTGTCGGACCCGCGCCAGATCACTGCCGACGTGTGCCAGCCAGCCCGCGGCATACGACACCACGGCCCGCGCGCTGTGATCAGTCGCCGCCTGCGACATCGTCGGCAGCAGCGATTCGGGCATCCGCGCGACGACGGCTGAAGCCAGCGCCCGATTGAAGCGCTCGCTGCTCCCCAGTTGACGAGCCAATGGGGGAATGAGCTTGGACCAGTCGGCGTCCGGGCCGAGCGTTTGTGCGGCTTCGAGGGCCGAGCGGGCCACCATCGCGTCGGCGTCCTGCAGGAACGTGGCGAGGATGGCGGCGTCGAGTGTTTGCGCCTGCGTCCGACCGTAGGACCAGACGGCTCGCGCGCGGACTTCCGCCGGTTCGATCGCCGACAGCAGGTGAATCGTCTTGGGTTCGAATCCGCCGTGGAGATCGGTCACGATTTCAATGGCCCGCAGGCGTTCGGCCGCGGGGCGTTTGCCATCGAGGGCCGCTTCGACGAAAGCCTCTTTCTTCAGTGTCCGGGCCTTGGGCCACCACTGCGAGCGGGACCAACTCGCCAGGGGTTGCGGAGCCTTGAGGATGGCGTCGAGCGGACTGGCGTCGGCGACACCCGTCGCCGTTCGCCCCTTCGCGCGGATGCGATAGACGGCGCCGCGCGTCCCCCGTCCGCCGACGCTGACGAATAGCGAACCATCCGGGCCGACTTCGCAATCCGTCGGGGCGAAGCCGTAGCCCCCCTGCCCGGTCATGAAGACCTCCGGCGCAGCAGCCCACGAGGCTCCTGAAGGGCGCAGTTTCAGGCACAGCACCCGGCCGTACGTCCAGTCGAGCGCGAACACCGCGCCCTGATAATCGGCGGGGAATTGCGTGTGTCGATAACACGTCAGCCCCGTGGGAGACCCGCGACCGAACGAACCGATGACGGGGGGCATATCGAAGTAATAGTTGGGACGCTTCCAGCTCCGGCTCACCCAACCGAGATCCGCACCGGGGAGCACATGGTAGACGCGGGTCGGACGATACCACGGCAAAGAAATGTCGCGTTCGTCATCGCTGTCGTAGGTGAAGAGATCCCCCTGAGCGTTGAACGTGAAGTCGTAGGCGTTCCGCAGGCCGTCGGCGAAGATTTCTCCTCCGGCGAGGTCGGGCTTGAATCGCAAGATGACCCCGGCACGGGGGAGCCGCACCGGAGAAGTGGGGAGCGAAGCGTAGGAAGGCTTGACCTCGCTCGTATTGCCGGCGATCAGATACCACCAGCCGTCGGGGCCTTGCTGAATCGAATGGCTGTCGTGCTCGCCGCCGGTCTTCAACTTGATCAGCGCATCCGGGGGACCGTCGGCGACATCATCGCCGTTCTGATCCCGATACCTCAGCAGTCCTGCGTCTCCGACCGCGAGGAGCGAACGTCCGTGGAAGAACATCCCCTGGGCGCCGTTCTTCGGACTGTCGGCAAAAAGCTTGGCAGACTCGGCGCGGCCGTCGCCGTCGCCATCGATCAGAATCTTGACATATCCGGCCCCGGCGACGGCCACCCGTCCC
>JANRLN010000383.1:0-1614 GCA_033762515.1 Planctomycetaceae bacterium
CAATGGATCGAAGGGGTCTTCAGCGGCACCCACGGCTCCTACTGGGACAAAGACGGCAACCTCTACGTCCAGGACTGGAACGTCTCCGGCCGCCTGATGAAACTCGTCCGCGTGAAGTAGCGACCAGGCAAGCGGGGGGACGTCAGTCCCCCCGGTGATTTCCAATTCCCACCACTAGTGACGAACCGCGTGCCACAGGAATACCGACGCCTTGGCAAACTCCCCTGCCCCCGACCTGGTCAAAGTCACTGAGATCTTTCTGATACCCAGCAGCTTCCTGGTGGCCGCGCTGGGAACCGCCGACTCGAACCCGCATCGGGCGGCCGTCTCGTTGGTCGGGCTGATCATCAGCGTCCTCTGGTGGATCTGCAGCCGAGAGGCGCTCCTGGAGTCACGCCCGGCTCAAACCGACTCCGGGGACGTTCGGTCCCCTCGCCGAACGCTGGTCCTCTCCTGGTTGTCCCTCATTTTCATGTTGGGATGGTTCTTGTCGGCGATTGTGCACGCGATGCTGTGGAACCAACCCTTGGGGGTCTAGGCCACAACTCGGTTGGGGTCTCTCGGTCCAAAGGCAAGTTTGTGAGGAACTGCGTAATTCCGCGTTCGCAGCGGCGCGCTGGTGGCTTTTCACAGAATTCGGTGATAATTTCGCTCGTCAGAGATTTTGATGATCCAACCCCGCGTCCCCTCGCGGGATCTCACCGGAGCGCGACGCTCTTTTCCGGTGCTGTCACTGAATTTCACCCCTTGTCAATTCCAGCGCGGGAACGCCCCTGCGCGGCAACGAACTCGTCCTCCGATGACGGTTCGCCCAATTGATCGTCCGTTCTTGATGCGGAGTGTACCTGATGATGCGAACGATCTCGCTGTGGTCTGCGGTCGCGGTCGTCCTGACGGCGAGCGTCGGCGCGCAGGAAACGAAACCAAAACCAACTTCGGCGGCGGTTGTCGACGTTCGGGCCAAAGACCGAGCGGCGATTCGGGCGACGATGGCGTCGTTCGCCAATGCATTTGAGGGGCGCGACGCTCAGAAGTTGGCCGCGCACTGGACCGCCGAAGGCGAGCATCAAACGGCGCGCGGCGACACCATCCGCGGTCGCGAGGCGCTGCAGGCCGGCTTTGAAAACTTCTTCGCGGCGACGCCGGAAGTCCATGCCGACTTGCAGCCCGAAAGCCTGCGATTTCTCTCGCAAGACTCAGCCATCGACGAGGGATCGGTCACGATTCGCAAGGGCTTCTCGGACGCTGCGATCACCGCGAGCTACCGCGCTTTGCTGGTTCGGGAAGAAGGAAAGTGGCGGCTGGCGTTGCTGAGTGAATCCACTCGCGACGCCGTTTCCATGCAAGATCTCGCGTGGCTGGTGGGAGAATGGAATTCCGTCAACGGCGCAGGAGCCGAAATTCACACCACGTACACCTGGGACGCCAATCAGAAGTTCATTCACGGCAAGTTCTCGATCAAGGAAGCCGAACGGGCCCTCAGCGGCACGCAGGTGATCGGTGTTGATCCCGAGACCGGCGCCATTCACTCCTGGACGTTCGAAGCAAACGGGGGGATCGGGGAAGCGGATTGGATTCGCGACGGCGACCATTGGGTCCTCGACGCCGAGGGTA
>JANRLN010000384.1:0-4327 GCA_033762515.1 Planctomycetaceae bacterium
CGGCAAGCTGTTCGGAAGGGGAAAATCGGCAGATTGAGTAAGCTCTCAATCCCGAATTCTCAGTTGCATCGTCAGCCGTGAACATGAGATTGTTGCGGCTGACGATTTTCGTTGGATGAGCAGGTTCCCGTACTTTGAGCGACGAACCAGGATTAGGAAGTCGGAGAATGTCACGGATTGAGCAAAAGCTGGCGGGCGTTACGATGTTCATCGCGATTGCCTGTCAAGCAGGTTGCGGCAGCGGCGGCGTCAAGTTGGCTCAGCTGAACGGGAAGGTCACGTTCGCAGGGCAGCCATTAAAGTTTGGTCAGATTGATCTGATCCCGAACGCCGCCGTGGATCACAAAGGTCCAGCCGGCGGGGCCGAGGTCGTGGATGGGGTCTACAGCACCTCGCTTGCGGGGGGAAACGGATTCACACCCGGTCCACACCTGGTGCGTATCACCGGTTACGAGGAGCGGCCCCAGGGGAGTGAAGACGAAACCCAAACCATTCAGCAGAAGCCGCCGCTCTTCGTGGGCTATACGATCGAAGTCACCCTGGAGGCGGGTACCAAGGATTTCGACGTCCCCGAATCCGCGCGCGGGTTCGATCTAATGAAGCCGAGCAATACCAAGTCGCGCCGTAACGATCCCTAGCGCATCGTATTTGCCGTCGCGGCAGAGAATTTGACCACGGTCGCTGACCCGGCGTGAGCCAACACGACGCTCACGCCACGCGGGCGATGGGCTTGTGCGAACTCTGCACCAGGCCCCGTTCCGCCAGCAGCGCACGATACAGCCGCTCGAATTGCGTATGCACTCCGGTGGGCGAAAAGCGGCACAGCGCACGCTGGCGGCCGGCGGCCCCCTGAGCCGCACGCTCCACGGGATCATTCAACGAGTGGAGCAGCCGTTCGGCGAGTGCGGCGGCATCTCCTACGGGTACCAGCCATCCGGTTTCACCGTCGACCACCGCATCGACGGTCCCGGTGGCGGCGAAGCCGACCACGGGGATCTCCGTGCAGGCCGCTTCCAGCGGGGCGTTCGGCAACCCTTCCCGATAGGAGGGAAACGCGAACACATCCATCAGGTTGTAATAGGGCGAAGTGTCGCTGACGCTGCCCGTCAGGATCACGCGCGGGTCGGCCTCAAGTTCCTGCCGGACTGTCGACGCGACGGGATCGCCCGCTTCGAATTCGCCCACCAGCAGCAGGCGGGCCGCGGGTTGTTGCGGCTGCACGCGGCGAAACGCCGTCAGTAAGTCGCCCAAACCTTTGTCGCGCGTCAACCTGCCCACGAAACCAATCACCAGGTCGTTCTCGGCGATGCCGAGTTGCGTGCGCAAAGCCGCCACTTCCGGCGAAGATCGACGCGGACGATAGACGCTCCCGTCCACTCCGTGGCTGGAAAGAATTCGGTCATCCAGTTTCTCAGGTGAGCAGTAGCCGGCGCTTAAGTACGCCGCACTCAGACTGGGGCTGATCGAGATCACACGCTGGGCGCAGGCCGAGGTGATCCGCTCGGTCCACGAGAGCAACCAGCGCTTGAAGCCCGTGCAGGTTTCCAGTCGCAGGCCGACAAGTTTATAGACGCGAACGGGAGTACCGACTGCCCAGGCGGCCAGCATTCCCAGCAGGCTTCCTTTGGGGGTTCCCGCCGCCACCAGATGGGGGCGAATGCGGCGGAGCAAGAGGCAGAGCATCACCAGAGAATAGAGATCTTTGAGCGGAGAGATCTCTCGCGAAATGCTCAAGGGAATGGTCGTCACCCCACAGTCGGCGGCGATTTCCGCAAGACAGGGGTGAGGGGATGAGATCACGTAAACGTCATACCCACATTCGCGAAAATGCCGCAAATGTCCGCGGAGAAAAGCCGCAACGCTCGCGGCGTCAGTCACAATTTCCACGAGGCGAATTGATGATGGGGCCGATCGCAGTTGCGTGGTCGCCATAAGCGGCGTGGTTCCGAGCCGGGTGCCGTGGATGTTGGACCTTGATGTTCGTTTGCTGATGACTGGACATGGATTCTGTAGCAGTGCATGTCCAAACTGGGCGATCGGTAGAATCCATCAACCCCCGCAATTGGTCATCGGCTCTCAAATTCTTCAGGATTACTCAAACCTTTCCTAAACTGGCGAATTCCGACACTGCCTGTTCACTGGGGTCTATCCCTCGATGTCATGCTGCATGGGCGCTCGTTGCTTCAGGTAACGCTTCGTATCCGTTCTCGTTGAGGAGTGTGCGGTAGACCCGTTCAAAGTGGGCATGGACCCCCTCCGGTAGAAAGTCACGGAGGGCGCGTTGACGGCCCGCCCGGCCCTGGTCCATCCTCTCTTGCGGATGCTTGAGGGAATGGAGCAGTCGCTCGGCGAGAGCGGCGGAGTCTCCCACCGGAACCAGCCACCCGGTCTCGCCATGGACGACGGCGTCCACTGTTCCCGTCGCGGCGAAGCCCACGGTGGGAATCTCGGAGCAGGCGGCCTCCAGCGGGGCATTGGGCAGCCCTTCCCGATAGGAGGGGAAGGCGAACACGTCCATCAGATTGTAGTAGGGGGACGTATCGCGAACAGCGCCGGTCAAGATCACACGGGGATCAGACTCCAACTCGGCCCGGACCGCCGAGGCCACCGGATCCCCGTCTTCGAATTGGCCGATCAGCAATAGTCGCGTCCGGGGCAAACTCTGCTGCACGATGCGGAAGGCGGCCCGCAGGTCGCCGATGCCTTTGTCGCGCGTCATCCGGCCGACGAAGCCGATGATTTGTTCGTCGTCCGCAATACCCAGTTCCCGCCTCAGCGCCGCCACCTGCGGGCTGCTTCGTCGCGGAGAAAAGACCTGGGCGTTCACCCCGTGACTGGAGACGATTTTGTCATAGAGTTTCGCCGGCTGACAGAAGCCCCCTTTCAGGTAGTGTGAGCTCATGCTGGGACTGATGGAGACCACCCGCTGGGCACACGCGGAGGTGACGATTTCCGCCCACTCCAGCAGCCGGCGCTTGAAGCCCCGGCAGGTTTCGAATCTCAGGCCGAACACCTTGTAGATGCGAACGGGGGCGCCGAGCAGGCGCGCGGCGAGCATTCCGAGCAAACTCGCTTTGGGTGTGCCGACCGCCACAAGATGCGGTCGAATGCGCCGCAGCGCCCGATACAAACGAAACAGGGCGAAAGCGTCCTTCAATGGAGATATTTCGCGGGGAATGTCCACCGGGACGGCGGTGACTTGGCAATTCTCGGCAATTTCCGTCAGGCGCCGGCTCGGCGAAGAGATGACATAGACGTCATACCCGCACTGCTGCAGGTAGCGCAGGTGTCCCGGCAGAAAGGCGACGACGCTTCCCGCGTCAGTCACAATTTCCACGATGCGCAGACGTTCGCGCTCCGAGTCATGAGTCAGCTTCGGTCTCACAATGGTGTCTCCCTGGGATGGTTTTCGTCGATGCCCGCGCCCCGTGAACCGACACGCCTGATTTCAGGCGGCCGCGGAGCGCACCGTTCCCTCCAGACAACCGCGGGCGATCTGTAGAAACCGATGCGCCTCGCGGAGTTCGGCCTCATCCAGAACCTGGCTGCGGCGGCGCAGCAGCCAGGACGCATCGCCGCCCAGGAGGGCGAGGTTCCATGCCAGTTGCTTGGCCGTCAATTCGGCGTGCATCAGCATAGTTTTCCACCAGCCGAGAACCGCCGGACCATGCTCGCGAATCAACAGCCTGCGCGTGTGATAACTGGCGAGGATCTTTCGCGGATCGATGTTTGAGGGCTCGCGATAAAACATCAGCGGCTCCGGCTGGACGTCGTACTGCAGTTCGTCGGCGGCCAAGGTTCGAAACCACAACTCGCCGTCTTCCATGCGGACATACCGTGGATGGTAAGGATGTCGGCGGAACCAGTCGGTCCTGCCGGTGACGGAGGGATGCAGGAACGGCGTCGCGGCCAGGAAGGCTCGCAGAGTCAAGTTCTGCGTCGCCCCCAAGCGGCGGCCCGTCACTCGATTCTGCTCATCAATGATCCAGGCGCCGCTCGAGACAATGTCCAATTCGGGACGAGACTCCAATTGCTGAAGCTGCCGCTCCAGGCGTTGCGGGTGCATGATGTCGTCGGAGTCCATCCTGGCGAAAAAGGGGGTGTCGCAGAGGGACACCATCTGGTTGAGGCGGGCGACGAGTCCCCGACGCACACCATCCGACAGCACCAAGATGCGAGGATCGCCAAACGAGCGGGCCATGGCGAGAGAATCGTCGGTGGAGCCGTCGTCGATGAGCAGCAGCCGCCAACGTCCTTCTGATTGGTTGAAGACGGAGGCGATGGCATCTCCCAGCGTTTGCTCGTTATTGAGAAACGGGATGCCGAT
>JANRLN010000385.1:0-4714 GCA_033762515.1 Planctomycetaceae bacterium
CGAGGATTGCGGCTTCATAGTTGCGCCGCATCAGAAAATTGACGTAGGCGTACATGTAACGCGCCATCGTCACGCTCTTGTCGTCGTCCTGAGCCGTCACCAGCCTGAGGGCGAGATCGAACGTGTCGATCGCCTCGGTCATCTGCAGGCTGAGGTCCTGCTCCAGCTTCTTGATCTCCTCGGCGGGCTGTTTGGACTTCCGGGCGGCTTCAATCTGGTCCTTGGTGCTCTTGATTGTATTGATCATCTGCCGTCCGAGGCCAAAAGCGGCGTCGAAGGTGTCGGGCTTGCGGTCGCGACCGCCGATCTTGGTGCTGAGACGCTGAATCATGGCCAGCGACACGTCTTTGTATTCGCCGGGAAAGCGGTTGACCTGCGAGGCGGACTCGCGGGCGGCGCGCCAGTTCCGCTCTTTGTCGGCCTGCGGCAATTCCCTTTGGTCTCCCAGCATTTCATAGGCGCGGGCGACTTCCCAGCGGACGCCCAGGCCCGTCCGAGTGCTGGCCTGTCCCCGGTTGTTCTTCAGCCATTCTTCGCCGAGATCGACCACGAGCTGATAGTCCCTCCGCGCATCGGTGTTCAGTGAGATCAGCTTGAACTGCAGCGTCTGATCCTTCAGACGCATCAGCGGGCCGTCGGTCCCGGGGTGCGAGAGCAGCTCGTTGTAGATCCCCTGGGCCTTCTGGATGTCGCCCATTTCCTCGAAGCATTTTCCCTGCCACAGCCGGGCGTAGAGTCCCCCCACCTGGCTGCGGTAACGCTGATGCATTTCCTCGAACTGATTCGCAGCCTCCCCCAGCAGGCGCTTGTAGTCGGCGCTGTCGAGTTCATAGGTTTGGGCGTCTTCGTAAGTGCAGAGCGCCAGGTCCAGCATCGCCCGAATCATGTTCACTTCCGCCAGGCCGCGGGCGGCGTACTTCTCTTTGTCGGTGGCCTGATCGATGAAGGAGCCGAACTTCTTCCACGATTCCGTGTGCTGCTTCAGCGCGGTGTCGAACACCTGACGGGCCTGGCCGATCAATTGCCGCGCACGCACCTGATACTCGCCCTTCGCCCCCTGGTTGGCGGGGGCCTTGGACTGAATGATCTCCACCCGCGCCTTGCCGATGAGAATCTGGGCGCGCTCGGTATTGGCGTTGGCCGCCTGCGGATGATTGGGCGACTCTTTGACAAACTGTTCCAGAAACGCGAGCGCCTGATCGAGCTGTTCAATCTGCCGGTCGGGGCTGCGGGTAATCCGCGAATTCTCCAGCAGCGTCACCGCTTTTTCGTAGGGAATCAGCGCTTTGATGTCGTCCGGAACGCCAGGCTTCGTGGCCAACTGATCCAGGTACAGGACCGCCATATCGAAATATTGGCGCTCCCGCAGTTGTTCGAGGAATTCCCGGTAAGGTTCTTCCGCGGCCACAGGTCGCAAGCCGGCGTTCCAGCCGCTCACGGCCAACCACAGGGCGGCCCAGAATGCGATCCGTCGAGATGACATTGGCTCAGTCCGCTGATTCTGGAAATGACGGGCTTCCCGGCGCTCACTCCGCGGGAATTGCACGAAAACGGCAGATCCCCTCAGCATAGGCGCAAGGCACGCCGAATCGCAAGCGCCACATCCCAGACGTCGGCGCCCCTTGGTGTTCCTGCGGCCAAGGCGATGCTTTTCTTTCCCGGGACAGGTATTCTCAGCCGCACCCCTCAGGAGAAGACACGATGAGCCCTCATGCGAAATTGGTCCATGTCTGGACTGTGTTGTTAGGGACGGCCTGTGTCTGCAGCTCGGGTCAATCGGCGATCGGCGCCGATCCCGCTCTGTTGTCACAGGCCGATCTCTTCACCGAGGCTCCCTTCGCCAGTTGCCACGCCTCCACCCTCGCCGAGACTCCACAAGGTTTGATCGCGGCATGGTTCGGTGGGAGTTACGAGAAACATCCGGACGTCGGAATCTGGGTGGCGCGACGCATCGGCGCCACGTGGACTCCACCAGTGGAAGTCGCCAACGGCGTGCAGTTCACCACTCCCGCCGGGGAAGTCCACCGCCACCCCTGCTGGAATCCCATCCTGTTCCAGTGGCCAGCGGGTCCGCTACTGCTCTTTTACAAAGTGGGTCCCAGTCCCTCGGAGTGGTGGGGAATGCTCACGGAGTCGACCGACCACGGGCACACCTGGTCGGTTCCCCGAAGGCTGCCGGAGCAGATCGCCGGGCCCGTCAAGAATAAACCGCTCCTGCTCGCGAACGGTCGGCTGCTGTGCCCGACCAGTTCCGAAGACGACGGCTGGCGCGTCCATTTTGAGTGGACCAGCGATCAGGGTCGCACCTGGACCCGCGTGCCAGCCATCCACGACGGCAAGCAGATTGCGGCCATTCAACCCAGCCTGCTGACCCACGCCGATGGCACCCTGCAGGCAGTGGGACGCACGCGCAACGGTCGCATCTTCTCGACGTTGTCGTCCGATCAGGGTCAGACATGGACATCTCCGGAACTCCTGACGCTCCCCAATCCGAATTCGGGGACCGACGCCGTCACACTCCGCGATGGTCGACATGTGCTCGTGTACAACCACACGGCGAAGGGCCGCAGTCCGCTCAACGTGGCCGTCAGCGGCAACGGACGCGACTGGCAGGCCGCGCTGGTGCTGGAGTCGGAACCGGGGGAATTCTCCTATCCCGCGGTGATCCAGGCCGCCAACGGGGATGTGCACGTCACTTACACGTGGAAGCGAAAACGAATTCGCCACGCAGTGATCGATCCCACGAAATGGACGCCCCGCCCAATCGCAGACGGAAAGTGGCCCGAATAAGCGCCGAGTCTCTCGGAAACAGTTGACAGCCGCTCCAGCTCAATAGACAATTCGTCTTGTTGGGGGGGGGGGTCGCCGGAGAGGATTGGCGGAACGTCGATTTCTGGTTTCGGCGGCGGCAAGTCGCCGGAGTCATCTTGCGACCCCCCGACTGACAGGGCATGATGAGTTTTTGCTCACCAACGGCTTGCAGTGCTCGCAATTCAATCGGGTGACATTTTGTTAATGCGTGCCTGTCCTTCTCGTGTCAACAAACTCTCGTCAACGCTGAGGCTCCCGACCGGCTCTCGTGCACTGCGGCCGATGCTGGCCGCGTGTTGGCTCGTCGCCGCGAACGCGGGATTGGCGTGGGCCCAGCCGGCCCCGGTTCGGATTGTGAACGGGCAACCGGTTCCGCCGGGGGGGCCGATTCCCGGGCAACCCGTCCCCGGCCAGCCGACTCCAGGGCAGCCCCCGCAGAATCCGGGTGACAAACCCGCTGACGGAGCGAAGAAAGACGAAGCTGCCGGGGCGCCGAAGGCGGTCACCCGTCCTGATAAGCCGTCGTCGACGGGAGACCGTACGGAACTGCGAATTCGCCCGGATGCCGCGGGCAAGGTGCAACTCAATTTCCACGGGCAGAAATGGCTCGACGTGCTGGAATGGTACGCGGACATTGCGGCGCTCAGTCTCGACTGGCAGGAGATTCCCGGCGACTACCTCAATTTGCGGACGCAGCGGAGCTACAGCGTCCCAGAAATCCGCGATGTCCTGAACCGCCACTTGATGGATCGAGGCTACACGCTGTTGCGCAGCGGTGAAGTGCTGATCGTCGCCAACTTGAAGAAACTCGACCCGGCGCTCGTGCCCCGCGTGATGCCGGAAGACCTGGAAAACCTCGAGCCGCACGAGTTCGTCAAGACGTCCTTCAAGCTCGACTGGCTGATCGCGGAACCCACGGCGGAAGAGCTGAGGCCGCTTCTGAGTCCCAACGGGAAAATCTGGGCGCTGAAGGCGACGAATCGCATTGAAGCTCTGGACGCCGTTGCGAATCTGCTCGCCATCCAGCTGGTGCTGGGAGATGAGCAATCGGGGCACGGCCAGGAACGCCTCGTGCGCGAGTTCCGGCTGAAGTACACCCGTGCTGATGAGGTCTACGAACTGCTGCTGGGGCTGCTGGGAAAAGAGAAGCCCAAAAAAGACGAAGGTCCGATGGACCCGCGCAAGATGATGCAGATGCAGCAGCAGATGCAACAGATGCAACAGATGCAGCAGAACAATCCGGGGGGCAAAGCCCCGGCGCAAAAGCCGGGCGAAATTCATCTCGTTGTCAATCGCCGCGAAAACAGCATCCTCGTGAACGGCCCTCCCGACCAGGTGGCCGTGGTCGAGCAGGCAGTCAAGCAGCTCGATGTGGCGAAAGCCGACGAACATTCGCTGCTGCAGAATCCGAACCGGATGCAGATCTACCGCCTGGCGTCGATTGACCCCGAACCCCTCGCGGAGACGCTCAAGGAAATCGGCAATCTCGATCCGGAGACGCAGTTGCGGGTCGACAAGAAGAACCGCTCCATCATTGCCTATGCCACGCTGGCCGATCACATCACGATCAAGGCGATGATCACCAAGCTCGACGGCAGCGACCGACGATTCGAAGTGATCCGGCTGCGGAAACTGGAGGCGGATTACGTCGCCGGCAGCATTCAATTCATGATGGGCGAAGCGGAAGAGAAGCAGCAGAACAACCGCCGGTCGTATTACTTTTACGATCCTTTCAGCTCGATGGGGGGCGGCTCCTCGGAGGAAAATCAGACGCGCAAGTTCCGGGTCGATGCCGACGTGGAACACAATCGGCTGCTGATTTGGGCCAATGACGTGGAACTCCAGGAAATTCAGAACCTGCTGGTCAAGCTCGGAGAACTCCCGCCGGAAGGCTCCCGCGCGG
>JANRLN010000386.1:0-7274 GCA_033762515.1 Planctomycetaceae bacterium
TCGCGACGCCGTTTCCATGCAAGATCTCGCGTGGCTGGTGGGAGAATGGAATTCCGTCAGCGGCGCAGGAGCCGAAATTCACACCACGTACACCTGGGACGCCAATCAGAAATTCATTCACGGCAAGTTCTCGATGAAGGAGGCCGAACGCGCCCTCAGCGGCACGCAGGTGATTGGTGTTGATCCCGAGACCGGCGCCATTCACTCCTGGACCTTTGAAGCGAACGGGGGGATCGGAGAAGCGGATTGGACTCGCGACGGCGACCATTGGGTCCTCGACGCCGAGGGTACGCTGGCCAACGGCTCCTCGCTGATTCAGACCAACATTCTCACCCGCGTGAACGACGACACATTCACCTGGCAGTCGACCGGCCGCCTGCTGGATGACACTCCGGTGGCCGATCTGGCCCCTGTTAAAGTCACGCGCGTCAACGGCAAGACCAAAAAGGAGTGAGCCAGGGTTGCTCGCCGGCTCACTGAGAATTCCCCCAGCATCTCTGTCGACAAGGCAGTTCATCATGGAATTGAAGCCACTGGCCTCAGCCGCACTCGTTCTCTCGCTTCTGGTTCCCGATTCGCTGGTGCTGGCCCGGGGCGGGCGCGGCGGCGGCGGGGGAGGTTTCGGTGGTGGAGCTGGCGGCGGCGCACGCGCCGGTGGGGGAGGCGCCGGCGGCCAACGCGGTGGCGGGGGTGCGGGCGGCTTCAGCGGCGCGGGGGGAGGCGGTCCGCGCGGCGGTGGTTCACCCGGCGCGGGCGGCGGTTTCGGCGGCGGCCTTTCCTCACATGGTGGTTCGGGACGAGCCCCAGGCGGCAGCGCGGCTATGGGACCATTCGGGCACGAAGGATCAGGGGGCGCCGGACCTCGACCAGGAATGGGTTCAGCCGGCGGCAGCGGCGCTCGTCCGGGGATGGGTGCCGGTGGACCTGCCAGTGGGGTTGGTGCGCGACCCGGCATGGGTGCAGGGGGCGCCGGTGGACCTGCCAGCGGCATCGGTGTTCGACCCGGCATGGGTGCGGGGGGCGCTGGTGGACCCGCGAGTGGAATCGGTGCGCGACCTGGCATGGGTGCGGGGGGCGCCGGTGGACCTGCCAGCGGAATTGGTGTTCGACCCGGCATGGGCGCTGGCGGTGCGGGAGGTCCGGCGAGCGGCATCGGGGTGCGCCCCGGCATGGGCGCCGGTGACGTCGGCGCCCCCGGAGACTACGCCGCTCGGGCCGCAACCACTGGAACCTACTACCATTCGAACGCCGCCTACGCGGCGCAAACCGAGGCGTTCCGGGGCGCGGCTGCCGCCTATCCCGCGTACGGTGCGGCGCTGTATGGCGGTTTCCCGAACGCCTGGGCTCCCCGAAATCTGACGTCGGTTTCGGTCTACAACAATCCCGGTTACGGAGCGCTCGCGGCCACCATGGGATTGGCGGCTCGTCCCCTGCCCTACGACTACGGCGGCAACGTCGTGGCCCAAACCAGCACTGTCTTTGTGAACGGCGACAATGCCGGCACCCCGGAAGAATACACCGAGCAGGCCAGCCAGCTGGCTGGCACGGGTCAATCCGTCCAGCCGGATGATGATGCGCAGTGGCTGCCGCTCGGCGTCTTTGCCATCGTCGAAGGAGAGCAAACCAACTCCAATGACACGTTCCAACTGGCGGTGAACGCACAGGGAATTCTCCGCGGCAACTACCACAACATCCCCAGCAATGACGTGGAAAACCTCTCCGGGTCGGTCGACAAAACCACGCAGCGCGCGGCCTGGACCATCGGGTCGGACAAATACCCGATCTACGAAGCCGGAATCGCCAATCTTACCAAAGACGCCACCCCGCTCCTGATCCACACCGCCCCCGGCCAGACCCGACAGATGTCTCTGATTCGTCTGTCGCAGCCGCCACAATAGTTGTTGATGTGCTCGCCATGCATTTCGATCTCCTAGAGACGGACCCGCATATCGCCAGGAGAAAACACGTGAGCGTCTTCCGGATGCATGCAAGAAGTCTTCACGCCGCGTTGTCCGAAACCAAGCATTTGACGCGTGCGTTTGCTCAAGACTCGCGCCACAATCGTGATTCCAGGCACGCGTCCTGAATGCGAAAGGGAAGCGTTCTTGCTCCGCTGGCTCCGCCGCAGCAGTTTCTGTCTAGTATCAATGAGCCCGCATCCAGCGAAGCGACTCACCCAACATCCCTCGGCAACCGTTAGGAAGGAGTCCATGTCGACCTCCAACTCGCTTCAAACCGATCCGAATGTCGACAGCGTGATTGTCGCCTGGCTGGAAGCAGTTCAACGAGGCGACGATTCGAACCGTGAAGACTTCGTGAGGCGCTATCCCCATCTCGAATCGCAGTTGCGACAGTTTTTCGCCAGTTATGATTCACGGCAGGCGAAAGCGCCCCAGCCGCCATCCACCCGTCCGGATGATCCTCTCACCGTCCCTCCTGACAAGGAATCCACGATTCTGGCAGCCGGAGACTCGGTGACGACGAGCAATTGTTACCGGGAGCTGCGGCATTTCCGAAGTGGCGGACTAGGGACCCTGTACCGTGGTTTTGATGACTCGCTCCACCGAGAAACGATCGTCAAATTCCTGGGCGACAAGGCGGTCGACGACCCCACGCTCGTGGCCCAGTTTCAGATCGAGGCCGAAATCACCGGCAAGCTCGATCACCCGGGAGTCGTCCCGGTCTATGGCGTCGGCGAAAACTGGAACGGGCGCCCCTTCTACGTCATGCAATTGGTCAAGGGACAAGAGCTGACGGAGGCGATTCGCGAGTTTCATGCCAGCGAACCCTGGCCTCCGTTCCATCCCCACAAGCGGAAATCCCTCTTGATGCTCATTGAGCATCTCGTCGACGCCTGCAATACCGTCGCCTATGCGCATGATGTGGGCATCGTGCATTGCGACATCAAGCCGGCCAACATCATGATTGGCAAGTACGGCGAAACATTCGTGCTGGATTGGGGGCTTGCCGCCGCCTTCGAGCGAACCACGACCTTTGCGAACCCTGAAACGAGCATGCGCCCACGGTCCGCCACGGGATCCACCAGCAGCGGCAAACGGGGCGGGACGTTCGGTTACATCAGCCCCGAACAACTGAGCGTCAACCAGTTGATCACGCCGAAGAGTGATGTTTACAGCCTGGGTGCCACGCTCTACCACATTCTCACCGGAGCTCCCCCTTTCAATGGGCGCGACCCCGATGTGGAGGCCAAAATTCAAGCCGGACAGTTTGTCGCTCCGCGAACCTGCCTTCGCCGCGTTCCCCGTGCACTCGAAGCGATCTGCCTGAAGGCGATGAGCCTGCAACCGTATCAGCGGTATGCCACCGCCAAGCATCTCGCAACCGACCTCAACAATTGGCTCCGTGACGAAGAGGTCGACGCAGCGCCCGATCAGATCGTTCATCGCCTCGCGCGCTTCGCACGCCGGCACCGAGCATTGAGCGCAGTCGCCGTCGTCGCGACCCTCGTCGTCACTTTTGCGATCGGCTTGACCGCGCGCTATCGCGAACTGGCGGCGATCGACAAACAGCAGGCCCAGTTGGAGGAGCGGCTCAGACTGCGATCCGACGCGATCCTGACTGGTGCGCTCGACACCTTCGAAGATTTGTGCCGCCCGTTGGCCAACGGCGAAATGAGCAACCTGGCAGTTTTCCGACCCATCGCGGACAAGATTCAACAATTCACGACCCAGTATCTGGATGATCTGGAAAAACATCCCACGGAACACGACCGCATCCATACCGGGCGCGTCTATGAACTGCGCGCCACGGTCGGCTGCGTGTTATCGTCAGACACCACCGCTGCTCTGGAATACTACAAACTGGCCAAAGCGAGCTATGAGGCCGTTTCCCGGGACGAACCGGGAGCGGAAGCGCGGGCGGCGCGGCTGGCTCACCTGAATCTCAGCCGCGGTCGACTCCTGACAGCGCGTAAAGACTTTGAAGAGGCCGGCCATGTGCTGGCCGAGGCGGCGGCCGCGATCGAAAAACTCTGCGCGCAAGCACCGAACGACAATGGGCTGCTGCGAGAATTGGCCGAGGTGAATCACTGTTTGGGGGAAGTCGATCTTTATTGGCAGAAACCGGGTTCGGTGCGCTACCAAAGGCTTCGCGATTCTCAGAGGTACTTCGAACGGAGCCGCGACTTGCGGACGATGTTGATTGCCCGATCCCAAGGGGCCGAACTCGATCACTACAATCGCGACCTGGCGCGCAGTTATGGATATCTCGGCGACCTGCTGCTGGATCAGGGTGAAATCACCCAGGCGGAAGACAACTACGTGCAGTCGAAAAATCTGCGGGAGCGGTTGTATAAGTCCAATCCCAAAGATCCCGAGCATCGCTTTCAGTACGCCCGTGGACTCGGCAATTTCGGGACCCTCGAACTCGATTTCAAAGGCGATCTGGCCCACGCCATCGACGTCGTGCAACAGGCGCTCGAAATTCAGTCCAAACTGGTCGCCGACTTTGAAGAGGTCCCCACTTTCCGTTCCGATCTCGGCTACTATCAGAATGTTTTGGCCGAGTTGTATCTGCTGGAATCAGCCAATCATCCGGAATACGTCGCGCTGTGCCGACAGACGGTGAAGGCAGCTGAGAAGACCTACTCGGATCTGTACAAGAGCAGTGGTCAAAGCTCGAACCCACAAGGTCTCCAGGGGCTTGCCCGGAGTCTGGTCACCCGCGCGGCGCTTCAGCAGTTGGAAAGCAGCGCTGGAGCCCCTCAGCCGGCGAACGAATCCGCCGAGGTGCTCGCGAAGCGCGCTGAATCATACTTGCTCCAATCCACAGGCGAGCCGCTGCTGCGTTCCGCCGACCTCGTCACCCTGGCGTTCGCTCGCTCATTGCAGGGGGAGCCGGAAGCCGCCCTGGAAACACTGCAGAATGCCGTCAATTCCGGAGAGAACGGGTACTACCGCTTCGAACGTCATCGCACCGTCGCACTCAAAGCCGTCGCCGATCATCCCCAGCTCGGAGCGGAACTGAACGCTCTCTGTGAAAGTCAGCGCAAGAGTCTTCCCAGCGAATGATGCTCCCGCGGGCCTTTCGCGAGTTTCGCGAGAAGGAATACCGCGACGACGGATGCGTTCCGATTTCGGACGATCCATGGTTGACTCATTCATGCCATCGGCGACTCATCCTCGTTCGATTCCGACAGCGAGCGCCCCGCCGGGATGTCCAGCAATACCGTCAACCACCTAGTCGCACTTTTCTTGGCTGGGAACACTCGAAACCTTCATGTTCCGTCGAATTGCAACGGCACTTCAGGAAGATCGAAGAATTACATCATCAGAGCGGGAAAGCACGCCCTGAAGCGCTTCATCGGCCGTGGTTCTCTTCGAGCCGACCACGTACTTCGAAGTTTCAGGGCCCGCTAACCGGACGACAGCACGCACCCACTGGAATCCGAGCCATGTTCGACTGGATTCGTCGCGTCTTCGATTCACCGGAAAAGCGCGAGCGACAAGCATTCCTGGATACCATTGATGCGCTGAATGCCGCCGCGGGGGGAGGGGAACCGACGGCGTTCACCGAGGTGCTCGGGGAATTGCCCTTGCGCTCCGGCACGTTGCTGTTGGGAGATCCGCAATACCTGGCGGAACTGGAAGTGCCCGGCATTCGGGCGCGACGCGTGACGGTTTCCGCCAAATTATGGCGTCACCCCTCGGGAGCAACCACGGTCGCGGCGTTGACGCTGCACTTGGGCGACGCGACGGAAACCGGCGACATCCGCACGATCGGATCGATCCCCATCGACTCGGCCAAACTCGTCGTCGTGGACCAGGCTGATTACCACCAGCACTGGACCGAAGTCGGCAAAGATCGCATCGGCATCATCTCCACATCGCGGAATGATACCGTTTTGCGTCTACTGACCAAACGGTTTGGCGTAAAGACGGTCCGAGTCGACAGATTCCACGCGGAAGTTGTCGGACCGGTTTCGACAGACCTCGAACGCGCGATCGAAGAATTCCTGACGGCCACACCCGAGTTCGGCAAATACTCGTTCCTGCACTTTCGCGTGCAAACGAACAACAGCTTCGACCGCGTGCTCCATCTGCCGACAGCCTGGGGATTTCTGCCCGTGGGGAATGCACCCGAGCCGATGATGTTCGCGTGCGAAACAGGTCACGGCGATGGCGGCTATGACGTGAACGTCAAGTTCGTTGGCGACACTCCGCAACTCATCAGCGTCACGTTCATCGATGAGTAAAACGCGGTCCATGAGACGCTTCCCAGTCCACACCTGATGCTGCAGACCGTGCGGTGCGGAGCTGCGACCCGCAGCATTCAATTCGACACGAGCATCGAAGCAAAATAGAGATCGTGTTTCTCCAAGCCCCAATCCAGAAACACTCTCCGCTCTCCGCGCCCTCTGCGTTTCCAATCACTGCAATGCCAGACAATGATAGAAACCCAGAGGGCGCGGAGAGCGCAGAACAGACCTCGAGATCCAAAGCAGTCAACGAAAACAGCCCGCCAAGATTGCTCTTAGCGGGCTGCTGTGAATGATTCCGGCGATGACCTACTTTCGCGCTGGTGGGCACTATCATCGGCCGCGTGAGCTTAACGGTCGTGTTCGGAATGGGAACGTGTGTTTCCTCACGCGTAAGTTCACCGGAAAAGATCGGGCAAGGCGATCAAGCCTTGCTCGACCAAGACCACAAGGGTCTTTGTCAACGGGTGGCAATAGTCTTGGAATATCTCGGTCTTGGTCCGTTCGGACCGTTGCGCATCCTCAACTGATTTCTGACGAAACCGTTGAGGCTGAAATCAAAGTGGTCAAGCTTTCGCCCGTTAGTACCGGTCCACTGAGACGCTTGCACGCCTTACATTGCCGGCCTATCAACCTGGTGGTCTACCAGGGGGCTTCAGGACAAAGTCCAACGAAACCTGATCTTGGGAAAGGCTTCGCGCTTATATGCTTTCAGCGCTTATCCCGACCGTACATAGCTACCCTGCGCTGCCTCGAGCGAGACAACAGGAACACCAGAGGTACGTCCCTCCAAATCCTCTCGTACTAAAGAGAA
Organism: Planctomycetaceae bacterium; assembly: GCA_033762515.1. Lineage (GTDB taxonomy): Bacteria > Planctomycetota > Planctomycetia > Planctomycetales > Planctomycetaceae > DSVQ01. The sequence continues at coordinate 7,032 of JANRLN010000386.1, forward strand.
ACTCCCTCAAGTTTCGTACGCCCACAGCAGATAGGGACCAACCTGTCTCACGACGGTTTAAACCCAGCTCACGTACCGCTTTAATCGGCGAACAGCCGAACCCTTGGGAGCTTCTCCACCCCCAGGATGCGATGAGCCGACATCGAGGTGCCAAACCCCGCCGCCGCTATGGACGCTCGGGCGGGATCAGCCTGTTATCCCCAGAGTACCTTTTATCTGTTGAGCGACGGCCCTTCCATTCGG
>JANRLN010000387.1:0-4054 GCA_033762515.1 Planctomycetaceae bacterium
CCGCCCGGAAGACGACGCCCATGCCACCCGCGCCGAGGACCTGCAGGATGCGGTACTGGCCGAGGCGGCCGATTTCGTCGGGGAGGAGTGGTTGAGCGAGAAACCGGATTTCGTCCGGATTGATCTCGGGGCCACTCGGGGGGCGCGTGAGAGCGGCGAGTTGTTCGATCGAGATTAAATGAGTGGCCAGACTGGCATCATGCGACGTCGTATCCAATTCGCCGCGCAGCGCCTTGGCGCGTTCAATGGCCTGGGCCAGGATCTGCGGGTGTTCTTCGGGAGCGGGAGGAGTTCGCAGGGCGTTGGTCCAGTCATCCTGTAGCGACAGGGTGTCGGCAGAGGCGGCGCAGGCATCGCAGGTCCGCAGATGCTCGTTCAGAGTCTCGAACTGCGGCCCGGGTAGTTTGCCGAGCAGGAACTGTTCCAGCATCGCACGATCAAGACACGCTGCAGTCGTCATGGGGAGTCTCGCATTCCAGGCTGACAGCTGGGCACGGGAAGGAATCGCGTTCTCACACCAGGTCTACGTACGAGCGGAGAAAATTTGTCCAAAAATGGGCGCGCGGGCCCTGGACCTCACTCCATCAGACCTGCCAATTCTTCGCGTAACCGTTTGAGCAGCTTCGCTTTAGCCGAATAAACGGCGTTCAGCGACAACCCCAACTGCTGGGCCACCTCTCCGGCTCTGTCACCATCCAGTAATTGCCTTCGCCCGGCTTCCCAGGTGGCGCTGCTGAATTCCGACCGCAGCAGCTCCAAGGCCCGATGCACCAGCAGACGGCAGTATTCCGCGTCGAGAAACAGATCGACGTCGTCTACGACGGTGAGTTGCGCCAACACCTCGTCGGCGGCATTGGCAGGGAGCCTCGCGTTCCGGCGACGCAGGTCACAGGCTCGGTTTACGACAATTGTCCGTAGCCAGCCCCGAAACCGGCGGGCGGGGTCGTATTGGAATTCGGGGAGCTTAACGAACAGCGTCGCCAAGACGTCCTGCACCAGATCGGCGGCATCCGTGGGACTCAACCCCTTTTGACAGCCCCAGCGAAAGATGAGCGGAGCATAGAGGTCCACAAACCGTTGCCAGGCGGCATCCGGCTGCGGCTCGCGCAGGCGACGGAAGAGGCTGACGGAAGTGGAGTCCATGAGGGATGGGATGCCGTTCAGTGCTGTCGAATGCGAACAGGCGTGGAACTCAGTCTAATGATGCTAACTCGCCAGACGGGCGAAATCATCCACGGGCGGGCGGTCGCTGCCCGTCGATCTTGTGATTGAGCTGTGCGAGTTTTCCTGAGACTTCCAGGGCACACCGTCCAGCGCCACTGGCACGAAGGTGCCGGTCGGGGAATAATTCCCCATCCGTGATCACTCTGTCGAGGAATGCTGCTGGTGTCTGACCTCCCCTACGATGCAATTCTGCTGGTCTCTTTCGGCGGTCCAGAGCGCCGCGAGGACGTGCTGCCGTTCCTGGAAAACGTGCTCCGGGGCAAGCCGGTGCCGCGGGAACGGATGCTGGAAGTGGCGGAGCACTACTATCACTTCGACGGCGTCAGCCCGATCAACGCCCAGTGTCGCGCGTTGATCGCCGCGCTGCGGACCGAACTGGACGCCGCCGGGATCAAACTCCCGATCTACTGGGGCAACCGCAACTGGCATCCGCTCTTGCCGGACACGTTGCAGCAGATGGCGCACGACGGCATTCGCAAGGCGCTGGCGTTCTTTACATCGGCTTACAGCAGTTACTCCGGTTGCCGGCAATATCGGGAGAATGTGATCGCCGCCCGCGAGCACGTCGGCGAGACCGCCCCGACCGTCGACAAGGTGCGGACGTTCTACAACCATCCGCTGTTCGTCGCCGCCAACGTCGACTGCGTGCGGACGGCATGGCGGCAGTTGCCCTCGGAAGTCCAGTCGACGGCGCACGTCCTGTTCACAGCCCACAGCATTCCGATGTCGATGTCCGACAACTGCAATTATGTCCGCCAATTGCAGGAAACCTGTCGGCTGGTTGCAGCCGAGTTGGGCCTTCCGGCCGAGCAATGGGAACTCGTCTATCAGAGCCGCAGCGGCCGCCCGCAAGATCCCTGGCTGGAACCCGACATTCTCGACGCCATTCGCAGTCGCCATGAACGCAAGACGCCGGGAGTTGTGATTGCTCCGATCGGATTCCTTTCCGATCACATGGAAGTGCTGTATGACCTCGACGACGAAGCCCGTCGATTGTGCGAGGAACTGGGGCTGCCGATGACCCGGGCGGCCACCGTCGGCACCCATCCGCAGTTCGTCGCCATGGTGCGGGAACTGCTCGAGGAACGTCTGGGGCTGCGAACGGAGAAGCGGGCGATCGGCCAGTACCCGCCGAATCACGACATTTGTCCGACCGACTGTTGCCTGTACCCGATGGCGCGTCCCGCGGGGGGCCGTCCGGGAGGGGCGTCTGTGGTTCCGACTTCGACCAATTGAGGGGATCACGCAAATCGGACCGAATTTGACGGTGCGTTGACGGTCATCGGAAGCGCGAAAACACCCCGGAGGACTTGCCCCCCGCGAACCTGCCGCTAAGATATCCCCTCTGCTGTGCCGACAGACTTGCCGACAACAGCCCAAGTGGCGGAACTGGCAGACGCGCTAGGTTGAGGGCCTAGTGGGGTAAAACCCGTGCAGGTTCGATTCCTGTCTTGGGCAATTGTAAGTCACTACGGCGAAGAGGCTTACGTCAGCGAAGGCTGGCGTAAGCCTCTGGCGTTTTCAGAGACGTCGATCGCCGAATAGCGCGTGCCGTCGTCGCCGGGGGCGGATTCCCCTTCCTGCATCGGAGTCGTCGAGGTCGCGGTCCCCCCACCGAGGGCGCCCGTGGAACGCTTGGGTCTGAGGGACGACCCGGACTATCATGTCCGCATCCGAGCCCCGACACGGGAGACAGTTCCGCCGATCACGTTTCGGTGGATGACATCCCTCAACCCCACGTCCGAGGAGTCTTACATGCCGGCTTGTCGTCACTTCCATCGCCGGGACTGTCTGAAACTCCTGGGAACGTCGGCTGCGGCGGCAACCCTGGCTGCGACCGAGTCCTGGACGCTGGCTGAATCGTCGGCGCCGCTGCCGGTCATCGACACGCACCAACACCTGTGGGACCTGACGAAGTTCAAGCTCCCCTGGCATCAATCCGAGGACGTGGCGTCGCTCCGCAAGAGCTTTGTGATGAGTGACTACGTCGCAGCGACGCGCGATTTGAACGTGGTGAAGACGATCTACATGGAGGTCGACGTCGCCCCCGATCAGCAAGTCGCCGAGGCCGAGTACGTATTCGACCTGTGCCGGCGGGACGACAACACCATGGCCGCCGCCGTCATCTCCGGTCGACCGGCGTCGCCGGAATTTGAGGCCTACATTCGCAGGCTGGCGAAGAGTCCCTATCTGAAGGGGGTGCGACAGGTCTTGCACGGCGAGTCGACGCCGCCGGGTTACTGCCTGCAGCCGCAGTTCGTGAAGAGCGTGCAACTCCTGGGGGACTTGGGCCTGTGCTACGACCTGTGCATGCGGCCGGAGGACCTCCCCGATGCCGTGAAGCTGGTCGATCAGTGTCCCCAGACCAAGTTCGTGATCGATCACTGCGGCAATATGAGCGTGACTTCGACCGACGCGGCTCTCCTGCAGAAGTGGCAAACTTCCATGAAGGAACTTGCGGCGCGACCGAACACCGTCTGCAAGATTTCCGGCATCGTGGTCACCGCTGAGAAGGACTGGAAGCCGGCCGACTTGGCGCCGCATATCAACTACTCGATGAACACCTTTGGCGCCGACCGCGTGATGTTCGCCGGGGACTGGCCCGTCTGCACGCTGCGGGCCTCGTTCGCGCAGTGGTTGAACGCCCTCAAAGAGATCGTGAAGGACCGCTCTCCGGAGTTCCAGCGGAAGCTGTTTCACGACAACGCCGCGAAGTTCTATGGCGTGTAAGATCCGTTGCCGCGTACGTGGACTGCCGGTGCACAGGGAGGGCGAGGCTCCCGCCGAGCCGTACTGGTCGTGAGAGACCGTGCGGTATGGAGCATACGCG
>JANRLN010000388.1:0-2995 GCA_033762515.1 Planctomycetaceae bacterium
ACCATGTTACTGCCGAGCGGTGACGCGTCGTCGTGCGATGCCGGCTCAAAGGTTACGTGGGCGGGCGCACTCACTGCAAGCGCGAGAACACACGCGATGAACTCAACCTTTCGGATCCTCTCCGTCGTACTTTCACTCCACGCAGCAGCCGCTGTGCAGGCGGACGACGACTTTGCCGCAGCGCGTCTTCCGAACTGGCACCAGTGGCGCGGACCGGAGGCCACGGGAGTTGCACCCGTCGGCGATCCCCCCATCCGCTGGGACGACACCCGCAATGTGAAGTGGAAAGCGGCGATCCCCGGCTCCGGCAAGTCGTCGCCGATCGTGTGGGAAGGCAAAGTCTTCCTCACAACGGCGATCAATACGGGCCAGGTCGTCGAGGGAACGGTCAAGCCGGAGGATCAGCCCGAGCGACCGTTCGGGATCAAGTTTCCCGATACGCTGTTCCGGTTTAACGTGCTCTGCCTCGACCGCGAAACAGGTGACGTGCTTTGGGAAAGGACGGCGACGGAAGCGCTGCCGCACGAAGGACATCACGGCGACAACAGTCATGCGTCAGCCTCTCCGACAACCGACGGGAAACGGCTGTACGTCTCGTTCGGCTCGCGCGGTCTCTACTGCTACGACCTGGAGGGCGCCCTGCAGTGGAAACGGGGGCTGAACAACGTCTCCACGCGACTGAGCTTCGGCGAGGCGAGTTCCCCCGTCGTGCATGGGGACGTGCTCATCCTCAATCGCGACAACGAAGGCAATTCAAGAATCCTGGCGTTCCATGCTGCGACCGGAGAACCGTTGTGGGACGCGAAACGGGATGAACCCAGCGCCTGGGCGACGCCGGTGGTGGTGGAGCACAACGGCCGCACGCAAGTAATCACGAACGCCAGCCATCGCGTCCGCAGCTATGAGCTGTCGACCGGCAAATTGCTGTGGGAATGCGGCGGGCAGGTGAGCAACGTCACTCCCTGCCCAGTGATTTTGGACGACCACGTAATCTGCATGAGCGGCTATCGGGGCAGCAGCGCGATGTCACTGCCGCTGGACGCCGAGGGAGACATTTCCGGCAGCGCGCGAGTCGCCTGGAAAATTGGCCAGGACACACCTTACGTGCCGTCCCCGCTTCTGTATGGAAACCGGCTCTACTTCAACAAGCTCAACAGCGCAATTCTGACGTGCCTGGATGCCAAGACGGGCCAGCCGATTCTGGAGGCGACGCGTCTGGAGGGCCTCAGCAACGTGTATGCGTCGCCGGTGGGTTGTGCCGATCGCGTCTACTACGTGGGCCGCGACGGCGTGACGCTGGTGCTGAAGAACTCCGCTCCACTGGAAGTCCTGGCAACCAATCGGATGGACGACTCGTTTGACGCGTCCCCGGCGATCAGCGGACGACAGCTCTTCTTGCGCGGTCGCGAACATCTGTATTGCCTGGAAAGTCGCTAGCCGAATTCGCACTTGATGAAGACCTGATGAAGCCGCGTCTGCGAGGCCCGACTCAGTCAGTGTAAGAGTTCGCGGTTCGACCGGTATTTGCTGGCGGTTCGGCAACAGCAGCTTTGTCGGCGAGCAGCGCCTGCTATGCTGTCAGTGCGCTCGAACAGGATCGAACTGCGTCCATTCTTTGGAGAAACCGAATGTCGACAATTGATGCCTGGGTGGCCGCCGAAGCCAAAGGGAAGTTCCGCCGCCAGTCGCTGGACCTTGGTCCGTTGGGGCCGGAAGACGTAGAGGTTCAGGTCGAACACTGCGGGCTGTGCCATTCCGATCTGTCGATGCTGAATAACGAATGGGGGGCCACGCAGTATCCCGCGGTCTTGGGGCATGAAGTCGTCGGGCGCGTGACCAGCGTCGGGGGGGCGACGAAGGGACTCTCCGTCGGCCAGCGCGTCGGCATCGGCTGGACGGCCAAAAGTTGCATGCATTGCCGCAGTTGCAAATCGGGTTATCAGCAATTGTGCACGCAGGCGCAGCCGACCATTGGAGGACGCTTCGGCGGGTTTGCCAGTCATCTACGGGCGCACTGGGCCTGGACGATTCCCGTGCCGGAGTCATTGAACGTCGCCGACGCTGGTCCGCTCTTATGCGGCGGAATCACGGTGTTCAATCCCCTGGCGATGTACGCCAAGCCGACCCACCACGTCGGCGTGGTCGGAATCGGCGGGTTGGGACATATGGCGGTGAAGTTTGCCGCGGCGTACGGCTGCGAGGTCACCGCGTTTACTTCGAGCGAACGGAAGTTCGAAGAGGCTCGCAGCTTCGGGGCGCATCATGTCGTGTCCAGCCGCGACTCAGCCGCGCTGCAGAAGCTGGCGGGAACGCTGGACCTGCTGCTGACCACCGTCAATGTTCCGATGGACTGGCCGGCGCTGTTGGGGACGCTGGCAGCGAACGGCCGCATGCACGTGGTCGGCGCCGTCCTGGAACCAATCCCCGTGGCCGCCTTTCCCATGATCATGGGGCAACACAGCGTCTCCGGCTCCCCCACCGGCTCACCGGTTGACCTTGAACTCATGCTCGACTTCGCCGCCCGGCACAACGTACTCCCCACGACCGAGCACTATCCGATGAGCGACATCAATGCCGCGTTTGAACGCCTGGAGTCGGGGCAGGCGCGGTATCGCATCGTGCTCGATGCGGACTTCTAGCGGTCCCGGCGTCGAGTGCGTCGTCAACAGCGCCAAGTGACTGTCGGGCAGCAACCCCTTCGGCAATCACCTAGGAGTGTAGTCCCAGCACGGGATGAGCGAGTCACGCGATGGCAAAATTTGCAACAGGCCCAACGTGAAACGGTGAGCCTCGATGGCTCCACGTGAGTCAAGAGTGATGGTCGCCCACCCAGATCGATTGCGCGATACTGGGGCATCTGGTAAAAACAGGCATTCCGACTCGTTTATGAGGGCTTCCTGAGGGAATGGAGGCTCCGAGTCGGGCGTGAGCCAAGGAAGCCTCGATGCCCCGTCCCGTCTCCACCAGCATCCTCGATCACTTCAGCGAACTCACC
>JANRLN010000389.1:0-3281 GCA_033762515.1 Planctomycetaceae bacterium
ATGACCAGTCGTTTGGCATCATTCTCTACAACGAGTCCGACGCCGCGTCGATTCCCCTGGCCTTCGGCACGACGCCGCAGTACTTCCCCGCGCGGAAAGAGAGTCTGCAACGACTCGTGCAGTGGCTGAAGAGTTCGCTGCCGGAGTTGGCGCCCGCCGCCGAGCCGCTGACAGAAGCCTCTGCACCAACTCGCCCGCGACCGCCGACCGAACACGGCGTCTTCGTGCTGCTCGACGTCGTCGACTTCACGCCGATGTCCATCGCCTCGGGTCCGGTGGAAACGCAAGCGATGGTCCACGACTTCCGGCGTCAGGTCGAGACCGCGATCAACGGTTTAGGGTTCAGCATCGTGAAGGGCCTGGGTGACGCCTTTCTGTTGACCGGGCCTTCCCCGTCGGCACCGAACCTGCCGGAATTGATGTGCCGGGTCTTCGGAGTCGCCGGGCCGGGGATTACACACGTGGGGGGGCACGCCATTTCGCTGCGCATGGTCGCCGCCGACGGCTACTTCGCCGCCGACCGGAACGCCGCCGGCGCACTCGTCGATGTTCACGGCGAACCGGTGATTCGACTGTTCCGCATGGAAAAGCACAGCCAGGCGCGACAGCTCTTGATCACCGACACCCTGTACGGCCCCCTCGTCGGCGAACTGAGCAGCCGGCAGATCGAATGCACGGCCGAAGTCATTGATCAGTTGAAGGGCTTTGAACGATCGGCAGACACCAGCGAACCGCAAGCCCAGGTCCCTGTCCGTCGTTTGATTCCCCCCAGGCCGCAACCCGCGCGCAGTCCCCATCCCGATCGATTGGCGGCGCGGCTGGCCGAGTTGCGCGAGGAATCCAGCCGCATTCGGCTGCTGGCCAATCTGTTTCCCCCCCTGTCGATGGATCAGAACTTTCTTACGCTCCGGCTGCGGCAGGAGGCGCTGGGAAACTGGTCGACGCATCTGGAACTGCTGAGGGCTTCTCACGACGACGAAGACGACGACTCACGCAGTGCGGAACCCGGACGGAAAGAGAGTGCAGCGCGTCCGCGGGGCGTCTGGCGGCCGAAGGACCTGTTCGACGAATTCCCCGCCGCCTGCATCCTGGGGCTGCCCGGTTCCGGCAAGACGACGCTGCTCCGGCATTTCGCCCACTTCTCGTTGCGGGCCGATGAGAGCCGTTTCGCCGCGGCGCCGCCGAACGTCGTCCTGTTTGTTCCCGTACGCGATCTGCTCGAGTCGCATTTCCACGAGGCGGCGACTCATCAAGTCCGCGCGCCGCAAACACCGCAGGAGGCTCTCGCCTGTTTGACGCGCGCCTTTCTCTTTCCGCGCGTCAATCCCGACGCCCTGACGGAGATTCAGCGGGCCCAGTTCGACGACGCGCTGCCGACGGTCCTTCAGGCGTGGGACGACGGTCGGGCGCTGGTCTTGATCGATGCGCTGGACGAATGCCCCGTATTCGCGCCCCAACCCGACGGCTTCACGTTGAAGCGGGCCGTCATTGCGGCCTTCTGGAAACTCAGCGCCGCGAAAGGTCGCGGGAGCCGCGTCTACCTCACCGCCCGCCCCCACGAACTGGACGACATCGAATCCCAGGTGGGGACCATCCCCTTTGAGCGATTTCACGTGCAGTCGCTCGACGAAGGACAACTGCAGCAGTTCGCCGCAGCGTTGCTGGCGAGTCAGAAATCCGTGTTGGCAGGGTTCCTGGATGGACTCGCCGATGATCCCGTCATGCGCAAACTCGGGGGCACCCCCCTGACGGCGACGCTGCTGATCGATCAATACCGCCGCGAACGGCGGTTTCAGACGCGCTTCGCCAGCTACGATCGCTTCTGCAAGTTCGTGCTCCATCGCTGGTGGGAGCGCGACAAGCTCGGGCAAGCGACGGCTGATTCGTTGCGGGCTCTCGACGCGACCTCGCAAATCGAAGCCGATGTGCAGCCGTTGTACGCCGCGCTCGCCCAGTTGTCGTTTGAGGCGTTTCTCGATCGCGGGGAACGTCACGCCGACGACGCCATCGACCGGGCCGACATCGAAGCCTGTCTGGAAGAGCACGCCCCGCACGACGGCCCCGAGGGACCCGCCTGGAGCCGTAAACGGCTGCAGCAGCTCGTCGCCGACCAGTTCCTCGTGTCGTCGGGAACCGACAGATTTCATTGCATTCATCGCACGGTGATGGAATTCCTGGCGGCGCTGTATCTGGCGGAGGCCGGCGAGGGAGACCGCGACGCACGAATCGGGCGCATTCTCGGTTCGAACGTGGGGGTCAATTCCGAGATCCTGCCGATCGTCTGCAGCCGGACGACGGCGACGAACGGCGTCGAAATCCCCGCCATCGGAGGGACCGTCATGCAGCGTCTGCAGCGGGTTGCAGACCCCCTGCTGGCGCAAACCACGCTGCCGTTCCGCTGCCTCGCGGAGATCGAATCGGTCGAAATTCGGTATTACGATCGCATCACGATTCTCAGTCGCCGGGCCAAACGGGCGGCTGTGTTTCAATCGGCCGTTGTAGCGCGGGCCTGGGTGTACCAATGGCTCGTGGAGGTGGCGAACGGCTCGGCAACCATTCGCGACGCCGTTGATCGGCGGTTGGAGGAGACCGTTCCGCTGGCGCGCGAAGTGTTGATCGAACAGTTCTGGCTCCAGCCGGACCAGACGTCGGCGTATACCGCCGCCGGCCGGGCCTTCATCCAGCGTCGAGTGCATCCACGAGTCTGGCGACGGTGGGAGGAAGCCCAGCAAGAATTGTCTCAGCGACAGGCCCTGGCAGCCGTTCCCAAATCCGGCCACAGAATCGCATCGCTCCTGACTCTCGACGCCCCCGGCAATGAACACGACAAAGACTTCGCCCACTACCGCGACCGCTGGACTTTGTTCGCGCTGGGGGAAAACCCGTTGCAGCCAGGGAGTGGGGGGACGCTGTTGGGGCTTCTGGGGTCCCCCAATCTGCGGCTGGGGAGCGCCGGAACTTGCGTGGCGGTTCATCCGAACGGCCGACGGGGGGTGGTTGGTACCTACGGCGGGCGGCTGTTACTGTTCGATCTCACCACGGGGCGACTTGAAAAAAGCTTAAGTGGTCATAAGAACACTATTCGCGGCTGCGCGTTCAGCCCCGACGGTGCGCGGCTCCTCTCCGCCTCTCACGACCACACACTCCGACTCTGGGACGCCGACTCGGGTGAAAACATCCGCACCTGGCAGTTTCCGTGGTACGCCGTTTCGGTCGCCTGGACCCGCGACGGCCGCCGTGCCGCTGTGGGCTGGTCCAACGGCGTGGCGGCGCTGTTCGAT
>JANRLN010000390.1:0-4709 GCA_033762515.1 Planctomycetaceae bacterium
CAGAATATGCTCTCGGCTCATCAGCGGGTCGGCGTTGATTCCCATCAGAGCCAACAATCCCGACGCCGTCGCGGCGATCCGTTCACGCAGCGCAATCGTGTCGCTGCGCAAACTGTCGTGCGGCGCATTGAACGACCGCAGCACCGTCAACGGAATGCCCGACAGGCTCCCCGGCGTGTAGACAGCCACGTCGGCCGCGTCGCGGAACCGCTGAATCCGTTCCGGAGTCTGTCCCCATTCGGCCAGCCCAATCTTCCACGTCTTGGCGGTTTGGGCCGCAAAGTCATCGACCGACATCCCGCGCCGGGTCGCCTCCGCCGGGTCGACCCAGGGTCGAAACGACGCGGCGTCGAGCTGCGGAAACGTCAGCATCAGGTTTCCGAGATCCCCCTTGGGATCAATGCACAAGGCGGGAATGCCGTCGATCGCCGCCTCTTCCAGCAGGTTCAGGCACAACCCCGTCTTGCCGCTGCCGGTCATCCCGACGCACACCGCATGCGTGCACAGGTCTTTGGCGTCGTACAGCAGCAGATCCTCTTTCGACTGCCGCGCACCGAGATCGTACTCGCGACCAAGATAGAAGACGCCGAGTTTTTCAAAGTCCTGCATGATGCCGATCAAATTCGACGGAGTGACGGGGCGGAACTCTGTGTGGTAGCGTGTGACGGAGACTGGCGAAGGTCAAGCGTGTCCGGAACCTGGGCATCGCGACCCACTGGTCACTGCGCAATTCGCCGGAATCGCGGAACCGCGCGGTTGACTTGAACAGCCTCCGACCTTGAGGCCGGGGCTGGACGTGCGATTGCAATGAACCGCAACGTGCGTCGAGACGAACCCCTGGCGATTCCGAGGGCGTCGGCCCTCGTGTCCGTTCGCCCGCCTACTCCCCTGCTTCCGCCGAATCCAGCCAGCCGTTCACGTAGCTGTCGCGGACGGCCGGGGGATCGGCCTCTCTCACCTGCCACACTTCCCGGCCGTCAAGATTCGCCGTCACGGCTCCGCCGGTCATCTGCGCGAAACCGTATTTCCATGTCGCCCCCGCCTTGTGCTCCTGGTGCGCTTCCAGGATCAACAGAACCTCCGGGTTGGTGCCGTTCGCGAAGGCGAAGAGGGCGCCGTCGGTCAGCCCTGTTTCCGGATCGGCGTAACGGAAGAGGGGACTACTGAGGGGGCGCAGCTGGACGCGGCCTTCAATCACCGCCGACTCGTGGGCCGAAAAACGCTCGCGGATTGATTTCATTTGCGACAACCGTCGGACGGCCTTGTCCGCCGGGGGATCGACGTCCGTGAGGGTCTGCAGCTTCAGACCGGGTGCCGTCGCCAGCCAGTCAAATTGGCCCTCGCACTCTGCCGCAATGCGTTCTGTGGAAAGTGAAACGATTTCATAGAGCCAGCGCGGACCACGCGGCGGCTGCGGATAAAACTCGACCGCCAAGACCGCGCTCGGCCGTCCCCCGTTCGACCAGACCCATAACGACGACTCATGAAGCTGACGCGTGTGATCGGCATACCGCAGCACCGGTTCGTCAAGAAGTTTGACGGTTGACTCCGCGCGCTGTGGATCGGCCAACAGGCGAATGCGTGTCGCGACCTGCTTCATCCGCTCGAAATGCGCCTGACGCTGTGCTTTCGACGGTTCCGGTTCCTCAGCGGCAGCGACGGTCCCGTGCCGCGGGTTCCCCAGCAGCAGACAGCCCAGCATGACCCATGCGCCCAGACGTTCCATGGCCGCCCCCCCACAAAAAGACATCTCGTCTATTTTTAAGCTACCGATTCCGTTTTCAGAAATCAACAGCGTCCCACCGCGCCCGCACGCCAGAAGCGGCGGCCGCACAATCTCGCGCCGCTACACGGGAGAAATCGCCGCCGAAATTACGCTCACAATGATGAGAAACCACACGCTACATTGGATCGAAATCGCCGCCAGCGTCAGCACCAGTCCGGCGACTCTCCAGCCCAGACTCATGGGTGAGCGCCAGACCACCACGCAGCAGGTCAGGAATGCCGCAAGAGGTGTGAGGCAGATCAGCGCGGCGACCACGCTCTCGGGCGGCGCCGGCGCCCGCATGTGGTCCAGGAACCCCAGCATGAACACAAGTGCTGTCGGACTGACGAATGCCGCGAACCAGATCGCCGCACCGAACCACATCCTCATCGTTCGCGCGTCTGGAGGATTCAAGTCATTCATCCTGCGATGGCCTCGATGTCCACCGCCCCTCAATACACATCCTGCGGCGGCTGACGGTTGTCGGCCGCACAGACTTCCACTTGCGGACACCTCGGCCGCTGGATAATGTGAACTCTGCATCGCAAAGTCAATAGCGTTTCGGGGAACGCGTCATCATGCCGCCCCCGCCCTCACAGGCGATCGCCCATGCGGATTCTCATCCTCAACCCGCCTCATCCAGCCATTGGCAGCCGAATTCCCCGAGAGCAATTGCCGCCGCTCGGGCTGCTGTCGATCGGCGGGTCGCTGATCGACGCCGGTAGCCGTGTGGAACTCATCGACGGCGAAGTCGGCCCGATTCCGCTCAGCGACTTGGTGCGGCAAAGCATCGAGCGAGCCCCCGATCTGATCATGATCGGCCATTCGGGATCGACGTCGGGACATCCCATCGCCGCCGAGTTGACGCGGGCGATTCGAGCCAGATTGCCGCAGACCCGCATCGTCTATGGAGGCGTCTTTCCCACCTATCACTGGCGGGAGATTCTTGCGGCCGAGCCGCAGATTGACGTCATCGTGCGCGGCGAGGGTGAGGAAACGATTCGGCAGGTCGTGCGCGCCTTCGAAACCGGAACCGATCTCGCCGACATCCGCGGCATCGCCTTGCGTCGCAATGGTGAGCCGTTCGCCACGCCGGCGGCTGCCGTCATTCGGAATCTCGACGACTACCGCATCGGTTGGGAACTGGTCGATTTGAAGAAGTACAGTTATTGGGGCGGCAAGCGGGCCGTAGTGATTCAGTTCTCGCGCGGGTGTCCGCATCAATGCAACTACTGCGGGCAGCGCGGCTTCTGGACCCGGTGGAGGCACCGCGACCCGCAGAAACTGGCGCAGGAAATCGCCTGGTTGCATCGCACGCATGGCGTCGAGGTGTTCAATTTCGCCGACGAAAACCCCTCGGCCGGCCGCGCCCCTTGGAAAGCGTTTCTCGAAGCCTTGATCGCCGAGAACCTCGAGTTGACGCTTGTCGGCTCAACCCGAGCCGGAGACATCGTCCGCGATGCCGAGCATCTCCATTTGTACAAACAGGCCGGATTCGAGCGATTTCTGCTGGGCATGGAGAACACCGACGCCGCAACGCTCAAGCTGATCCGCAAAGGGAGCACGACAAACGTCGACCGCGAAGCGATCCGGTTGCTGCGGCAGCACGGCATCCTGTCGATGGCCACCTGGGTCTCGGGGTTCGAGGAAGAGACCGATGCCGATTACTGGCGCGGGTTCCGACAGCTCCTGTCGTACGATCCCGATCAGATTCAGTCGCTGTACGTCACGCCGCACCGCTGGACGCCGTACTTCACGATCGCCCAGCACCGCCGGGTGATTCAGACCGATCAAACGAAATGGGACTACAAACACCAGGTGCTGGCGACGCGGCACATGCCCCCGTGGCGGGTGCTGCTGTGGGTGAAGCTGATTGAAGTCCTCGTGCAGATGCGGCCGAAGGCGTTGTGGCGGGTGCTGTGTCACCCGGATCGCAAACTGCGGCACGCGATGCGGTGGTACACCCGCATGGGCCGACGGGTCTGGTTCCACGAACTCTGGCACTGGCTGCTCCGCGACCGTCGGATTTCCGACGGACCATCGCTCAAGGAGTTCTGGGGTTCGCCGCAGGAGGCGGAGGAGGAATCGATGGCTGCCTCGAGAAGAGAGCTTGTGCCGCTGGGCGTTGCGACGCAATTGAGCCCGGCACCGCAGCACTCGCAGCATTCGGCGGAATCATTGGCTCCCGCACCATCTCGTTGATTCCCCCCGGGCTCGTTGATTCACATCGAAACGGAAGGCGACATGCGGCCGCTGGGGATCGGGGAGTCGCGCCAGAGTCCCAGTGTTTCACCATCGACAAGTCGTCGCCGAGTTCGCACGAGGCCTGTCGCAGAATTCGCCAGAATTCTGATCGGTGTGCCATGGGGCGTCCGTTGTCGCTTGTCAAAATTCGTGCGAATTCTGCGACAGAGTTCGGCAGAGCATGCGCGCACGGGTGCCACGCCGCTGGAAGCGGAGGGCTAAGGGCTGAGAGCTGAGAGCCGAGGGCTAAGAGTCGAGAGCCGGAAGTTCGGGGCCGCTTGGCTCGTTGGGGTGCGTGATTGGGGGTTCACCTCGCGGGTTTGGTTCTTCCTGCTGACCTCCTTGTTACTTCCGCCTCCTCTGTCCTTCCGCCTTTGCTGTCCACTGTCCACCGTCCACTGCCCACTGTCCACTACCCACAATCAGCGCCGGGGAGCGCCGCCCGACAGCGGTGCAACTCCCCGGGCGACCAACCGCCGGGTCCCTGATCAGGCGGCGGTCATGAACTCATGCCGCCACTCTGCCCAGATTTTGTGCGATGCTTACCGGTAATACGGAGCCGCCGATTAAGGCGACCCCAAAGACAGCCACGGGCACTGTCCCTCGCGACTGGGGCCTGATCGACCCGGGAGACGCATACGAAGTATTTCCCGACGTTTTCGATGCCGTCGTTCTGCTGGCCAGCGCGCCTCTCTTGTTT
>JANRLN010000391.1:0-2864 GCA_033762515.1 Planctomycetaceae bacterium
GATTGCTTATCCATCGGAATCTCTCTCCGATCCCGTCTGATTATGAGGAATTCAACAAAACCTAACCGGAAGGGGCTAGGTCAGTTGACATTCTAAAATCGGACCGTCACGATGCGGTGGTGTCACATGACTAGACATCTCACACATGCGTGGCGCTCGATGATGAAGACACGGTATGCGATCTGCCAGACGAGAGCAAGGCATTCCCGTGCAGATTTCATCACATGGGAAATGGTGTCAGGACTGTCAGCAATTGCTGTCGGCTGTGTCGTATCGATGAGAGATCTATGGTGCTGCGTCAACGGTGCGAAGGCCGTCGCAGCCAAGACGTTAATTAGCGTTGGAGGAGTTGTGGCTGTTGTGTTTTCACTCAATGGTTGCAATTCAGAAATGCCCGTAAGAAAGCAGTTTGAGTTGATGGCACCCATCCAGTTGCAAGCTCCAAGCGATCCACGAGACGCGGATGATGGCTACGACGAAGAATCAACGGACACTGAGGACGCTCTGGTACGGAAACATCAGTGCAACGATTAGGAAAGATCACGCGGAGCACGCATTACGCGATGACGCATGGCGCGAAATCACGCACCCGGCGAATCATGGGAGATACGGCTCAGCGTATCAGGCGGACCGAAACAGTAACTCTTTCCCTCCATTCGATCACGGCTGAACCGAAAACGTTAAGGCAGCAGAGATTGCACGAATCACTTCGCCCGCGCCCCCTGGATCTCCTGCGTCATTTCGACCAGTTGATCGAGCAGTTTGACCGAGGCTTCCCGTTCCAGGCGGTTGGTGCCGATCCAGGTCTCGTAGCCGCCGAGGTCGTGATGCCGGGGGGTGGGGAGGTAACCGAAGTAGCCGTGGGCGAGTGAGACCATGAATCCGGGCTGCAGGGGGCTACGGTCGCGGAATTCGAGGCCGATTTCGCAGAAGACCTCACAGGGCATGGTGCCGATGGCGACCTCTCCGATCGCCAGCACCTGCACGGGGACGGTGGTCGTTGCCGGGTACTCCGCCAGCGCCAGCGTCCGTTCGGCGTAGACCCGCGAGAGATCGGTCTTGCCGGGTTCCGCCGGTTTGGCCTCCAGCGTCGTCTTCGCCCAGGCGACCTGTTCCGGAGTGGGACGGCGCCAGTTCAATTCCGGTTCGCGATATCGGGCGTCGAGCCGCACCGTGTCGCGATATTCCAAACCGGCGAGCGTCGCGTGGACCTTGGCGGCGACGTCCTGCGCCACATACCGCATCTGAGCATAGGCCGGCTTCCCCGGTCGCGGCGTGCGGAAGTTGATGTTGTTGATGTCCCCGCTGGTCCCGTTCGCCAGCAGCGCGACGAACTCTCCGGCGTCGTGCTGCTGATTGACCAGGTCCTTGAGGTGCTCGGCAAACATGCCGAAGTAGTCGGCCGAAATGTGATCAGGTCCCACGCCGCCGACGTAATGCAGCGAGTAGGTTGCGAAGACGGAAATCGGTCGACCATCGGGTTCGCGGAGCGCGAGAATGGACACCGCGGGATCGGTTGGTCCGGCCGGTTCTTCGAGGTTGGGACTCCCGGCGGGAGGGTTCATTTTGACCAGATCGATCCCCCCGAAGGGATTGGGGGGCATCGTGCCGGGGCGCATCGTCCAGCGACGGTTGAAGACGTGCTCGGGAATGTCGACGGATCCGAACGCGATTTGCGCAGGCTTCAAATTGTGGATCGCGCGGCGGACGCCATCGGAGATGCGCCGGACCACGAACTTCTGATAGTCGGTCAGGGGGGGGTCGGGCAGATAGCGCCGCTCGCCGAGGGCGCTCGTCGCCGAATGGGTGTGCGTCGCCGAGATGAGCACGTTGTCTCGCGGGATGCCGGTGGTTTCGGCGATCAACAACCGCGCTTCCTCGCTCACCTTGCGATGGATTCCGAGGAGGTCGCACACCACGATCGCCAGCCGCGTGACGCCGTCATCGAGGACCAGGCAGCGGGCGTGGAGATCATCGTGAATGTGCTTCGAAGGACTGGGGGCGAACCCGCCGACGATGTCGCCCCCGATGTCGGGCGTGATATTGCTGGTCGCGGCGCCGGCGCGGAAGACCGGTTCCGCCGCCCCGAGGTGGTTGTTGAGACCGAACCAGCAGACGACAACTCCGAGACAGATCGCCCGACGCATGGGACGTTCCCAGATTCTGAAGGCTACGGAGGAATCGTGAGCGACTGGGAAGATCAGACACGACCGCCCCGCTTGCGCCAAGTCTCGCACTGGCCTACCGACGGTGCGACGGCGCAACGACAACGAAATTGGTCGCGGTCTGATCCGCGGCCTCTGCGTCTGCTCAGTCGACCGGCGGCGGCGGATGCCGACCGCGGACGGCTTCTTCCCGGCGGATCGCGAGCATCAACGGACGCGAGATCAAACGCTCAGCCCGTCGGCGCAACAGCGTGAGAAATTCGGCGAGATCGACCAGTCCTTCGGCCTCTTCCCGCTCGGCAGAAGACAACGGTTGCCCGGAATCCTGCCGATCGAGCAGCTCCTGCAGGCGCGCCGCAACGGCGGCGGGAAGCCGCAACTGATGCAACTCGTCGGGAAGTTCAACATCCAGGGTCAACGTCATGCGGATCTCCGTGGATTCAGATTCCCGCATTCTAACCGGCGTCGTGAGAAGTTGCCGAACACATCTGGGGAATTTGATCGGGGAGAGCCGGCGGCGAATCACGGGGCGCACGCAAGTTCGGCTCCGAGCCGCAGCCGCGCGTCAACGAAAAAACCCTTCGCAGGTCGGCGCACTCTGCCTTGTGGATACGGAAGTTCCACCGGGCAGATGGCGTCGACTGCGAAGGGCTCGTCCCCCCCGGCGCGGTTCCGTCGTGGAAATTTCGACGACAGTCC
>JANRLN010000392.1:0-2876 GCA_033762515.1 Planctomycetaceae bacterium
CTACATTTACCATCAGATTCTGCACAAGGATCATGACTGGGTGGCGCGCGACCTCTTCCGCGTTCACTATCGCCAGTATGAACCCCAGGTCCTGCAGCACGCCTACGATCACCGCAAGCTCACCGCCATGCTTCTATACACTTCGCATGAGGTGCTGCTTGACGATCTCCTCAACCGCCCGATCGAAAGCGGCGATGAACTGTCGAACGCCAACACGATCATTCTGATGGGCAAGATCCGCGACGGTCTCAAGATGCGGCGGGCGCTCCACGTCGCCAAGCACCGCGGCAGCGCCTGTGAGGAGTCGATTGTGCCGTTCGAAATCACGGAACAGGGACTGCAGCTGGTGTGAGTCATTGCACTTTTCCAGTCACCCAGGGATGGTGATCCCTGGGCTTCCCCGCATTATCGCTCCGCCACGCTTGCCAGCCGGTGCAATTCCAGAGAGTCTGTCGTGTGCGCAAACGAGTTCCGCTTTATTTTCTGCTGGGTTGGAGTCACCTGCCATGAGCGATTCGCAAGCTTCGGTCAGTCGCCGTTCGATGTTGCTTTCCGGCGCCGCCGCCACGGTCGCTGCGGCCGTCCCATCCGCCGGCGCTGACGAGGCTTCGAAGCCGGCGCCGATCATCGCGCCGCCGGAAGGGAAGCGAATTCTGCTGTCGTGCAAGCTGGGGATGATTGCGAAGAAAGTCGACGGAAAAGATCTCACCCTGGTCGAACGTCTCCGGCTTGCCGCTGCGGCGGGATTTGACGGCGTCGACTTCGACGAAGCGGGCAACTACACCGTCGAGCAAGCGCGCGACGCCGTGCGTGAGTCGGGGGTGTTCGTGCACAATGCCATCAACCACGCTCACTGGGGCCAGCGGTTGACGAGCCCGAAGGAAGAGGAACGGTTGACCGGGCGCAACAACATCGCGCACTGCCTCCGCGTGTCCCACGCCGCCGGCGGAAGCGCGGTCCTCATCGTGGTCGGTCGCGGCGACGACGGACCGGCGGACGAGATCGACGAACGTGCCCGGCAGGAAATCAAGACGCTGATTCCCCTCGCGGCGTCACTGGGGCAGATGATTCTATTCGAGAACGTCTGGAACAAAATGCACTACGACCACGACGCCCCGCCGGAGCAGTCTCCCGAGCGGTTCATCCGCTTCGTCGACAGCTTCAACAGCCCCTGGGTGGGGATGTACTACGACATCGGCAACCATTGGAAATACGGCCAGCCGCGGGAGTGGCTCAACGCGTTCGGTCGCCGGGCGGTCAAACTCGACGTGAAAGGCTTCAGCCGTGCGCAGAACAAATTCGTCGACATCACATCCCCCGACGACGACCTCCCCTGGGGCGAAGTGCAAAAGGGCCTCGAAGAGATCGGCTTCACCGGCTGGACAACCGCCGAAGTCGGCGGCGGTGGGCTGGAGCGTCTGACCACCGTGCGAAAGCAAATGCAGAAAGCCTTCGGGCTGGCGTAGCCTCAGCAACCGCAGCCGTAACCGTCAGCGAGCAGCGTCCTTCGTCGGACCGACAACTCATCTCCATTCACCAGGAGTCTCCCCATGCGCCGGTTTTCCGGTCTGTTGACCACAGTCTGCCTGACCCAATTTGCGATGGCCGCCGAACTCCCCTCCGACAAAACCACCCAGCCCGTGAAGCTGCTCGAAGTGCATGCTTATTGTGAAGGGGTAGTCTTTGACCACGCGGGTCGCGGATACATTTCGCACGGCGACCGGATCACTCAGTTCACAGTCGACGGCCAGTCTAAAGTCTGGGCGACAACCGGCGCCCCCAATGGGCATAAGATTCTCGCTGACGGCACACACCTCGTCTGCGACGCCAGCCATCATGCCGTTCTGAAATTGGACGCCGCAGGCAAGATGCTGCCGCACGCATCGAGCGCGTGCGGCGACCAGCCGCTCCGGGGTCCCAACGACCTCACCCTCGACACGCCCAACGGCGGATTCTATTTCACCGACCCGGGGGAATCGGGGATCAAGAATCTCATCGGCACCTTGCACTACGTCGACAAGTCCGGCAAGACGCATCTCTGCGCCGGGGGTTTTGCTTTCCCCAACGGCGTGGTCCTTACGCCCGACGGCCAGCGAATCCTGATGGCCGAAAGCCAGAAAAACCGAGTCCTGGAATTCCCGGTCCTCGCACCCGGCAAGCTGGGGGACATGAAGGTCTTTGCCGAACTGCCGACCAAGAGCGATCCCGTCCAGATCGACAATCAACCCGACGGCATGTGCCTCGACGACGCCGGCAATCTGTACGTCGCCCACTACGGCATGAAGCAGGTGCAGGTGCTTGATCCGAGCGGCAAGTTGATCCGCCGGTACGGCGGGGGCAACGTCACGACCAGCAACGTCGCGTTCGGGGGGCCCAAGCACGATCAGCTTTTCGTGACCGGCGGTTTGGGAGCGGAATCGGGCGGGGGCGGACTCTTCCGACTGGATCTGGGAACGAAGGGTCTGGTGATCTTGCCCCCCATGAAGTAGAGCGCTCGAGGGGATGCGCGCACGCCACCGCCGTCGCGGTTGCTGTCAAAATGACAGCTGGGGACTCGTGTTGTCGACGGAAATCGGAGTGATCCGGATGTGACAGCGGGGAGTGTTGGCGTCATGCATTCACACGCATGGGTTAACCTCTTTGGAGCCAATGGATTACGGCAATCGCCCGGCGTTGCGGCCAGGGGGGCTGATTCGGAATGGAGTTTGCTGCCCCAAGGGAGAGTGCGATTCGCCGCCCGAGGGGAGACTTCTCCCAGACTCGGAGCGGCACGAACTGTCGAGGTGTCGAATGGCGGTCTTTCGCTGGGGACAACCGTGGGATCCCTTCCGCGACCTGGAACGCGAGGTCGATCGTCTCTTGGCGTCCGTCTCGCT
>JANRLN010000393.1:0-19355 GCA_033762515.1 Planctomycetaceae bacterium
TTTCGACAATCGGCAGTCGGGATTCGAGACTTCCCAACGCTGTTCCGCAGGCCCTTTCGTGACGATCTTGCCGTCGAGCCTTGAAATCGCAGCGTCTCATGGATCGGGTTGCTGGCGCGGTCACCAAGA
Source organism: Planctomycetaceae bacterium (assembly GCA_033762515.1). GTDB lineage: Bacteria > Planctomycetota > Planctomycetia > Planctomycetales > Planctomycetaceae > DSVQ01. The sequence goes on from JANRLN010000393.1 coordinate 130, forward strand.
CCCGGTCGCCCCACCCCCCCCCGAGAATACACCTCCGAACGATCCGCCGCTAAAACCGCCGCTTCCAGAGCCGTGTGAGCGACTGGTTGCCAATTGATAGAGGACTACGCCAATGACGGTGAAGACGAGTCCCCAAAAAGCCCAGGCCCAACCGCTGGCCCCGCTGCGAATCAGAGAGACCACGGTGAAGACAGCCAGTCCGATCAGCGCCGCTCCGATCCAATAGGTCGATGCCGGGACGGGTTTCGTAGGCAATTTCAAATCACGCGCCATTCTGTCGAGGGCTTCGACTCCGGCAATGATGCCTGCAGAGTATTTTCCCTGCTTGAAGCGTGCGATGATCTGGTCCTGCATGATCTGTTGGGCGACGCTGTCTTTATCACGCCGCCAACCCGCACCGAGTTCAATACGCGCCTTGCGGTCTCCCTGCGAAACCAGGAGCAGAATTCCATGGTTCCAGGCGGTGTCGCCAATGTTCGCCGGGCCGATGCCCCATTGATCGAACAATAGCCGCGCGAAGGTTTCAATGCGCAGACCTGCTCCCCCGTAATCCCCCATGGATTCGATCGTCACGACAATGATTGGGGCGGCTTTGTCGGTGAGCAGCTGATCCGCGATTTGCCGGATCTGCTTTTCCTCCGCGTCAGACAACATCTCGGCCTTATCGAGAATGAACTCCCGATCCCCGGGTCGTTGCAGCGGAATCTGTTCTGGCAAAGCGGCCCACGCGTTACCGGTTACGGCCAAGCACAGGCCCGCAGCCAACATCCACGATGGGACGTTCCTACTGAGACTCAAGCCGCATCGCAGCATCGCCAACGTTCCTCGCACCAGCGGTCAGGTTGTCAGGCACGGCAGTGTAACGTAGGGCATCGCCGCGTGGATCACCGCAGGTGGGAAATCTGTAATGCAGGCCCCAATTTCGCTGTGGACCCAGGCCTGTGAAGATGCCCAAAGAAGGGTGGATCGCCCTCGACTCCAGCCCGTGGTTCGATCTGCTCCCCGCTTTCGGGCGATTTTTCCCCGAGCGAAAGTGCGAAGATACCCGAGAAAAACGCGCGGATGGAGACAGATTAGCGTCGTCCGCCAATACGTCCCCCGCCCCCGCCCCCGAAGCCCCGTCCTCCGCCGAAACCGCCACCACCGAGGGCGCGGCCACCACCGATGTTGCCTCCACCGATAGAGCGGCCGCCGCCGAAATTCCCGCCGCTGATGGCAGGTCGCCCGCCGCCCAGGTTGCCCCCTGCAATTGATGGTCGGGACCCGCCCAGATTCCCGCCATTGAAGCTGGGACGCGAGCCACCGATATTGCCGCCGCCCAGGTTGCCTCCTCCGAGCGAGGGACGCGGACTGGCAATGTTGCTGCCGCCGAGATTCCCGCCGAATGTCGGCCGCGAACCTCCCAGGTTACCCGAGCCGATACCGCCGGGAGACGATTGCAGGCGAGGCGAATCCACCCTTGGGGCGCCGCCGCCAAGCGACCCGCGTAGGGGCCCGTTGCCGAGCGTGCTATTTCCCAATTGGCCCGATCCCAGCGGCCGGTTTCCGATCTCGTTCCCGGGAGCAAAGTTGCTGCTGCTTCCGAGCCCATTCCGCAAGGAAGGACGATCCCCCAACGCGCTGAGTCCAGGCCCGCTGTTCCCCGTATTCCCTCGCGACGGGAGATTGCCCAGGTCGCGAGCCCCCAGACCCGTTGCTCCGGAACGACCGATCTCCGGACGATTCCCCAGTTCGCCCGCCGGCGACAGAGAACCAAACCCGCCGAAGCGGTCTCCCAAGAGGGATCGCGGCGTGGTCAGCGCGTCATTGCCTCCCGGTCGAGAAGTCAGATTGCGACCTGAGGCGAGTCCTTGCTTGCCGTTTGGAATCAGATCGGCACCGCCCCAACCGCTCGACTGCGGCGCGGCGAACTTGCTCATGGACGTGGCGCCGGATGCCCCCGGACGGGCGAAGTAGTCCCGCAGATTGGATGTGCCGCCAAGGGGAGATGCACTGGCATATCGTGGTGTCGAATTCTGCGGCGAACCATTTCCCAACAGACTGTCCTGCCCCCGGACCGTCAACGGACTTCCACTTCCCTTAACGCTCGACAACCGGTCCGCGGCCCCGTTGCCGAGGCCGTTTCGATCGGCAATCTTTGACACCCGAGCCGCCTCTGACCGTCCGGGAGCAGCCGATCCCAGAGTTGATCGCGCGGCAAGTCCCGAACCGGAACCCACTCGCGGATTGTTTCGCGTGATGTCGACGTCCAGATCTCCATTGGCGAAAGTCGTATTGATCGTACCTCCCCGTCCACCGCTTCCCTGAATGGAAGTCGATCCGAGATAGCTTCCCTTGCCGCCGCCGACGAATGTTCCCGAGCCGTTATGCGTCGCCGTCACTCCGCCGCGCACGCCGTTCAGCGTCGTCGTGCCGCTGCGGTTCCAGCCGATGCTCCCGTCGGCAAATCCCACCAGTGAACCGCTTCCCGTGTGTGTGCCCAGAGCATTGATGCCGCTATTACCGAGCACGCTCCCGGCAGCTTGTGTGTGCCACGAGGCGGCGTTGCCCACGACGGTCGCATTCCCGTTGATCCAGCCCGAAGCGATGCCGCCCCGACCACCCGAACCCTGAGCAGCGATGGATCCGGCGCCGCCGAAGAATGTTGTGTTGCCGACTCGGGTTTTCCCGGCGATGCCGGCTCCTGCGAGATCGACCGAGCGGCCGTTGGCGAAGTTGATCGTCGCCGCACCGCGCCCGGCTCCAAACGCCGTGACACCGTTGTTAAACCGAACCGACTGGCTCGCAGCGTTGAAGTTCCCGAGCCCGTTTGGTCCGCTGAAGACACCTGAGCTGTAACCGTTACGGAAAACTGCCCCAGCCGGTCCATTTGCGAAACTCGCCACGACCGTGCCGTATCCCCCGAGCGGACCGACGTAGTTCGTAACCTGTGACGGATAAAAGCCGCCGTAGCCGCTATACCCGCCATAGTAACCAAAGCCGTAGTTGGGGTAGTACCCGTACCCTCCAAAGCCGTAGTACGGGTAGTCTCCGTAAGCGTAGGGATAATACGGTCCATTGGTCAGGTAGAGGATTCCCAGCGTCAGCCGCGTGACCTGTGCCAGGATGGAACCGGGATAGTAGCCATACCCATAGTACGGATAGCCGTACCCATAGGGATCGCAATAGACGTAGTTGGGCAGGCCGTAGGTGTAGTAGCCGTACGACGGATAACTCGTCCCCGCATAGGCGCCGCCATCTGCGAAGTAAGTTCCTGTTGAGCCAGGCGGCAGTGCCGCAGTCCCCTCAGCGGCCGTCACTCCCGTTTGAGCCTGCAATGCCGCAGCCTGCGAGCGTACCGTCCGAATCGCTGCCACGACGTCATCCGGCTGTGACTTCACTGCCAAACCCAGACGCGACATCAGCAGCAGATTGTCGTCCAGGTCCTGGAGGATCTGGGGATGCTTGTCGTGCAGGAACAGGATGCTGGGTGGGAACCCTTGCTTCATCGTTTCGGATTGCTCAGTCGTATCCTTGTTCCTCAGCAGGTTCGCTCCCTGGCGAATCGACGTGGGAAATTGGATCGCATCAAGGGTGTTGTCGAGGACGTCGTCGGGATAAAGCGCGATCGGCGCCACCAGCGATTCCAGTTCCGAAGCCGAAAGCTTTGGAATCACTCCCTCCTCGGCCGGCGGAGTCTGAACGGCATCAGGACTCGCCGGCAGTGGAGCCGGTGGCAACTCCGGAAGCGTCGCTGGTGAGGCGGACGCCTTTGGGACGTCATCGATCGGTAACGGAGGCGGCGTGAGCGAGTTCGCAGCCGGGGCTGAACTGTTCGCTCGCTCTTCCGGCGAAATCAACTCCGGCTGGGCGGACGCATTCGAGGCCAGGATGAGGACTGCCGCAGCGCTATTCAACCACCCAGCCAAACAGGAAGTGGAGCGGTGCATGGTCATCCCTTTCGGCCAGCTCAATCTCAACGGCCTACCTGGCGATTCCACCGTGGGATCGCATCGGATCGCTTTGGTCGACTCGACAACTTCTATTGTAAGTCGGCGGGCCAGCGCTGCAATTCGCATTCCGGCTTGGGGCGCTCGGAAGTTCGTTGTTGTCGGTCATGCTGAACAACAGAGATCAACCACCACAGTGTCCGCAAGTTCCCACCTCTGCGGCAGCGGAAATCGCGGGCAAACCGCTGGTCTCTGTGTCAAACATTGCGGGAACGTTCGACCGCAGGGACAGGAATTCTGCGGCGCACGAATTTTCTCTACGAAGATTGGGCAGCACATTCGGTGGGAATTCAGGGAACACTAACGTTCCCGTTCGATTTTCGTCGCGGGAGACAATTGCCGGATTGTCTCTGACCACCGCGTCCGGGCGAGTTGCTCGAGCAATTGCGGCCGGGCATCTTCCAGGCTCAGCTGTCCCTCCTGCCGTTCGGTCACCTCAACAAGATGCATTCCCATGGGTGATGGAAGCGGCCCCGCCATTTTGCCGGGTGACAGCCGTAATGCCGCGCTGGCGACGTTCTCCGGCAACTGACCCGTTCCTACGATCCAGCCGACGTCCCCACCACGCTCACGCGTCGGCGACTGTGAATGGGCCTTGGCGGCCGCCTCAAACGTCAAGCGGCCCGCCGCAATCTCTTCCCGTGTTCGCGCCAATAGTGATTCCGCCGCAGCCACCTCGGCAGGCGTGGTCGCCTTCCGAAAGATCTGCCGCAGCCTCACTCGTGTTCCGTCGAACTCAGCACGGCGTGTCTCGAAGAACTCTCGCAGTTGCTGCGGCGTGACAGTGCGTTCGATGTAAGTCTCCCATGCAACCGACAGCGCCAATTCTCGACGGACTCCCTCCGCCGACAATCCCAACCGGGCGTACAGCGCCGCGGGTTCTGTGCCGCGCCGCCGGATCAGTTCTTCCAACTCGAACACGCGTAAATCCAGCAGGTCGGCCGGGGGGTCCACCTTGCGCTCAGCCAGGAACCGGCGAATCAGTTCGCGCTCAATCAGTTGCTCTTCAACCTGACGCCGAATTTCGGGCGAGGCTTCGTCCGTCAGTCCGCGTGTCAGCCAGAGGAATTTCCACGCTTCCGCCGAAACTGGTTCGCCCTGGATGCGAATCGATGGCGCCGCGGGAGGGGCGAAAAGACTCCAGGCGATCACGAAACCGGCAAGCGCTGCCATCAGTAAGATCCTGCTGATCGGACTCCAAATTCCGTCGCTCAGGCACAACACCGCAGAATGACGTCCCACGATACCATGCCGACATACGGGCGTCGAAGTGGCGGCAAGTCACCATGTCCGGTCCAGCCGTTGAAGCCGACCAATACGCTGCCGAAAGTCGATTCCCAATCTCGGTCGAACGATTGACCGCGCCGGGCCGGCACTCAATTCGGAGAACTTGAAATCTGACGCCATGAGGCCCGCCCGCTCACGGAACCGCTTCTCGATTCGGCTCCCGCTCTGCCGACGCAATGATCAGAGGCAACTTTTTCCGTCCAAGCGATTTTCCATCAAGCGCCCGTTGCAGAGGGCAGTCCGACGGGGCTGGATCTCCCCTGCGGTAGTGATCCAGCAGGCGCTTCGACCGCAGGGCCATCTCGCGGCGGACGGCGCGCCGGCTTCCTTTCTGTCTCGGAATCGGCAGCCAGTCGTAATTGGTCGTGTGATGACGCAGCCAGGCGAAGACGGCAATCGACGCTCGACTGGAAATCGGAACGCGTTGCGTACGTGCAATCGTACCGCTCCCGATCGGTGTCGCGTGGGCCGCGACCGCCCGCGCCAGGCGAATCGCGGTTTCGCGGTGTTGCTCCGGGAACTTCAGGAACTCAACGATCGCGGCGGCAAATTCCTCGACATAGCCGGCTTGCACCCGTTCGCGACGGCGTGCCTGCGCCGCCTGCTGGCGAGCGTATGCCGGTGTCGAGCGTTCAGCGGCCAATTCCGCCCGAATTCGCCGGATCGTCTCGGATGGAGCCCAAACCCCCCGGGAATAGACCCGCTTGCCGCGCACCTCTCGCACTACCCAATGTTCTCCAGCGGATTTCACACGACGCGTCAGTGTGGCGTCACCTGGAGGGAGACGCCTCCAACCTTTGGGCACGTTGACCAAGGCTCCCTCGGTCGTCCGCAACACATTGTCATGAGGCCCCGGGGCGAGAATGCGGCTGGTCATGGTCATGGCTCAGCGGGAAATTGGGAAACCCATGGGAAAAAGTTCTGCTTCGAACGACCGAGAAACTACTTCTCTCGGGTCACCGGATATGATACGCAAGTACATGTTTTTGTCAATGGTCAAGGTGACTTGTGAGTGAACATAGGATGCGCATTTACATTTTTGTGATTCCATCCGGTTAGGGCTGACCGCCCGCGACGGTCTCAACGGCTGCTGACTCAGTTTCTTTGAGAAATTGGTGCGAGGGGGGGGCTGGCTGGGGGTGGAATAAGGACGAGAGCGGTCTTCTGCGACTTGAATCGATGGGGAGTGTCCGCGCCGTCGAAAGTGCTTCCTGCGCTATCCGCCGCGACAAAGATTTACCAGGAGAACATTGCTGCTTTCTTGGCTTGATGGCCACAGAAGCACGAACATCGCCGCGCCTTGAGGGGTGAGCAGGAGGAGAGACCCCGTGGCTGATTGAGAATCTCACGTCCGCGGCAAGTGCGTGTCGCCGCCGTGTCGTTGTCGAAGATGTCGGAGTCGGACCATGTCGACCGATATGGAAGCCCTCACCACCCGCATCGCAATGCTGGAGCGCCGCCTGCGCTACCGGCAGTGGGGACTGGCGATCTTAACGGTGAGCCTTGTTGGCGTTGCGGCCGCCGGAGCGGCAATGCCGGTGGTCGATCAACTCGATGTTCGCGAGTTGCGGATCGTCGATCGATACGGGAAGCCGCGGATGCTCCTCATGACTTCGCATCTGGGACACGCCAAGCTGATGATCGTCGATCCTGATGGCCTGCCGCGGATGCAGTTGAGTTCGGAGAGCCTGCTCTTCGAAGAACGGGGGCGTTGGAAGGGGATGCTCTCTGCGGACGCCGGATACGATCTGTTCGACGATGCGGGAAAACGCAAGAAAAAATGACACATCGCGCGTGGCGGCGCGCGAGTCGCGAACGCCGATTCCCTGACCGGTTCGTCGTTACTCGCTATTTCGAGGCCGACGTTTCATTGAGATCCCAGATTCTCGCCGTGCCGTCGCGGCCCGCGGTCGCCAGTTGATTGCGCGATGAGATTGCTGCTGCGTACAGCGTGCCGGTGTGGCCGCGGCGGATCGGAAGGGGTTCCAGGGTTCGGGTGTTCCACAGCCGTACGATGCGATCTTCGCCGACGGAAGCGATCACCGACCCGTCCTGGGAAAAAGCCACGGACCACACGTCGGCGTCGTTCCCGACCAAGACTCCCTTGGGCGTTCCCGAAGTCGTGTCCCACAATCGCACCGTCCGGTCCCAGCCTCCGGTTGCGACAAGACGGCTGTCAGGGGAAAACGCGATGGCGTAAACTCCGCCGTTGTGTCCTTCCAGACGGATCCGCTCGCGGCCTGTTTCGGCGTTCCAGAGTCGTGCCGTCTTGTCGCCGCTGGCGGAACCCAGGATTGCGCCGTCAGGTGAATAAGCCACCGCCACCGCCACCCCGTGATGACCGTCGGTGGTGACGATCCGCTCTCCGGTCTCAGCATCCCAGATCGCAACTTGGCCTGTCCGGCTCCCCACGGCAAGATGGGTTCCCTGGGGGGCAAACGCCAGGGTTCGCACCGGTCCATCGGCTTGGAAGGACCGCAGCTTCGTCTCCGTTTCCGTGTCCCATATGTTGACTGCACCGTCATCATGACCCGCGGCGAACATCCGGCCGGCAGCCGAGATCGAGGTCGCCCAAACAGGTCCGTTGTGCACTGTAATGGTTGATTTCAGACTGCCGCTGTCGACGTCCCACATCTTGACCGTACCGTCGTCGATTGCCATGGCCAGCATCTTCCCATCCGGCGAGAAGGCCACTGACCAGACCGGACCTGCGTTTCCGGCGAGCGTCGTCACCGCGGCCGGCCCGACGGGAGCGTCGGTTGCCGACGCGCTGGGAGTTCGGGGAGAACCCACGAACGGCAGCAGCGCCGCCAGGGCAATCACGCCTCCGACGGCGATTCCGGTGGCGAGGAACATCCACCGGGCGCGGGCCTGTTGGCGCTTGGCGGTCTGGCACGCGCCGCTCGTATGCACGGCGGGGACTTGGAGAGCTGCGACGGGTTCGATCACCGCCAGCCGATCGGCGAGAATCTGGGCCACCACGCTGGCGGAAATTGGTCGCTGATCCGGGCGCTTGGCCAGCAACTGTTGAATCAAGTCGCTCAGCCAGTTTGGAATCTCGGGATTCAGTGCGCGAACCGGTCGAGCCGGGCTGTCGGTAATCTGTTTCAGAACCGCGAGGGGAGTGTTGCCTGTGAACGGGGGCTCCCCCGCGCACATCTCATACAGCACCGCGCCGAAACTGAAGAGATCGGCCCTTTCGTCGATTTCGCTGCCGAGGGCTTGTTCGGGGGCCATGTACAACGGAGTCCCCGTGACAAACCCCGTTCGGGTGATCTTGACGTCTTCGATGCAGCGCGCCAGACCGAAGTCGGTTAGTTTGACGCGTCCCGTGGTCTGCTCCAGCAGGATATTTCCCGGCTTTACGTCGCGATGAATGAGCCCCTCGGAATGCGCCGCCGCCAGGCCGGCCGCCGTTTGCAGGCCGATCCGCAGAATCATCGGGAGCGGCAGTCTACCGTCCCGCGCCAACTTCCGTTCCAGCGTCTCGCCCTGAATGAGCTGCATCACGAGGAAGGGGAGTTCAGAGTCCGATGTCTTCTCGACTTGATGGACAGCGACCACATGTTCGTGGGTGATCGATGCCGCGGCGCGAGCTTCGCGGCAAAAGCGCTGCCTCGCGACTTCGTCGTTGGCCAGATCCGGCGACAACACCTTCACGGCGACCGTGCGCTGCAGGTGGGAATCGTAGGCTTCGAGGACGATACCCATCCCGCCGTGGCCGATCACGCGCGAGATTTCGAAGTGCCCCAGACGACCGAGATATGCCGGATCTTGAGGTGGCGAAAGGAAGTCGAGTTTCACGTCTCCTGAGCGGGCCAACCGATCAGCGTCGCTGAGGTGGTGTGGGATGATCGTCTCCTGGAGACCGTCCCGGAGCTGTTCCACGGCCGGCCAAAAGGCGGACTTCGCATCAGGTCGGTCGCGATCGATGTGCTGGACGAGTTGGCACACCGCTGATTCGCAGACGGCGACTCCTTCGAGAGCCTGCTGACATTCGGCGCATTCGTCCAGATGGCGGACGATCTCCGCCTGCTGACTTTCCGACAACCGGCCGTCAAGCAAAGCCTGAAGTTCGTCGCGGCAGGGACACTCAGCGGGGGTGGCAGGAAGCATGGTTACTCTTCCTCGTCTTCGGCGAGGCGGCGTTGAACTTCTTCTTTTAACCGGGCCAGAACACGGCTCTTAGCAACGTATACCGCGCCGGGACTCATCTTTAACGCGCTGGCCACCTCTCCCGCAGATTCGCCGTCGACGGCGGTGCGCCAGAAAGCATCCCAGGTCTTGGGTTGGAACTCTGCCCGCAGTTCGTTCATCGCCAGTGCGGCAATCTGCCGGCGGTAGTCGTTTTCCCAAGTGTCGTCGAGACTCGGCCCTGCGTCGGGATGAGCGGACAATTGGGCGTGCGTGGCGGTGTCGCCGGTCGCGCGGGCTTTTCCGCGCCGAGCGGACAGGTGATTGAACACCTTGTTACGCGTGATCGTGAACAGCCACCCGCGAAAACTTCCCTGTTTGGGGTCGTAGTCGAGCCGGGAAATCGCTCCCGTCACGGAACGCAGCACATCCTGCATCAGGTCGGCGGCGTCAGCGTCCTGCAGGCCGCGCTTTCGCGCGAACCCATAAATGACCGGGCTATAAACATCCACGAACTCGCGCCAAGCTGAATGATCTCCGTGATCACGGAGTCGCATCAGCAGACTGGCTCGGGTCACGGGGGAATCGGGCGCCGGCACTCACATCTCCGCGCAGGAATCCACGCCCAAACGCGAAGCGAACACGCGTCGGACACAACCCACGCATTATAGGCATCTCATCTTGCTGAAAAGATACTGTACTGATGTAGGTGAGCGTTTTCTTCGCTTGCCACGACGCCAAACGTCACGGAGTTCAACGACTCATTGGCGGTTCCGTCGAACTGGTTCGTACCACAAACCAAGATGCCCGGCGTTGAGCAACGCCGGGCATCGACGAACTGCAAGTTCGGGACTTTGCCAATGAGATCTGCCATTGGCCTCAAGCGGCACATCTCATCGCGGTGCTTGTGGTGAGCGGCAGATTGTCTCGACCAGCGCGACAGGCAGAGGTTGGTCCTACCAGGGGAAGTTCGTATCGCGATTGTAGACGGCGCGGCCGGGGTAGTACCACGGGGCGCGGTAGTTGTAGTAGGGGAAGCGATAGTGACCGTGCAGCGACTCACGATGGAAACCGGGACCGAAGTGATCGTAGTAAGGATTTCCGGTGACCACGTGTTGGCCCCCGTTGGGATCGTGGTAGAGGTACGGAGAACCAATTCGCGACTCGTATCCACCCGGCGCCCAGTGAGGGCCATACCCAGCAGCCGGTCCGGCCCCCCAGGTTCCCGTCGCGGCTGCGGCGCCAGACCAGCCCGGAGACACGACAGAGCCCGTCATCTGCGGATCAGGGGAGGGAATCAACGGTAAATTCTGCCGATAAGGATCGACGCTCGGCGGAACCGATTCCCTCGGAGTGTCGACGATTCCCGGCGGGGGGGCCGCAGGAAGGGGATTCGAATCGACCGGCGTCGGAGGGGGCAATGGAGGAATCGGGGCCGGAGCATCGCCCCAAGCGACTGCAGCAGCGAGCGTTAGGCTGCTGATCGATAGCGCACATGTCTTCAATACCATGATCCATCCGCCGCAAGGTGCCAAGATCACGCCCGACTGCGAGGCGTGAACGTGTGAAGTTCCGGTCAACAGCGAAAGCCTACACGGAATTCGACCGTCCGGCGGGGACCGGGACTCCCAGCGAATCGATTTTCCGCGGGGACTTTAACGGCGCTGGTTCAAAAATCAGTTCCAGCTTCTGACCCAGTCCGGCAAGAACTGTCGGACATGCCGGGCGAATTGACCGATAGACAGACAGGGACCGCGCCGGATGTGCGCGACAATCCTGAATTGCGTTCGCCCTTGGGGAGTGGGGAAGCAACCATGCCCGCCGGTATGACGATGATCGCCTTGGGACTGGCCATGCAGGTTGGGCAGCCAGCCCCGTCCGAGACGCCGAACTATCCCGCCTTAAGCAACGCCTACAACCAGTACGGCTTCGAAGGGCAGTACGAACAGCGCTACCCCTTCGATTCGAATCAGAACTGGGTTCACGGCTACTTCCAGGAAATCCCCGCTTACGGCGGCCATGCGTTCTATCGTCCCTACAATTATAAGGACGTCCTGTCGCAGTCGCAGACCGCAGGTGGTTGGGGTGCTTCGCCGGTTCTCCCGTATTCCCAGCAGTTCTGGCATCGCTATCACGATCAGGCGACCATGCTGAAACTGTCGCAAACGCAACAGCCAGGCGTCGGCTTGCCACAATCCTCAGGGTCGATGGCTGTCTCGGGGAACCTCGTTGTCCCCGCGGGTGTCTGGTCGACTCCGACGGCGCCGCCGCAACAGCAGTTCATGGTGCCTCCCGGCTACCAGCTTGTGCCCAGCTCGCCGACGTATGTTCCCGTCCAGGACGTTAACGGGACGCCCTATTACGGCACCCCGATGAGCCCGGCGCCCGCGGCGGCGACGCCGACGATTTCCGGACCAGTCCTGGTGCCGAATCGTTAGGCCGTCCGCCGGTCTCTTACGGACTGCCCCGTATTGCTCGGGGGAAAACTGAACGCTGCAAAGCCCGTGGTCACTCAATCGAGCAAGCCGCCGGGAGTGTTGACGGCTTCTTCATGTGCGAGCAACTCAAGCATCTTGCGCTTGAGCTGCCCACGCACATGGAGCCAGCCCTCGACCGCTTCGGCGAAATTTCGGGCGGAACGCGAAAAGCCGAGTCCGCCGAGGTCCCCTTCCGCGACGGACCGTTCCAGGTCCAGGATCGCTGGTTCATAGCGGGTCTTCAGGAAATCGAGGCAGTCGCTCGTCAGCGAATGGAGTTCGTCGCCGAGTCGCCGCACCTGCTGCCGGTCCACCATTCGCTCGGGTGCGGTTAGCTCACGTTGGTCGCAAATCGCCATGCGTACGGATGACGCGTCGGCGGCGCCCACCAGCCGACCAAACGGACTGGTTGAGGCTTTCGCTTCTTTCATCGCGTCCTCGGCCCGTTCCAGCGCGACGCGTGCCTTTTCAAAGTCCGGGCGAACTTCCAAGGCCTTCTTGAAATTTGAGATCGCCAACGTCTGGTTGTTCATCTCCGCATAAACGTTGCCGAGATTCTGATAGGCTTCCGCGAACTGTGGATTCAGCCGTAATGCTTCCCGATAGGCGGAGATTGCCATCGACAGCTGGTTCAACTTGCGATGGGCGATTCCTAAGTTGTAGTAGGCATCGGCATTGCGGCGATCGCGTTGAATCGCCTTGCGGAGGATGTCTGCCGCTTTGGTGTGGTCCCCCATGCGGTTGAAAACGGCGCCCAGGTTAATGTAGTGCCGAACCTCCGTGGGTTCCAATTGAAGGAGCCGCTGGAACTCTGCGACTGCGATGTCGTATTCCCCGGAGACGAATGAGACCATGGCCAGTCCTTCGTGTCCGGCCACGGAATCTGAGTCCAGATCCAGCAATTCGCGATAGAGCGTCGCAGCGGCGGCATACTCGCGACGGCGCGAAAGCGTTCGGGCTTGCTGCAACAACTGGTCAATCGTCTCGGTGCTCATGCGCTTTGCACCTTCTGAACGCCGCTGTGGCCTGCGGTGAATTCCTCCTCTTGCCGCCCGAAATTCGAGTAGCGTTGATGAAGATTCCGCAAGCAGGAGTATACGTGGGACCGCCTACCCCCGTCAAAACGTGCAGGCGGGCATTCCCCAAGATTTTGCGACTTCGAAAAGATCGTCAGGTGGCCCTTCCTTCAACCAGACGCTGTGCTGCTCGGGGAGGTCGCTTGCCGCTTCGCCAGAGCAGCACAGCGCATGGTGCGGCGAAACACAGGAGCCATGTCCCGCAGAATGGCAAGGCGATGTTCGCGGTTTGAAACAGCCAGCCTGTCAGAAACCACCACAGCCCCTGAACGAGAAAGATCGTCGAAAGTATCTGCGGCAACCGACGACGGCTGACGAATCCGCCCAGAATGGCTCCCATGGGCAACATCCACGCGGTCGCCCACGCAGGGTGTGACAACGAAGTCATCCAGGCTTCGTCATGAATGGTGGCGACAATGTTGGCCTGGAGTTCGACTCCGGCCATCCACTCGTCTTCAACTGTTCCGCCGGCGCCTCGCGCACGGCTCGCCCTCCAGAGCGGCGTCGGCGGCCGACGAGAGTAGGGGGTCAAGTGCCGGTCTCCCAGCGAAAGATCTGTCGTGCCAATCAGGACCATCTGCCCGCGCCAGCGTTGATCGAATGCGGGATCATTGCGTTCGCCACGCGCCGCCGCGAGCACATCGCGAAACGAGACCATCGGAAACGTTCCGGCCGGTCCGGCATAGTTGACGATCACCTGCGAGGGGAGATTCGGCAGCTCACTGCGCCCCGACGGCGATTCCAGTCGCCGACCGTCCCATTGACGGTGGCGTCCGAGGATCGCCAGAGAAAAATGAGGAACGGACCCCGCGGGATCGTTCGTCCACAGTGACTGTTGTCTCAGGATTTGATCGCGATCGGCCGTCAAATTGACGACTCCGAGGTCGTTCCATTCCGGCATCAAAAAGTGCTTGGCCAGCCACTGAGGCAAAGGTTCGGTCCGGCTGCCCCCGGGAATGCCCGTGGGAGCGTCATACAGCACCGGCAATACGACCTTGCCAGTCTCCCCGACGGCGCGCCCCAGTTCTTCGGCGTCACCCGGTTGTCCGGGTTGCAGCCAGGGTCCCCCGGCGGCAGCGCTGGGAATGAGAAAATCCAATCCGATAGCCGTCGCCCCTTGCTCACTCAAGTACCGCATCACTTCCGCGAGTTTGGGACTGAGAAAGACAAGCGGCTCAGTCAATTCATCCAGGGAGGCTCGGTCGAGAGCCAGAATTGTGATCGGTGCATGGGTCACCCGCGGGCCGCGATCATGGAATTGGGCGTCCTGCATCCGTCGCTCAAAATCCTGCAATGCCGGTGAGTAAGACACTCCCCAGACAAGAATGCCCGACACCACCCCGATGGCCGCACCGACAGACGTTTTCGTCGGTTTCAGAGCGTTTCGTGTCGGCAGGACCCGTCGCTGACGCAAGACCAAGCCGGCGAGCAGCCACGCGAAAATTCCCCAGCCAACTCCGAGTAGAAACTGCACCACGGCCCCAACCGTCAGACTCGCGTAGGCGGCTTGTCGACGACAGCGTTGCCAGATCTGCAGCGGAACCGCCGCCGACTCCGCCGCCACCGGATGTCCGTCGAGCAGCCGTTCCAGGTCGTCGGCGAGCGCGGTCGCAGACGCATAACGGTCAACCGGCTCCTTTGCGAGGCATTTGAGAACAACGGCATCGAGAGCCGAGGGGACTTCGGGCGCGTACGCGCTGGCCGGAAAGGGGGTTTGGAGAACGATGGCCCGTTCCAGAGTCGCGATCGGATCGGCGTCGCCGGAGCTTGGAACGAACGGCAGCCGGGCCGCGAGGAGTTCGTAGAGAATCACCCCCAAGGCATAGATATCAGTCCTCGGGGAAATTGCCTTTGCGATTCCGCGCACCTGCTCAGGCGCCATATAGTTCAACGTGCCCGCGACCGCTTCCCGATCAGTGCGCCATTCTGCAGTGGCGGCGTCCGTAGACCAGGCGATCCCGAAATCTGTCACCCAGGGATGACCTAGGGCGTCGATTAGCACATTCTCGGGTTTCAAATCCCGATGGACGACTCCTACGTCGTGCGCCTGTTGAATCGCGCGGGCAAGTCGCAGGACGAGTGCGACCGCGTCGGCGGGCGCCCAGGGGGCATCCGGCAGCATCTTGCGGCGGAGCGTTCCGCCATCAATGACGCGCATTGTGAAAAAGAGTTCGCCGGCGTCCTGATCGAAGTTATGGTCGAGGACGGAAACGATCCCGTCAGCCCCCTCCAGTTTGGCGACCGCGCGGGCCTCGTGCAGGAACTGCTGACGCATCGCCTGAGATTGACCAGGTCCCAAGCCCCGAATGACCTTCAGCGCGACGGTTCGTTCGATCTGCGGATCGAACGCCTTGTACACGGTTCCCATGCCGCCGGAACCCAGCTCATGCAGCAACTGGTAGCGGCCGACAGTGCGCCCCGGAAATTGAGCGCTCGTTGCCGCGGCCTTGATCGCGTGGATCGACATTTCGGAGGAACTGACCGTCTGCGGCGAAGCCGCTGAACCGGCCGCCGCCAGGATCTTCGCCACCGACATTTCCGCGGAACTGATCGTTTGCTGGGGAGCCCCAGTCGCCGTTCCGTAAGGAGCAGAGACTGGGTCCGCATTGCTCCCGGAGAGCGCTGGCGACTGTGATGGAAAAGTGTCGTTAGGGGATGGCGCCGACACGAGAACCCTCCAGAGGACGACCGCGTCGAACACTGCGAGCGGAATCCTCAGAGCCTAACGGGACGTCCCCAGCGATGAAAGCTGAACCGGAGCTCCGCGGTTTCTCGTTGTCCGTGCGGCGTCGCGCACGGACATCCGCGGCGAGTGGGTGTGTGCGTTGTGGCATTCGTGGGCCTGACCCGGCTACACTCTGCACCGGCGCGGCGGCTGTTCAGGGTCGCAGCCCTCGTTCGTCGCTGGATTCAGAAATTTGAGGCCCCGGCATGACCGCAGAGTTGCAACGTTTGAAGGATGACGCGTCACGCGCGGAAAACTGGAAACGCTGGGGGCCCTACCTGTCGGAGCGGCAATGGGGCACGGTTCGCGAGGATTACTCCCCTCACGGCAACTGTTGGGATGACTTCACGCACGAACAGGCCCGCAGTCGAGCCTATCGTTGGGGGGAGGACGGTCTGCTGGGCTGGACCGATCGAGAGTGCCGACTGTGCTTCTGCCTCGCGCTGTGGAACGGTCAGGACGACATTCTCAAAGAACGTCTTTTCGGCCTGACCAACGGCCAGGGGAATCACGGCGAAGACGTCAAGGAGTGCTACTATTACCTCGACTCAACCCCCACGCACAGCTACGCCAAGGCTCTATACAAGTACCCCCAGTCCAAATTCCCCTATCAGCGCCTAGTCGAAGAGAATCGGCAACGCGGCTATCATGCGCCGGAATTTGAACTCGTGGACACCGGCGTCTTCAATGACGCTCGGTACTTTGATGTTCAGGCCGAATACGCCAAAGCCGGGCCGGAAGACATCCTGATTCGGATCACCGTGTCCAATCGCGGCCCTGATGACCACATTCTGCACGTGTTGCCGCAGTTCTGGTATCGCAACACCTGGAGCTGGGGCTGCAATTACGATGGCTGCTGGGCCAAACCTCGCATCTGGAACGATGGTCATCCGGGGCTCTTCGCCGAACACGAATCTCTCGGCTCTTCGCGGATTTTCTCTGGCGTCGCATCCAACGGCGTCGAACCAAAATGGCTGTTCACTGAGAACGAAACCAACTTCCCGAAGCTCTACAACACACCCGCGCCGGGCAAGTATTTCAAGGATGGATTCCATGATTACGTGATTCAACGCGACATCGCCGCCGTCAATCCAAAACCGGTTGGCACGAAAGTCGCCGCCCATTACCTCCTCCAGATTCCCGCCGGTGGGGAAGTGACGCTGCAGCTTCGGCTGGCGAAACACGGAGTCGTCTCGGGCGAGCCGTTTGGTCCCGCGTTTGAGAGCAACTTCGCTCAGCGCATTCGAGAAGCCGATGAGTTCTACGCTTCCGAATTTCCACCGGGAATCACTCCGGATCATGAATTGGTCGTGAGACAGGCCAATGCCGGCCTGCTGTGGACCAAGCAGTTCTACCACTACGTCATCAAAGACTGGCTTTATGGAGATAAGGACCAGCCGCGGCCTCCCGCTGAGCGGCTCAAGGGACGCAATCACGAGTGGGACCATCTGTTCAATCGCGATGTGATCTCAATGCCCGACAAGTGGGAGTACCCGTGGTACGCCGCGTGGGATCTGGCCTTCCACATGATCCCTTTCGCCAAGCTCGACGGGGAGTTCGCGAAGGATCAATTGCTGCTGTTCCTGCGCGAATGGTACATGCATCCCAATGGCCAGATCCCGGCCTATGAGTTTGCCTTAGGGGACGTGAATCCCCCGGTCCATGCGTGGGCCTGCTGGCGCGTCTACAAAATTGCCGGCCGGAAGACGGGACGCGACCGCATGTTTCTCAAGCGGGTCTTCCAGAAGCTGCTGCTGAATTTCACCTGGTGGGTGAACCGCAAGGATATTCGCGGCAACAATCTTTTCTCAGGCGGGTTCCTCGGCCTGGACAACATCGGCATCTTCGATCGCTCGAAACCTCTCCCGACCGGCGGATTCCTCGAACAGGCTGACGGCACCGCGTGGATGGCCTTTTACTGCGTGACGATGCTGGCCATCGCGCTCGAACTCGCCCTGGAAGACGCCTCTTACGAAGATATGGCATCGAAGTTCTTCGAGCATTTCATCGCCATCGCCGACGCGATGAATACGCTCGACGGCGCGGGACTTTGGGACGAGCTGGACGGCTTCTATTACGACCATCTGCACACCGACGGCGTCAACCAGCCGCTCCGCGTGCGATCCATGGTGGGAATCATCCCTCTGTTCGCGGCATACGTGCTCGATCAAAGGACGATCGATCGGCTCCCGGGATTCAAAAAGCGGTTTGAGTGGTTCCTGAGGAATCGCGAGGATTTGGCCCAGCACATCGCCCTATGCGACTACTGCGGACTCGACGTCAGCAACCATCATGAACGGCGTCTGCTGGCCATTCCGTCGCGCGAACGACTCGAACGGGTTCTCGGGTACGTGCTCGACGAAAACGAATTCCTCTCACCTTACGGGATTCGCTCGCTCTCCAAAGTCCATGAGAAGCATCCCTACATCCTGCACACCGGGGACGAAGAGCATCGCGTCGACTACACCCCCGGAGAATCAATCAGCGGACTGTTTGGAGGCAACTCCAATTGGCGCGGCCCGATCTGGTTTCCCCTCAACTTTCTGCTGGTCGAGTCGCTGGAAGTCTACCACCACTTCTACGGGGAGAGCTTCAAAGTCGAATGTCCTACCGGCAGCGGCAACTTTGTGACGCTGCTGGAGGCCGCCCGACAGATCGAATTCCGCCTCTCGTCACTGTTCCTCGCCGACGACAAGCAACGCCGACCTTGTCACGGAGCCGACCGCCGTTACGCGGAAGACCCGCACTGGAGGGATCTCG
The DNA here is from genome assembly GCA_033762515.1 of Planctomycetaceae bacterium. GTDB lineage: Bacteria > Planctomycetota > Planctomycetia > Planctomycetales > Planctomycetaceae > DSVQ01. Next base: position 18,578 of record JANRLN010000393.1, read on the forward strand.
TCTTATTCTACGAATTCTTTCACGGAGACACCGGTCGCGGCATGGGGGCGTCGCACCAGACTGGCTGGACGGCGCTGGTCGCACCAACGATTTCGGACATCAGTCGCAAGTTGAGCGAGTAAGAGATCCAACCGACACAGCCCACAATCTGAATCCCAGGATGTGATTGGCAGATCTGGAAAGTTCACGTCGCACTGGCCAACCAAGCAGCCACCTGCGTCGGGCGGACGACCGACTCTCCAGAGTTGGGCCGCCTGCGTCGAAAACCGCGCACGCAGTTGCGAATTCACGAGCGATGACCGCACCCGACAGGACGGCCGGTGATCTCATCGTGAAGCCCGGCGATCCATCTCTGGGCTTCTCAATCGATTGTGCTGACACGTGTGTTCCAATTCTCCGGTGTGGGTGCACGCCCATAGAAGAGACTCTCGCGGTTGACGACGGACGGTCTCTGAATGCCCAAGTCAGACATGGCCATCGGCAAAGGATTTGAATCGAGCAGCACCTCGGGGGCGGTCTCCGCGAACTGCGGCGGGACCGTCGTCAACTGCGGCCGATTGCACGAATTGACTTTCGCGAGGCGAGTGAGTTTCAAGTTCATGCTGGGGGTACTGTAGAAAATCCGGTGATTCTTCATCTGCACTTTCTGGAAAGCGCGTAGTTTTGCGTTCGGAAAGTGGTCTCCCAATGAACGTGGCTCTTCGGGCAGACTGATGTTGCTTGACGACATCAGAGCACCGCCTCGGAGAGCCACGGATGGCATCGTATCAGGCGCCGC